>NZ_VSZO01000001.1:346534-693069 GCF_008312935.1 Roseiconus lacunae | reverse complement strand
CGTCGGCCAAGACGAGGATGGGTTTAGCGTTCACCTTGAGTCGATCCTGGCTCGTATTCTGCGGGGACGCAGTGTTTCAGAGTTGACGCGGCGAACGGAAAACTATTTGCGTCAGAACACCCACCTCTTGTCGACGGTGTCGCGCGATCAAGTCAACGACTTGGTCGATCAAATGAAGTCGACGAAGAGTGCACATCGACGTGCTGCCGTCCGAGAGCTTGCCAGCTATGGCAGTTGCGTTGTGCCGTTGTTGCGCTCATCACTGACGCGGAACGATTTAGACGCCGAGCAACGCGCGCGGATCCAATCGTTGCTTGCTAGTCGAACTCGGGTCGATGAGGACACGCCCAGTTCGTTGGCGCAGTTACTAGCCGTTGACCGAGAGCATTGGCAGATCCTCGCAAAGCGGATGGATCAATCGCAATGGCTTGTAGCCAACGATCACGTGATGCGTTGTGGGCTTGAGTCGCTTTCGCCTTGATCGTTTGTCGGTCGATCGTTTGTCGGGTTGAACCAAAGAAGGCGTGCCAATTCGGCGGGCACTGAGATTGCGATCTCTCACGGGCATCGATCCTTCGCTTCACTCCCGCGCGAGAGAGTGAAGCGGGGACCGGAGTATCGCATTCGGCGGTTACTGATCGGCTGCCGGTGGTTCGGATTCCGAGTCGGGCTCGTTCGAGCCTTCGGCAGCCGCCGCATCGCTGGTCGCCGCTTGATCCGGCTCAGCATCAGCCCCAGTGTTGCCATCGGATGGTGAAGCGGAGGCGACAGCTTCTTCCTCGGCGTCCTCTTCCGGTGGGATTCGAACGGCGGCGATCAATGAGTCATCACCATCGACGCTCATGATGCGGACGCCTTGGGTGTTACGTCCGATCACGCCCACGTCTTTGGCGGCGATTCGTTGGATCTTTCCTTTGCCAGTCATCAGGAAGATTTCGTCTTGGTCGTCGACGCGGGCGATCGCGATCACTTTCCCATTGCGTTCACTGGTCTTGATATCACGAAGGCCTTTTCCGCCACGTTTTTGAGTGCGGTAGCGGGCCGACGAAGATCCACCGTCGACTTCTGATTCCGCATCGCTCTCGCCTTCGCTTGCGTGTGGGCCGAATGGGGTGCGTTTGCCGTAGCCGTTTTCGCAAACCGTCAGCAACGTCGCTTCGGGTTCGGCGACAACCATCCCGACGACTTTGTCATCGCCGACCAGGCTGATGCCTTTGACGCCGGAGGTGTTGCGTCCCATCGGACGGGCATCGGATTCGCGGAAACGAATCGCCATTCCGGCCGAGGTGACCAGAATGACTTCGTCACCGGGGCCGATAACGGCGGCGGAAACGAGTTCGTCATCTTCGCGCAGTTTGATCGCGATGATGCCACCTCGTTTGGGGCGGCTGTATTGTTCCAGCGGTGTCTTTTTGACGAGGCCATTTCGCGTCGCCATGACCACATAGTAGCCTTCTTGATTGAAGTCACGGACCGCGAGGCAGGACGCGATCTTTTCGCCTTCTTCGAGTGCGAGCAGATTGACGATCGCTCGGCCTTTGGCGTCACGGGGCAATTGTGGCAGGTCGTAGACTTTCTGCCAGCGGACCTTGCCCGTCGTGGTCAGGAACAGCAAGTACGCGTGGGTGCTAGCGACGAACAGGTGTTCGATCGGGTCTTCACTACCCGTCTTGGCACCTTTTAGTCCTTTGCCGCCACGGCGCTGTGTGTTGTAGACACTGCTGGGGGTGCGTTTGATGTACCCTTCGTGACTGATCGAAACGACCATCGTTTCTTCGGTGATCAGATCTTCGAGGTCGAAGTTACCGAGTTCTTCGTTGCTGATTTCGGTACGTCGTGGTGACCCGAAACGACGTTTCATCTCTTCCAGGTCATCTTTGATGATGCCATGGACACGGGATTGGTTGGCAAGGATGTCCAGGTAGTCGGCGATCTCTTCGAGCAACTGGCGATGCTCGTCGGTTAGCTTTTCCTGTTCCAAGTTGACCAGTTGACCGAGACGCATCTTCAGGATTTCGTCGGTCTGAACACTGGTCAGCGCGTACGTGTCTGCTTCGCCGCGTTCGAGTTGAAATTGTCGAAAACCTTCGTCACCGAGGGCGCGTTGCATCATCGATGCAGGACACTCGATCCCCATCAAACGTTGCTTCGCTTCGGCTTGCGTGCGGCTTGTGCGGATCGTTTGGATAATCTCGTCAATGTTGGCCAGTGCCAACAGCAGGCCTTCGACGGTGTGCTTTCGGCGTCGTGCCTTGGCCAGCAAGAACTGGGTTCGTCTGCGGATTACGTTGACGCGGTGCCGCAAAAATTCGGCGAGCATTTCTTTCAGCGTTAGCTCGCGCGGCTTACCATCGACCAACGCCAGGAAGATCATCGAGATCGTGTCCTGGAGCGGCGAGAACTGGTAAAGCTGATTCAAGATCACGTCGGGATCTTCGTTGCGTTTCAGCTCGATTACCAAACGCACCGGCTCCTTCAGGTCCGACTCATCGCGGATTCCGGAGATGCCCTTGATACGATCGCCGTTGACCAAGGCGGCGATCTTTTCGACCACGCGGTCGCGGTACTGCTGGTAGGGGATTTCCGAAACGATGATGCGGTGACGGCCGCCTTTCATCTCTTCGATGCGAGTTTTAGCGCGAACGACGATCGTGCTGCGGCCTGTTTTGTAGCCGCGGCGGATGCCCGCTCGGCCGCAGATGATGCCACCGGTGGGAAAGTCCGGCCCGGGCACGATTTCGCAAAGCTCGTCGATGCTCGTTTCCGGTTCGTCGATCAATTTGATCAACGCGTCGCAGATTTCGGTCGGGTTGTGCGGCGGGATGCTCGTTGCCATCCCGACGGCGATCCCGCCGGAACCGTTGACCAGCAAGTTAGGGAACTTGCTCGGCAATACGGTCGGCTCGGTCCGCGCCTCGTCATAAGTCGGGATGTAGTCAACGGTGTCGAGCTTCAGGTCGTCCAGCAGTGCCGCGGCCACGGCAGAGAGGCGGGCTTCGGTGTACCGCATCGCCGCCGGTGGCAGACCCGCGATCGAACCAAAATTTCCCTGCTTGTCGATCAAGGGCGATCGCATGTTCCATTCCTGGGCCATGCGAACCAGCGTCGGGTAAATTACCGACTCACCGTGGGGGTGGTAGTTACCGGAGGTGTCACCGGAAATCTTCGCACACTTCACCCGCTTGCTGCCCGGCCCGAGGTTCAGGTCGTTCATCGCGACTAAGATCCGCCGCTGACTGGGCTTCAGGCCGTCGCGAACATCGGGCAGGGCTCGGCTGACGATGACGCTCATCGCGTAAGTCAGATAGCTCTCCCGCAGCTCATCCTCGATCGGCAAATCGATCAGCCGCAAGGCGCCTTCGCCGCGGTCTTGATCGTCACCGCCGCCCTCGCCTTCGGGCTGTGGGGGGCCGCCGGAGCCGTTCTCTTCATCCTGCGATTGATCGTCGTTTTCGTCTGCCACTTGGTGTCCTAGCGGAAGGGTGAAAAGCCGCTAAAAACCCGTCTTTTTCGGGCTCAGCGAGAATCACATAGGATACCAAATTTGGGCCATTTTCACAACGACCGGCAATGGCCTTGGGGACCTGCTCGGGCAGGCTTTTAATCCCGCCGCCGAGTCCCGCGTCGGACTCGACCGAAAACGTCACACAGCCGTCGTTTAGCTAACGAATTTGGCGTTCAGCAATCGCTGCTTGGTTTCCGACATCAACGCGTCTTCGTCTGCTTCGGATTCCGCGACATAGGTCACGCTGAATCGCAAGTAGGCGCCCGCGTCGTCCCAGGGAACGGTGACAATGCCGAGTTGTTCGATCAGGAATCGAGTCGCATCTTCGGCCTTGTCGAACGTCTCACCGCCTTCGGTGCCTTTCGGCGACGGTGTGTAAAGGAAGTACGTTCCGCCGGGCATCTCGCACTCAAAGCCGCAATCCTTCAGCACGGCGACGAGCTTTTCCATTCGGCGGCGGTACTTGGCGTTGATCCGCGTGGGAATCGAGTCGTCATCGAGCGCCGCCGCGGCCGCTTTTTGCGTCGCGATGAACTGGCCGCTATCGCTGTTGTCTTTGACGTCGGCAAATGCCGAGACGATTCGCTCATGCCCGGCGACAAATCCCATTCGCCATCCGATCATGTCGTAGCCTTTGCTCATCGAATGTACTTCGACGCCCACGTCCATCGCGCCGGGGGTTTGCAAAAAGCTGCGCGGCTGGCCGTCGAAGGTCAACAAGATGTGGGCGGCGTCGTGGACGACGACGAATTGCTTTTCCTTTGCTAAGGCGACGACCTTTTCAAAAAATTCTGGTGGCGCCAAGCGACCGGTCGGCGAATTGGGATAGTTCAGCACCAACAGCTTCGCGCGGCGATAAATGTCGTCGGGGATGCTGTCCAGATCCGGCAGGAAATCGTTCTCGGCCAGTAGCGGCAAGCGGAAGACTTCACCGCCGTAGTACCGCGTGTGCGTTCCGGCGACGGGGTAACCAGGGACGGTCATCAGGGTCACGTCACCGGGATTGATAAAGACGGCCGGAAGCATCGCGTAGGCAGGCTTGCTGCCGATGCAGTGATTGATCTGCGTGGCAGGATTTAGGCTCACGTCAAAGTGACGCTTCATGAATCGTGCCGCCGCCTCCTTGTATTCGGCGACACCGTTGTCGGCATAGCCGCGGTTTTCCGGCTGGTTGACCTCGTTTGCCATCACCTGACGAACCGATTCGTCGGCCATCGCATCGTTTTCACCGATGCCGAAGTCCAGCAATTGCCGGTCGGGATGGGTTTCGAGTGCTTTGCGTTTGGCTCGCTTGATCTTTTCGAACTTGTAGATCTCGGTGCTCTTTCCGTACTGCGATCCGCCGATTCGGTCGGCAAAAAGCTCTTGGAAGTAGGGATCGGCAACTTGTTGTTCGGAAGCGGTCGACATGGCAAATAGCAGAGGTGGCAACAAAAAAATAACGGGCCCGAAATCATAAACGCCAAGTCGCGGGCTGGCGAGTGCCAAAGGGGATCACGTGTCTGGGGAGCATTCGATCACATCGCTACTGGGCGAATGTCTTCGAACGAAACCCGCCGCCACAAGTTCAGGTAGCGGTCAGCCGTTCCCTCGACATCTTAGGCTCGGCATGGCTTTCCTTTTAGCGAACCGATCGCTCGATAGGCTAATGCGTCGGCGACTGCGGCGGTCGGCCCCAGGTAGTCACCGACGTCGAAAATGACCTGTGGGTGCCTGGCACGGGCTTCGTCGACTTGATTGCAGATCGCGTCGTAAAGCCGCCCTTGAAACAGCAAGTGGGGCTGAACGACCACGCGTCTGATTCCCGGTTCCGTCGCGGCTCGGTCAAGTACGTCGGGTAGCCGAGGTTCTGCCATCGCGTAAAAGCCGACCGCCCTCGATTGAAAGCCGGCTTGGTGGGCTACGATTTCGGCAAGTAGTCTCATGTCCGTCGTCGCACAGCTGTCATAACTTCCCCGCCCGACCATTACGAGGGCCGTATCTGGATCCGGCGGTGAGCCGTCAAGCGTTGCGGAGATCCGTTGTTTGAGCAGCTCGACGATTTGAGGGCATCGCGAAAGCGGACCGCCGTGGTAGTAGCGAGCGTCGATGCCGCGGTCCCGCGTTTCGTTGGCACACTGCTGGATCGTCTCGGGGATGTCCCGGCGGGCGTGACCGGCGGCGAACAGAAGCAGCGGTGCGACACTGATCGACCTCGCGCCACGCTCGATTAATCGCTGCCAGCCTTCGGCGATCGTTGGGTGCTGAAATTCAAGCAGGCAACCTTCGACATCGACGGGAGCAAGTTTTTCGCGCAGCAGTGTCGCGAGCGTGAAAAACTGCTCGGTGCCCAGTCGATCGCGTGTTCCGTGCCCGACCAGCAATAACGCGTCGGGCTGCCAGGGAGAGCGTTCTTGCGGCACGTCGGTTGGCTATTCGACGACGGTCGATCCGGCGAAGCCTAGTTCGCCAAGTTGTGCGATCGCGTTATCAACCACGAAGCCGTCTTTGTACTGGACAACGACTTGCGGTGTATCGATGACGCCTTCTTCTTTTTGAGGCACCAGTTCAACGCTAACCACATCGTCGCGGCCTTCCAAAGTTTTCTTGACGTTCGGATAGCACGCGAAGGGGCAATGCATGTCCGGGACGTTGAGAGTCAACGAGGCGGTGTTCACGTCGACTTCCGGGGCCACCGATGACGCCGCTTGCTGTTCCGGTGTACTGGTCGCTTCTTCGGGAGACTGGATGATGAAAAACATGATCGCCGCGGCGACAACGATTGCGGTGACGTAAGCGATAGCTCGCATGGTTGATTCCTAAATGGGGTTGGATCGTGGAAGGTTTTTTAAGGAGTGGCGCGAAGGAGGGCTGGTCAGCACCGAGATCGGATTTCGCAGGATACGACCATTCGAGGCAAGGCCAAGAAAGGTACCGGCCGCATTTTCGACGGGGCGCGTTGTTTCCGGCAAGGCGCAGTTTCATCTTGACGCGGACTCTCCAATTATCGCAATTTCTGACGCGGTTCGGCAGTTCGAGCCGAAATCTTGAGTCAAAAACTATGCGGTGGTTATTTTTGTGGATTTTCACTCAAAGACCAGTCGAAAAGCCTGTTCTCAATGCCCACGTGCGACGATTTGCCGAACATGCGCGGCGATCCGTCGAGCAATCGCACGCGTCGGCGTCATTGTTGGGCGAAAACGTAGCGTCGAACCGGGCAAACCGAACCGAGGGCCATCTCTGGTGGTCACCGCGTTGGTCTTCGGAACTGTGATCTTGTGGGGGAATTCGCATTGTTTTGTTTCGCCCGCCGAGGCAATCGATCCCTACCAGCGGGTGTCAGGCACTGGTCAGACGGCGACCGGTTCATCCGGTTTTTTTTCAGGGGTTCAGCGGATTGGTGATTCGTTGTTTTCCGGTCCCAGCTATCAGGTGGCTGCCGTTCCGCCGCAGCTAAACGCGCCTGCGACGATCCCCTCGCCTGTCGTCGGATCGCCGGTGATTCAGGGAGGCCCGGTTTACAATTCGATCGGCGGATTTGACCCTTTGTTCCCGGGATTGCGCAGCCAGATCGACACACGTTTATATTTCCGCGGCGAGTACCTGTTGTGGGATGCGACAGGAATGGGGACCCCCGCGTTGGTGACAACCAGCCCTAACGGAACCGGCCAATCGGTGGCCGCGGTGCTCGGGCAACCGTCGACCTCGACGTTGTTCGGCGCAAGTGATCTGAACGACGGGTCGGCGAGTGGGTTCTTGTTTGGCGGGGGTCTCTGGATCACTCCGCAGCAGACGGCGGCAATCGAAGGTGAGTACTTTCAGCTATCCGAGGAAAACGATCGCTATCGTGGTTCGAGCGGTGGCGATGTGATTCTCGGACGCCCCTATTTCGATTTAAGCAGTGGCCAAGAAGCTGCCGAATTGATTTCCTTTCCGGGGGCATTCGGCGGTGATATCAGTGTCGACAGTTCGTCCGAGTTGCGCTCGTTCTTACTTAACGCTCGGATCGCACTGTGCAATCACGGGATGCATTGTGTGCAGTGTGGTGAACGCGACCATACGGATTGGATCATCGGTTACCGCAATATTCGATTGCGAGACAGTTTGCAGATCAACGAAAACTACAACAGCATCGGGACGGCTCCATCGCTCGCGCTGTCTCGAAGTGATTCGTTCCGAACGACAAATGAGTTTCAAGGATTACAACTCGGCTTCATTCATCGAATCTTACTCAATCGCGCCTGGTTAGAATCGAGCATGCGAGTCGCGCTTGGTAACAATGAACAGACGCTGCAAATCTCTGGGAATACGACGCGAACTCAATCCGGAGTCACGGATACCTTTGACGGCGGTTTGTATGCACTTCGATCGAATAGCGGAACGCATAAGCGAGATGAATTCGCGATGATTCCCGAACTGGGATTACGTTTTGGCTATCGTTTGACCGATCGACTTCATGCGAGCATTGGTTATTCGGTGCTGTATTTGCCAAATGTGGCGAGGGCATCGGAGCAGATCGACCGTGACCTCAATTCTGGGTTAATCCCCGAAGAGACAAATCCGTTGATCGGTCCGCTTCGCCCGCAGGTGCTCTGGGTCCATTCAGACTACCTTGCTCATGGTGTACACTTTGGTGGTGAACTGCACTTTTAACCAAACGCAACAGAAGCACGATTTATGACAGAGAGCGAATCGCTACCTATCATCGGCTGGCGAGAATGGTTGTCTCTGCCAGAACTCGGGATCAAATTTGTGAAAGCAAAAATTGATACCGGAGCGAGATCGTCATCACTTCACGCATTCGACATTGAAACATACGAAGAGAACGGTGTTTCACAGGTTCGTTTCAAGGTCAATCCGATTCAGCGCAACGACGATTGGACTATTCAATGTTCGTCGCCGGTTCTTGACATGCGATCGGTGCGCTCATCAAGTGGTCAATCTGCTGTGCGTCCTGTGATTAAGACCCCGGTTACCTTGTTCGGTCATCGAATCGAGATCGAATTGACGTTGGCGGACCGGAATCAAATGGGGTTCCGAATGCTGCTCGGTCGCGAAGCATTTCGACGCCGCTTCTTGATCGATCCGGGGAAGTCTTATCTGGGTGGCGTTCCCAAAAAGAAACGAAAATCCTAGACCAACAAAATGAAACTCGGCATCCTTTCCTGCAGTCCGAATTGCTACAGCACCCGACGGCTGAAAGAAGCGGGCGTGCAACGTGGGCACAAGATCAAGGTCTTGAACACATTGAAGTTCGCGATCGACCTCGATCGTGGCGCACCGGATCTTTACTTTCGCCGCAAGCATCTCAGTGACTACGACGCGATCCTGCCTCGCATCGGAGCATCGATCACGTATTACGGTACCGCGGTCGTTCGTCAGTTCGAGCAGATGAATGTTTTCTCGACGAACTCATCATCCGGAATCGTTAATTCACGGGATAAGCTTCGCAGTTTACAAATCTTAAGCCGGCATCAAATCGGGATACCGCGAACGACTTTCGTTCGAGATAAACGTGATGTCTTGCCAGCGATCGAACGTGTCGGCGGCGCTCCGGTCATTATCAAGTTGCTCGAAGGCACCCAAGGGATCGGAGTGCTATTGGCCGAGACCATCAAGTCGGCCGAGGCAATCGTGGAGCTTCTGCAAAGCCAGAATCAAAACGTATTGATCCAGAAGTTTGTCGCCGAAAGCAAGGGACGCGACATCCGTGCGTTTGTCGTCGGTGATCAAGTCGTCGCGGCGATGCGACGTGTCGCGCAGGGACAGGAGTTCCGCAGCAACGTCCATCGCGGCGGAAAGACCGAACGGGTCGAATTGACGGACGAGCAACGTGACACGGCGCTCCGGGCCGCACAAATCATGGGCCTGCGTGTTGCCGGGGTCGATATGCTTGAAGGTCGTGATGGGCCCCAGATCATGGAGATCAATTCGTCACCAGGTTTGGAAGGAATTGAACGCTGTACGCAGCTCGATGTCGCCGGCGCGATAATCGATCATATCGCCGCACATGTCGACTTCCCCGAAGTCGATTTGCGTCAACGGTTGACCGTCAGTCGAGGTTGGGGAGTGACCGAGATCATCATTCCCGAAGGCGCAGATATGGTCGGCAAAACGATCGGCAGTTCTGACTTGCTAGATAAAAATATCAATATCTTGACGCTCTATCGGGACGCCACGGTCGTTCCCAATCCACGCTCCGATCGTGTGCTCGAGGCGGGCGATCGGCTGCTATGTTTCGGCAAACTCGAAACACTTCGACACCTAGTTCCCAAGAAGATTCGACGTCACCGACGACCGAAGATACAAGATCTTCCCGAATTGCCGGTCGCAAATATCGTTCATGATCCGCCGCCCGGATCGTCGGCGACTGCGGATAGCAATCGCGGCGAGGACTGATTCGCTGGAGCAAAGTAGCATTGAGTAAAAAGAAACAATCGTCGATCGATGTTTGGCAAGGGCAGCGGGTCGAACCGGGACAAAGCGTTGATCTGAAGTTAAAAGTCGGCGAGCGGCGTACCGGCGCACCGGTGCGGATTCCCATGCACGTTCGCCGTGGCCTCGATGATGGCCCGACCGTGTTCGTTACCGGCGCCCTGCATGGCGACGAAATCAATGGTACCGGCGCGATTCAGCAGTTACTTGTCGACCCAGAGTTTCAAATCACTCGCGGGACATTGGTGCTGATCCCGGTATTGAACATGCTGGGCTTTGAACGGCACGAACGGTACCTTCCCGATCGTCGAGACCTGAATCGATCTTTCCCGGGGACGCCAAGTGGGTCACTGGCGAGTCGATTGGCGTATCGTATCTTTAATGAGTTGGTCTTTCGTTGCGACTTTGGGATCGATCTTCATACCGCATCGGTTCGACGCACGAATTATCCTAACGTCCGCGGTGATTTGTCTGACGCTGCCGTTAAACGCATCGCAATGGCGTTCGGATGTGAAGTCATCATCAACGGCGTCGGTCCCGCCGGGGCGCTTCGCAGTGAAGCGACCGCGCATGGTTGTCCGACGATTGTGATGGAAGGCGGCGAGGTTTCGAAGGTTGAACCGGGGATCGTGCAGTCAGCCGTGCGTGGTGTTTGCAACGTGCTTCGTGAACTTCAAATGCTGTCCGGCGTCATCGAAAGCCCGCGGTATCAAGTGGTGATCGAGCAGAGCAAATGGCTGCGGGCGAACAAAGGCGGCTTCATGCAATTTCATATCGTGCCCGGAGAATTGCTGGAGCGAGATCAGCCGGTGGCAACGATTTTCGATTTGCTGGGACATGTTCAAACGACGATCTCGTGTCCTTTCGATGCCGTGGTGATCGGTATGAATACACTGCCGGCGGTCAGTCCCGGTGAACCGATCTGTCATCTCGGTCAGCTTCCCAGCCAGACCAGTGTCGCGACCCTGCGCAAGAGTCGGCGGCAGGAAGATGGCTTGGAGGAAAAGCTCGTCGACCAACTCTCTTCGAACGTTGTTTCGGTTACCCCTGACGACGTCGACTCGCCCTGACGTCTGCCCGGTGCTGAGAATTCACGCAATTCACCGGTGGGCGGAAGCTACGGTCGACCGACTTGCGTCTTGGCCGGTGACCCTCGTTCTGTCCGCTTGGGGCCGGCCTTAAGTGTTGCAAGTCGTATAAACAACACAGCCATGTCAGCCGGTAGCCGCGCGGCAAGTGCCGCCGACATTTTCTAAAACTCGACGCAAGTCGAGAACCACCTTCTCGATGACCCCCAATGGATCGGGGGTGATTGCGCAAAACCTGTGCGTTGCGTTGAGTTCTCCGATTGGATCTTAGGTAAATCAACATCGGAGAAGATGCGTGGAAGGTTTCGACGAAATCATTAATGAATTTTTGGTCGAGAGCTATGAAAGCTTGGACACGCTCGACGACGATCTCCTTGCGCTCGAAGATGCGCCCGATGATCTTGAACGTCTGGCTAGCATTTTTAGAACGGTCCACACGATCAAGGGGACCTCTGGCTTCTTGGCCTTGCCAACTTTGGAACGAGTCGCACATGTCGGCGAAAATTTGCTCGTACCTTTGCGCGACGGAGAGTTTCAGCTTTCCAGTGACATCGCCAATGTGCTTTTGGAAATGGTCGATGCGATTCGTGAAATCCTTAGCATGCTGGAGTCGGGACAAGGCGAAGGCGACAACGACTATGCCGACCTCGTTTCACGTCTACAGGTAGCCTTGGATAGCCGTCGCGGTGGCGGTACCGAAACGCCTGCGGAGGAAATCCCCGTAGCAGAAACGCCGACAAGCGAGGCGTCTGCTGTCGAAGAAGCCCCTGCTGTCGAAGAAACCCAGCCTGATTCTTCGCAAACTGGTGCACCAGCGATGGAGCCGGAGCCGAAATCTGCCGTCGAGCCATCGGAGGAGGTTTCGGAAGCTTCAGCCGAGACAACGGCTGCTTCTCAATCAGGTGACTCCCCTGGGGATACGGTCTCGAAGGTTGACGCGACACCTGCTTCCGTTGCTTCCGAGGCTGCGTCAACAGCGTCTTCCGAATCACCGAAACCGTCCGCGTCAACGCCGGCACCTAGTAAGCCCGTCAAGCGTGAGACTGGAAAGTCGGGTGAAGGCAGCGAGAAATCGGCTTCGGTCGTCGACAGCACGGTGCGGATCGACGTCGCATTGCTCGACAAATTGATGAACTTGGTTGGCGAGCTCGTGCTGGCGCGAAACCAAATCATGCAGTTCAGTGGCTCGACTGACGATCCAGCGATGGCCGCCGCGAGCCAGCGTTTGAATCTGATCACGACGGAGCTCCAAGAAGGCGTGATGAAGACTCGGATGCAACCGATTCGCAACGCATGGAACAAGCTTCCGAGAGTCGTTCGTGACCTTTCGGCATCGTGCGGAAAGAAGGTCAGCGTGGTGATGGAAGGCGCGGATACAGAGCTTGATAAAACGATCCTTGAAGCGATCAAGGATCCTTTAACACACATCGTCCGTAACTCTGTCGACCACGGGATCGAATCCGCCGACGTTCGAGCAGCTGCCGGCAAACCCGAGGAAGGAACGTTGTGCCTTCGTGCCTTTCATGAAGGCGGTCAGGTCAACATCGAGATCGTTGACGACGGCGGCGGGATCAATGGCGACCGCGTTCGAGACAAGGCGATTGAGAAAGGCTTGATCAGTCAAGAACAAGCCGAAACGATGGGCGAACGAGAGCTGACCAATTTGATCTTGTTGCCCGGCTTTTCGACCGCTCCAAAGGTCACCAACGTTTCTGGTCGCGGCGTTGGAATGGACGTCGTCAAAACCAATATCGAACGCATCGGCGGGACCTTGGAAATCCAAAGCGAAGCCGGGAAAGGTACAACGCTGCGGATCAAAATACCGCTAACGTTGGCCATCATCCCCGCCTTGATCATCAAAGCCGGGGGCGGTCAATACGCGATCCCACAAGTCAGCTTGTTGGAGCTTGTGCGTCTTGACGGAGAACGCGCACAACGGGAAATCGAATACATTCACGATGTCCCGGTCTATCGTTTGCGCGAACAGCTATTGCCGCTCGTTTACTTGGACGAGCAGCTCGGTTTGCGATCGTATGGCGAACATCGATCCGAATCCGAAGCCGTCAATATCGTGGTCTTGCAAGCCGAGGATCGGCAGTTCGGATTGGTGGTCGAAGCGATCACTGATACCCAGGAAATTGTTGTCAAGCCACTCGGGAATCACTTGAAAAATATTAGTGCGTTTGCCGGTGCGACGATCATGGGGGACGGAACCGTGTCGCTGATTCTCGATGTGATCGGCATCGCTCAGAAAAGCTGTGTCTTGACCGAACATCGTGACCGATCCCTACGAGAACACGCACATCGCGGGATGAGTCGAACCAAAGACGGCGAGTCAGTATTAATCATAGACTCTGGTGACGGTACCCGCGCGGCGATCCAGCTTTCATCGGTGGCTCGGCTTGAGGAGTTCACCTGTGAGGAACTTGAACGCAGCGGGCATAACTATGTCGTTCAGTATCGCGGCCAAATTTTGCCGCTAATTTCACTCGGTCCACAACTCGGTGACCCAAACCCCAGCGAAGAGACTCGCGGACGGCTACACACGGTGGTGTATTCACACGAGGGGCAAAGTGTTGGGATCGTGGTCGGCAAAATCGTTGACATTGTCCACGAGCAACTCAGTCGTACCGAAGATGTTTCCTCGGGTCGCAGTGTGATTCAAGATCGGGTGACGCAAATTATCAACCTTCAAGAGGTCGTCAGTCAGGGCGTCGGAACATCCTCGCATTGGTGAGGCAATAGCGTCATTGCGATTGAGCAATATTCGGCAAGGTACCTGTTTTTGCAACGTAGCGTTAAACGTTCTGCAAAGTAGGACTCACTCGACCGCCCCGACCAAACTCTCGTTCGGTTGGATGCCTCGTTTGAAAGCCGACTTGCTCATCACAAGAACACGGATTGGCATTCGAACCGTTTCACGAGTCTCGACGATTCAATCGTTCGTAGCGAAATATATAACAGTCATGTCGCAACAAACCAGCCAACAACTTGAATCTTATTGCACCTTCCGAGTCGACGACTTGCTATTCGGAGTCGAGGTTTGTCAGGTTCAAGAGGTGATCCGAACCCATCCCACGACGTCTGTTCCTCTCGCGCCGGCCGTCGTTCATGGGTTGATGAACTTGCGAGGACAAATCGTGAGTGCTCTGAACCTCCGTTACGTCCTCGGAATGCCACCATCCCAGTCCGAACGAAAACCAATGAACGTGGTCGTGCGTTCTCAAGAAGGTCCGATCAGCCTGCTCGTTGACGAGATCGGTGACGTGGTGCAAGTCGATCGAGATCGCTTTGAGCCTTTGCCGGAAACGCTCCAGAGCCAACAACGCGAGATGTTGACCGGGGCATTCAAGCTAGACGGTAAATTGCTTTTGATTCTCGACATTGAACGGGTTTTGGCGATTCCCGTGTAACGACATGGTGGTGGTAATCGCATTGTGAACGAAAGCGATTACAGACGACAACAATGATTGATCATTTACTTCCAGAGGCTACTTCAGTGTTACTTAGTCGATTCACCGTCCGGGCCAAAATTGGACTCTTGGTTGCGGTCGTCTCCCTTTGTTTTATCGGTTACGGGGTTTGGTCCTGGACGACCTTGAAAATCGCGAAAGTCAACGGGCCTTACTACAACGAAATCATTGACGGAAAAGACCTGATCGCAGACATGCGTCCGCCGTCGAACTACATCATCGAACCCTATGCCCTCGCGCTTCATATGGCGAATGAGGTGGACCAGGGGGCGGAAGAACAAACGATTCGACGACATGTCGCACACTGCAAAACTTTGAAGAGTGAGTTTGCAGATCGATACGCCTACTGGAATACGCATCTGCAGGATAGTCGAATTAAACAGATCAAGAACACCGACTGCTACCAGCCTGCGGTTGAATTCTTCGAGCTGCTGGAGACGGCGTTTATTCCCGCTTGTCTTGGCGGCGATGCTCGCGCAGCACAAATGCTGATCCGAGGGCCGATGCGTCAGGCGTTTGTCGCACACCAAGAATCGATCAATCAAGTGATCGACTTGACCGCCGAACGCAATGCGGAAAAGGAGGCGGAGGTTGGCAGCGTGATTCAGACCCGGCGAAATATTTCACTTGCCGCGACATTCGGTGTCTTGGTGGTTTTCGGCTGCGTTGGGTGGTACATCGCCCAGCAGACCGTGCAGCCACTGCGACTGTCGGCAAACGATCTTCGCCGGCTATCCAACGAAGAATTGACCAAGGTCAGTCGACGCTTGCGAGAAGATTCCGAGCAGACGTCCGATCAAGCCACGCTTGCCAGTGGTGTCGCTCGGCAGTTAAGCTCGAATGCCCAAACGCTCGCGACGGCTGTAGATCAATTCGAAGAGAGCATCAAAGAAATTTCTGCCAACGCTTCGAACGCCGCCAACGTCGCCAGAAATGCGGTGGAAGCGGCTAGCTTGACCAATGACACCATCACTCGTTTAGGCGATAGTAGCGGCGAGATCGGCAACGTGATCAAAGTGATCAACTCAATCGCCGAACAAACGAATTTGCTTGCCCTCAACGCGACCATCGAAGCGGCACGTGCCGGCGAAGCGGGAAAAGGATTTGCGGTCGTGGCCAACGAAGTCAAAGAACTGGCAAAAGAAACTAGTAAAGCAACCGAGGACATCATCGGACGTATCGAAACGATTCAAGGTGATACCAAAGAAGCGATCACTGCGATTGGTTCGGTCAGCCAAATCATTTCGGAGATTAGCGAGAGTCAAAACGCCATCGCCGGTGCGGTCGAAGAACAGACTGCAATGACGTCAGAGATCTCCCGTAATATCGGTGAAGTTGCCGCCGGCAGCAATGAAATTGTCGAGAGCATCACCAAAGTCGCTACCGCAGCAAAAAGCGCGACGACCTATTCCGATCAAACGCTAGATACGGCGGCCGACATCGATCGACTCGCCGAAGATCTGTTGCACCTCGTCGGCGAAGCACGCAATACCATTGAAGGGAAAGTGGTATCGAGTTCCAAGTCGCGATCCGATACAGGAGCTAGCGTGAATTCCGAAGCGTCTTCGGGCGGGAAGTATCGACTCGCCGAGGCTCAGGAAGATTCCTACTTGGGGTCGTTCTAGTTCGATCACGACGGTGACGTCATTTCGTTCGCCACCGGATTGAGAATCATAGTGACTTTGCAAGCCAGGTTCGGCTCCAGCATTCTTATTCGGGCGAAGCGCGAGGGGATCAATTTGATCCCCTTTTTTCGTGGTCGAATGCCATCGCGGGTGAAGATTTAAAAGGCATTTGGCGGGCTTCCGGCGGGCCGTGAGTCCGTGTTCCCTAAGCAACGCAAAATTCGAATTTACTGGCGGCAACCTGACTAGTGGCCAGCCAAGTTTCAACAACCGGCAGCGTTTGACATTCTGGCTGCTCCGCGAGGTCAAAGGTAAAAGTGATGAAATCTTTAGTCATTGATGATTCCCGCGCGATGAGACGCATCCTCCGTTCCATCATGTTAAGTCTTGGCTTTGACGTGATCGAAGCGGGGGACGGACGAGAGGGACTCGAACAGCTCACTTCAGCGGCAGACGAAGTCGAAGTGGTCCTGGTCGATTGGAATATGCCCGAAATGAACGGTTTGGAGTTCGTCAAGGCGGTTCGCAAGATCGACCATCTTGCCGACAAGAAGCTTGTCATGGTGACAACCGAGACAGAGCCGGCGCAAATGGCCCGTGCATTAATGGCGGGCGTCGACGAGTTTGTGATGAAGCCGTTTACCAAACAAATCCTTGTCGAAAAGCTTCGTTTAATCGGCGTCGATATGAATGCCGCCAAAGCCTAACCCCGAATATACCTTGATACCTTTTTCGTACTGGAAGGAAATGCAATGACCGCCAAAGTTAGTCCTAACGCCGATGCGTTGAAACAGACGTTGCTGGACCGGGCGGATCAATTGGCGATGCTCCCCGCCGTCGCGAGCGAAGCATTGCAACTCGCCAACGATCCTGAGTGCCGCACCGAGGAACTTGCCAACGTCATCGAGCGTGACGTCAAGTTAGCCACCGAGACACTTAAGATCAGCAACAGTGTGATCTTTTCGGCTAGCACTCCGGTCGTCAGTCTTCGCCAGGCTGTCGTGCGGCTCGGGCTGAAGCAAGTACGAAACCTGATCATCAGTTCCAGTGCCGCAAGTTTGATGAAGAACATGCCGTTGGAACAGGAGTGGGTTCGCGAGATCGTCTGGCAGCATAGCTTTCGCACCGCAACGGTAGCGTCACACCTGAATCAAAAAATGCGTTTCGGATTCGAAGGGGAAGAGTTCACTGCCGGGTTGTTGCATGATTTCGGGCGTTTGCTGCTGGCCGTCGCCGCACCCGAAGATTTCGCCGAAGCGGACCCGATGTCATTCGAGGAAGAAAGTGAATTCCTTTCCCGCGAACGACAAGTGTTGGGGATTGATCACTGTCAGTTCGGAGCATGGTTCGCCGAATACAACAAACTTCCCCGTTCATTGGTCGCCGTGATCGAATTGCATCACCTTCCCGAGACCCACCACCCCAATCAAGAGTTGATCGCACTCGTCGCAGCCGCAGATCATCTCGCAAGTCACTTTCAACGTTATGAAGAAAACAATGGCTATGACGTCGGGCTAAACCGTGGTGCCCACGCGCTGTCTAAGCTGGGACACCCTGAGCTGCTTGAAGATCGCGACCAAGTGATCGACGAAGTCTTTGGCGAGGTACTCAGTGCAGCCGGTACCGATCACTCCGACTTGGCATAAACAACGGAGAACGAAGGCTCATGTCCAACGAAATCCGAGTTTTGCTTTGTGATGATTCATCGGTGATGCGACGATTGCTCAAAGCTTCGATGCAAAGCGAGCCTCGCTTAAACGTCGTCTTCGAGGCCGAAAACGGGCTGGAAGCGGTGTCCAACGTGACCAAGGTCAAACCCGATGTCATCATCATGGATGTCGAGATGCCGGTGATGGACGGTGTCGATGCGGTCCGCGAGATCCGAAAGTTGTCGCGAACCGTGCCGATCATCATGTTCAGTTCGTTGACCAGTCGCGGTGCCGAGGCGTCCTTTGACGCGATCGAAGCCGGGGCATCTGACTTCGCGACCAAACCGATCGGTGCGGGGCATATCTCCAAGGCAATGGCATCGGTGCGGCGTGATTTGATTCCCAAGGTAATGCAATGGGCTCAGCCCCACGTACAGCCCGTCTTGTCGAAATTGGAGCAAGTAAATCCATCTAGCATTCAAGCGGCCCCGTCGCCGGCACCGGCATCGATACCGGCGGTGGGGTCGCAATCGGACAGTGTCCGCCCGTTGGTAAAGTCCGCCGGCGGAATCGCCGCGGTCGGTGTTGGCGTTTCCACCGGGGGGCCGCAAGCATTGATGAAGTTGCTCGGTGGTTTACCGAAGGATTTTTCGACACCAATTCTGATCACGCAGCACATGCCTCCGGTATTCACGGGATTGCTCGCCGGTCGGTTGGCCAGTCAAACGGGACGACCGATTCGTGAGGCGACTGACGGAGAGTCGCTGTCATCGGGGGCGGTGTTGATCGCACCCGGCGACTACCACATGACGGTCGCTCGTGTTCAATCAACTGTCGTGGTGAAACTTGATCAGAACCCACCGGTGAATTCATGCCGGCCATCGGTCGATCCGATGTTCGATTCCCTTGCCGATTGTTTTGGAAATCAGACACTCGGGGTGATCCTGACCGGTATGGGACAAGACGGGATGAATGGGGCCAAAAGACTAAGGGACTGCGGCGCCCCGGTGATCGCTCAGGACGAGCAATCGAGTGTTGTCTGGGGGATGCCCGGACAGATTGTCAAGGCAGGCTTAGCCACAAAAGTTCTGCCGATCGATCAGATGGCGAATGAAGTCACTCGGATTGTGCTTGCCGAGAAATCGGCGAGCACAATTTGATCAACTCCAGGGATTAAACGCAACGATGCCTTTAGCAACCGCTGACATTGACTTCCTTCGCGATCTTGTTGCCAAACACTCCGGCAATGTGATCGCCCCAAGGCAAGTCTACATGCTCGAACAGCGTCTGGCCCCACTAGCCGGCACGGTCGGACTCGGCGACGTCACCGCTTTGGTTGCGAAGCTGCGCGCGACGAACGATCGTTCTTTGTCCAAGCAAGTTGCTGAAGCGGTCACCGTCAACGAAACAAGCTTCTTTCGGGACATGCATGTTTTTGAGGCGCTACGAAAGTCGGTGATTCCTGACTTAATGAAAAAGAACGAGAAGTCGAAAGAGATTCGGCTTTGGTGCGCCGCTTGTTCGAGCGGTCAAGAGCCGTATTCGATTGCGATGGTCATCCGCGAACACTTTCCTCAACTTGCCAATTGGAAGGTCAGTATCACGGCGACAGATCTCTCCGAGGAAATGCTCGCGAAGTCTCGATCGGGTTCCTACTCCCAGCTGGAAGTCAATCGAGGGCTGCCGGTGAAAAGCCTCGTCAGATACTTCGAACGAAAAGGATCCCATTGGAATGCCAAGCGGGAACTATCGGATCTGATCGACTATCGACGGTTAAACCTCACGACAGCTTGGCCTTTTCTCGGACAGTTCGACATCATTTTTATTCGCAACGTCCTAATCTATTTTGACCAGTCAACGAAGGCCGACATTTTGAGCCGAATGCGTCGATCGATGCGATCGGATGGCTACTTATTTATCGGTGCCGCCGAAACAACCATTGGTCTTAACGTTCCCTTTAAGAGGACAGAAATTGATGCAACCGTCTGCTATCGACCCTGTAGCTAGTGAGCAGGTAGACGAATCGACCGTGACGATCGAAGAGATCGCTCAGATGGTCGACGACCTGTTCACGGCGATGCTTGAACTTGATGTCAACGCGTCGCCGATTGAGCCGCCAGAAGTCACCGACGAAACACTCTCTGCCACGGTGCAGATCAGTGGCGACCGAAACGCAATCATTCAGGTGTTCGCGTCTCACGATTTGGCTACAAAAATCGCGACTGCCATGTTCGCGATCGAAGCAAACGAGCTGTCCGAAGAAGAGATTCTTGACGCCCTCGGCGAAGTCGTGAATGTCATCGGCGGAAACGTGAAAGGGATCTTCGACCAAGAGTGTGCCTTGTCGCTGCCTTGTGTCGGACCGGTCCCGCAACCGCTACCAGAAGACGCGTTGACCACAGCCTTCGAATTGGAAGGCGAACCGATCACCGTCTTGTTCAAAGACCGAACTTAATCCCCCCATTCCCGTTTCCATTGCCAAGGCAGCATTTGCCTGTGGTGAATATATTTTCAGAAGGAAGTTAGATGAAGATCTTAATCGTTGACGACAGTAAAGCGATGCGAATGATCGTCACTCGCACGCTCAAACAAACCGACCTGAGCGATTTCACCGTCATCGAAGCCGGGAGCGGTGTCGAAGCGCTTGAAAAACTTGAAAGCGAGTCTCCCGACTTGATCCTTTCCGACTGGAATATGCCGGAGATGAAAGGGATCGAACTGTTGCAGAAGGTACGTGAAGCCGGAAACAACATTCGCTTCGGATTCATTACGTCTGAAAGCTCGGTCGAAACTCGAAAGCAGGCGACCGAAGCCGGTGCCGCCTTCCTGGTTACCAAACCGTTCACCGCCGATTCGATTCAAGCCGCTCTTGAGCCAATTTTGACTTAGTCGTCGGTGCCAATTTTCCATCCACATCCAAGCCCTTTGGATGTCTTCGTTCCCCATCTTTGCTCTCGGAAGGTCAATCATGACGACTGCAAGTTCTAACGTTACCGCCGAAGATGTCGGCTCTTTCCTATCAAACCTGCTTGGACTGAAGATTCAATCCAACGATTGCGACAACGATGTCGAGCCCGCCGCGGTCGCCGTCTATGTTGACGACGAAGGCAACCCGGCTGGATACATCGTGACCGACGTCGCATGTTCGGCAACGCTGGGTGCCGCTTTGACCCAAATCCCTCCAGGGATCGTCAAGGAAAGCATTCAGACCAAGCAAATCGCTGAGAACCTTCGTGAGAATATCGGCGAAGTTTTCAATATCGCGGTCAATCTGCTGCCGTCACATGAATCAAGCCATTTGGTTTTGCAAAAAGCTGACTACGAAGGTGGTATCGAGCTGCCAGCTCCGGACAAGATTTCGCTTGATCACAGTTTCGAACTGGATGTGCAACGCTACGGCAAAGGAAAAATTCGCTTGATTCAGTGCTAAAGTACGATCGCTCTGCGAGCAAACTGAACCACGAATTAGTACGACAACGCCGGATGAATGACTTTGGTCAAGCATCCGGCGATTGTCGTTTCGGCGTCTTTGGTCAGACGGTAAAGACCAAGCAATCAGCCGTCGCTCTAAGGGGGCGAGAACGCTTGGTGGACCCGAGTTGGCGGCAGCGTCTACGTTGCCTTTAAAGCTGACCGCCAGTGCTCGTTGCTGCCGAGAAAACCAATCAATCCAAAAACTTGAAACCACGGCCAATCGAAGTCTTTCGCGGATCGATTGTCAACCAATTCTTGAAGCGAATGAATTCGGGATCGGCATGGATTCGCTGGATATGGTAGGGATCTTCGCCTGGAAAATTGTACGCCCCGTACGCCGAACAAACGCCTTTGAGTCCCATCTGCCGTGTCAAATCGACGGCCGCCTGACTCATGTTTTCCGGTTTGCCGTAGGGAAACGCGAAGTATCGAATCGGACGCGAGATAGCTTCGGACAGTTCTTCGGTCGCCGTGACGACTTCGTCAATGAGCATCGCCCGGTCGGCGATGCCACCGACGTCACAATGGGAACGCGTATGGGCTCCAATTTCTACTCCTTGCTCGGCCATCCACCGACAATCATCGATGGTGTTGGTCGGTAGTGGGATCCCGCGTTTGAGATCATGTGGAAACGCCCGTTCCCCGTCCATGAAGCCGAAGGTGACAAAGTATGTGACGGGGATTCCCAGGTCCAAGAGCAGCGGGATCGCGAATTCCATGTTCTCGGCGTAGCCATCATCAAAGGTGATCGCAACGGCCATGCGGTCATTGTTGCCGCTACTGACCCGCCGTTGGAGATCGGGCAGCGAAATCAGCTCGAATTCCTGTTGCAACCACCGAATTTGGCGTTCGAAGTCGGCACAGGAAATTGACCAGGGATTGGGATGCGCATCGGCGACGCGGTGATAAAAAAGCGAGCAAACCGGCAACTGTCCTGTCTGCCGGAGTTTCTCACGAGACTGCTTGCGCCACCAAGACGTACCAAGGTAGTAAGCGTGTAACCCGATTTGCCGAGTGTCTAACATCGTCCCGGCCTTTAGGTTCTTGATGTTCCGAGACTAATGCCCGATTTGACGATGTTCTTGAAGGTGACACCGGTTTTCGAAACCTGTTTGCGAATCTGTGCCAAGCCGGAGCGACTGTACGTGCGGACCACTTGGGTCGCGACTTCTTCGGCTCGCCATCGCAATTTGTATGGTTCATCACCGCGCATCATGTCGAACGTCTTGCGGCCAGATTCGATCGACTCACGTATGGTGTGACAAAACACCGATAGTCCCGGACGCATCGCTGAGGCATCCGGATCCATTCCCGACTGATAAAAAGACCACGTGTCCTGGTCAGCAATCGCAAAATGGGCACAGACCGGCTTGTCGTTGGCGTACGCAAGGTAAAACTGCAAATAGCCGGATTCGAGCAGCCGCGATGCCGCCAATTTCAGAAACGTATCGAAGCCGGGGTAGTCGAAGCAGTTTGTCGTTCCGGCATCATCGCGGCGTTTCTGATGCAGGGCAACAAACTGGTGCCAATGAGAATCTAGCTCCTCGCATGTCCGGATACGGTCAAGCTTGAGTGTTCCGTCTTCGATCTGTCGAAGCGACTGGCGGATTTCACGACGTCCGCTTTTCGACCGAAGCTGAACGTATTGGTCCCAGGAATCGGGAAGTGGAACGGCAAAACAAGGGTCGCCGGATTCGCGTTCGACGTCTAAGCCGGCTTCGTTTAACGCCGTAGCTAACTGGTTGATCGTTTCGTCTTTTAAGTCGACGCCGACCAATTCCAGCGAATCCCAAAGCGATTGATGTTCCGGGGCCGTCAACCATCGGGCAATCGCGTAGGTCACACGTTGTTTATTTCCGGCACCCACGGAAATCGTTAAATGGTCCGTGCAGGCTTTTCCAGATCCGATAAACGCAATCGTCCGGCCGCCGATGGCACGTCGTTGCAGACACCAAGGAGCGATACCGATGATCTCGTCTTTTTGGTAGACGGCCAAGAGAAACGGGGATGCCGTTGATTGAAATGCCTCTAGCCAGCTTCCCATCCATTCAAAACGCTGGAACGGATGCGGTGCGAGTCGATTGATCGCTTCGATCACGTCATCCGATAGTAGTTCCGAGCGATCGATCAGCTCGATGCGAAGGGGCATGATGAATCCTCAGTTCCTCGAAACGACAAGGGAGTTTGTGTCTTTTTCGATTCGCACGTCTCGAACAGCATGCATGCTGTCGTGGTTGACTACAGTTTTTGTAAGATTTTGATTCGGTCTAAGTAACCAATTCGAAAGCCGAGATCCGAAAACGCGAGTGTCGGGGCTGCGTTCCCCAGCCTAGGTGAAAACTGCAACCTGCAGCCACCACCCTCGGGCGATTCATTCGCATTGATCGGTTTCCAGAATGGGGTCTTTCGACTCACGAGATTCTCATGGGCGAGCTAGACCTCATGAAACGTGGGTTACCCTCTGCAAGAGGCAAACCGACATGGGCCTTCGGGTGCCCAACTATCGCAGTCTCTTTGATCACGGCAACGCTTGGTCGTTAAATACCTCACAATCGATTCGACTTTGTGATCGTGTAATCGTTGGCGGCGCTACAGGCATCACCGACTTTGCATTGCGATGTAGCGTTGACCATCAAACCACCGATGTCGAAAGCCATCGAAAGCGACGGTCGTAGCGGGGGAGCCGCGGGGAAAAGATGAGTCGAGCCACTTCCGAATCGGTGCAGCAACCGAGAGGACGCAACACCGCAGCAGACACGTTTTCGAAAAGTGTGCTTCTGATCGCTTGCCTAATGATCGCCCAACGCGCGATCGGCTTCTTTCGTAGTTTCTACGTGTGTGGTGCCCTGTCTGCAGATGAAGTAGGGCAATGGGACCTGGCTTTCAACTTCCTAATGTTGGCCGCTCCGTTGACCGTCTTGGGAATCCCCGGTGCGTTCGGCCGGTTTCTTGCAAAGTACGAAACCCGCGGCGCGCAGAAGCAGTTCTTGTCACGAACCTTGTCCGCTTGTTTGATCATGACGGTGCTGACGTGCACGTCGCTATGGTTGTTCAGTGACGTGGTTGCGGAGTATTTTTTTGGCAACCCTGACGACCGATCGTTCGTTCGTCTGCTAGCGATTGGTCTACCCGCCGTTATCTTTTTCAATTTCGCAAGTAGTTGGTTTAGTGCCAAGCGACTGAATCGATTTGTCTTCAGAATTCAGTTTATTCAAACCCTGTTCTTCGCACTCGCTTGTGTCACGACGCTTCGGCTGTTTACAGTTTCTGCTCAATGGGTCGTTGTCTCCTACCTGGCATCCTGCTTGGTTGGCGTTCTGTTGGCATTCGGCTATGTCATCACCGACCGAGAGGGCGAGACTTGTGATTCACAGGCCATCAAGGATGACCAAGCAACCTTTTGGCGGTCGTTATTGCCGTTCGCCATTTGGGTTTGGGTGGGGAACGCGCTAGAGAATCTGTTCTCGCTCTGTGATCGATTGCTATTGGTGAACTTTTATCCGAATCCAGATGTTGAGATTCAGTACCTGATCGGCCAATACCATACCGCATGCATTTTCCCATTGTTGTTGATGTCGATCGGAGCGATGGCGGCATCAACGGGGATGCCCTACCTTGCGAAGGACTGGGAGGAAGGTCGAACCGAATCCGTTGGAAGGCAGATGAACTTGATGATCAAGGCGGTCGGATTGATTTGCCTAACCGGATCGGTGGTCGTCATGTTGGTCGCGCCGATTCTGTTTGGCGAACTTTGGAAAGACAAATTCACACTCGGTGAAGCCTTGTTGCCATTGACCTTGTGTTTCTGTTCGATCGGCGCCGTGTCTGCGGTCTCGCAGAACTACGTGTGGTGTATCGAAAAGGCATGGATCACCAGCTGCTTCGTCTTATTGGGACTACTCGTCAATTTCGTTGCCGGATATTTGTTGATCGGGCGGTTCGGTATCAATGGTGTCGTCGGTTCGACCTTGGTGGCGCATCTGGTCGTGCTGTTGAGCGTGTTTGGAATTTGTATCCGCTATGGTTTAAAGCTCGACAACGGCGTTATTCTGATCGGAATCGCATTACTTGGTATCGCCGGCGGCAAAGCATCCGCGTTGGTAGGGTTCCTCTTTATCGCGGTGTTGCTGTTATGGACGTCGATGATCATCGATGCTCAGATGCGCCGATCTTTGATCGAGCAACTCAAGCTGCGATTGCGATTGGTGTGACCGTGCTTCGTTGATTTGGAAGTGAACCGGTTGTGAAGAGACGCTGATCCTCCCGAACCTTAACGTACTCCGTCACTATTCGGATTGACGATCAACCGAATGGCGTTAGTCGTGGATTCCGTCCGATAACGGATTCCATGCAATAACGGGGCTAACAACCGTCGCCGGATAAATCGAACCCAGACATTTGGTCTCGACGGCGTACTAGCCGGTTCATGCAGACTGCGGTTAAAGTATCCGGGGTGCTTCAACAGACGTTGGCTACGGAGCCTTCCGGTGGCATTGGCTGCTTGCGATGGAAGTTGTGCTCGCTCCATCGACTTCCCGCTGATGGGCGGGTGGAATGTTGAATTCGCTGAGAAGGGCTTACTGAGAAGGGCTTTGGGACCGAAAGTTCTACTTGTGGCAATGCATTGGCTCGCTTAACGATGAAGATGGTATGAAGGAACCGCAGGGACTCACCGAACAAGAGCGTCAGACGTACCAATGGCAGATGTGGGTCGATGATTTTGGAGAGGCCGGCCAACAGCGTTTAAAGTCAGCGTCGGTCATGATCAGTCGTGTCGGCGGGGTGGGAAGCGTGGTGGCTTATGAGTTAGCCGCTGCCGGTGTTGGTAAGATGGTGCTGGCTCACGCCGGGAATGTCAAACCGAGTGATCTCAATCGTCAACTGTTGATGACACACGATTGGATCGGTAAGCCACGGATCGAATCAATCCGCCGTCGCCTGCTTGATCTCAATCCACGATTGGAACTGGTGACTGTCGGCGAAAATGTGAGTGAAGTGAACGCCGCCGGTTTAGCGAGCCAAGCAGATCTGATCGTTGATTGTGCGCCGTTGTTTCCCGAACGTTTTGCGATGAATCGACAAGCGGTCGAACAGGGGATTCCTCTCGTCGAGTGCGCAATGTACGAACTCGAGGCACAGATCACGACGATCGTGCCAGGGCAAACGGGCTGCTTGGCGTGCTTGTATCCCGAGGCTCCACCGAGTTGGACACGTCAGTTTCCAGTCTTTGGTGCTGTCTCGGGTACCGTCGCTTGTCTGGCGGCGATGGAGGCGATCAAGGTCATCGCGGGAATCGGCGAGACGCTGCAGAACCGCCTGCTAAAGATGGACTTGCGTGACATGCGTTTTCATTCGTTGAAATTTAGCCCACGCGCGGACTGTGGCGTCTGTGGATCGATAAACTCTTAGTCGGACATCATCGTCCGAATTGATTTTTTAATGAACATCATCATCCCGACTGCGTTTCGAAAACATACCAGCGGTGCCAAGGAGGTACCCTCGACCGCCGACACTGTCGGCCAGGCGATCGAGCAACTGGTTGTTGAATACCCAGCTCTTCGTGAGTATCTGTATTGCCAAACGGGAGAAATCGCTTCCTTTGTTGGTGTCTTTGTCAACGATCAAAACATTCGCGACTTGGACGGTGATCGAACCGTCGTGACCGAGCGTGACGAAATCCTGCTGGTACCCGCGATTGCGGGAGGATGAGTGATTCGATGTCTTTCACGAAGCCGCTTAGCAGGGATGAGCATCTGCGTTATTCCCGGCATACGATTCTTCCCGAAATTGGGATCGAAGGCCAACAGAAACTAAAATCTAGTTCTGCATTGGTTGTCGGTGCGGGAGGTTTAGGGTCACCGGTCTGCCTCTATTTGGCGGCGGCCGGGATTGGAAGGATCGGCATCGTCGATTTTGACCGAGTTGACGAGTCAAATTTGCAACGACAAGTCATCCACCATTCTTCCGATGTCGGTCGTCCCAAGGTGCAGTCGGCGGCGGGGCGGATTGCCGAGATCAATCCCTTTGTCAAAGTGCAACCGTTTCAAGAAAGGCTCTCAAGCAAGAATGCTCTTCGGATCGTGTCCGACTATGACATCGTCATCGACGGTACCGATAACTTTGCGACGCGATACCTTGTCAATGACGCTTGTGTCATGCTCGGAAAGCCGAACTGTTACGGAAGTATCTTTCGTTTTGATGGGCAGGCCTCTGTGCTTTGCCATTCCGAAGGACCGTGTTATCGCTGCCTTTATCCACAGGCCCCCGATCCTGGATTGATACCGAATTGCGCCGAAGGAGGTGTCTTGGGGGTGTTGCCCGGATTGGTGGGCACGATCCAAGCTACCGAAGCGATCAAGGTGCTACTAGGGATCGGAGAGCCGTTGATCGGCCGTATGTTATTGATCGATGCGCTCGACATGCAGTTTCGGCAATTGAAAGTTCACCGCAGCCCCGATTGTCCGGTTTGCGGTGAGCATCGTTCGATCACAGAACTGATCGATTATGACCAGTTTTGTGGTGGCGAGAATAAGCGACCAGAACCGCAAAGTCCGTACGATATCGAGCCGACCGAACTTCAACAGCGGCTTCAAGCGAAGACTCCGACTTTGGTGTTGGACGTTCGCGAAGCTCACGAATACGAAATTTGTAATCTTGCTGGGACATTGATTCCGCTCGCCGATCTTCCCGACCGAATGTCGGAACTCGATCCGAATGCAAGGATCGTCGTGCATTGCAAAATGGGTGGGCGAAGCGCCAAGGCTGTCAAACAACTGCGAGAGGCCGGATTTAAAAACGTCGAAAACCTTCGCGGCGGGATCATGGCATGGAAGGAACAGATCGATCCGACTCTGCCTAACTATTGATCGGTCTCGTCGACAATTCACCTCGATGAAGCTGGTACCGCACGTCACCGAGTGCTTCGGCTTCGTCTCGGTTGTGCGTCACATGCAGGATGGTGACTGTCTTCTTTAGCCGAGCAAGTAGCGATTGGATATCTTTTCGTGTTGCATCATCGAGTGCGCTCAGAGGTTCATCGAGAAGCAAGATTGAGGGGCGGAACGAGAGGGCGCGGCCGAGCGCGACACGTTGTGATTCGCCGCCGCTCAGGTGAGTCACCCGCCGCCGCAACAAATGATCGATCCCCAACAAGTCGGCCATTTCTTCGATCCGGTCATTGATCCGCGATTTTGGCCATTTTCGCAGACGCAGCGCAAACGATAAGTGTTCGGCGACGTTCAAGGTTGGAAACAACGCTAGGTCTTGAGGGACGTAGCCGACTTCGCGATCGCCGGGGGGCCAGCCGGTCATGTCTTGCCCGTCCATCAGGATTTGGCCGGCGGCGACTTTTCGGAGTCCGCAGATGGCTTCTAGAATCGTTGTCTTGCCACGTCCCGTCCGCCCCATGAGTACCGCATAGGTTCCCGCCGGAATCTGCATCGAGAGGTGATCGAGCCGAAATTCTCCCGCGACGATCCTGACGTCTTTCAGCTCGATCATGTGTTTAGCCCGGTCCCGAGTAATCGCAGGATCAACAGGACAACGATCGCCATGGCGACCATCAAAAGGGAGACGGCAACGGCAGAGTCCAATTCGCCGACGCTGAGTTCCAAAAACACGGTCGTCGATAAGACCTCTGTCCGCATTCGCGTTGCTCCGGCGAAAACAAGGATCGGCCCAAATTCCCCGAGTGATCGCGCCCAGGCGATGGTAGTGGCCGCGATCATCCCACGTCGAGCCTGTGGAAGAGTGACGGTAAGAAATGCTTGCCCGCGAGTACAGCCAAGTGTTCGCGCGACGTCTTCGGTTCGCGGGTCGATTTGATCAAATGTCACTCGCATCGTTCGCACCGCGAACGCACACGCCACCGAAAACTGGGCTAGGACCACGGCAGGCCAGCGGTAAGTCACCGAAAAGCCTCTATCGCCAAGGAAACGCTCCAGTTGCCAGTCGCCGATGGGTTGATGGAACAATATTAGTAGGCTCAATCCGAGCACGAGCGGTGGCAGCACGATTGGAATGTCGACGATCGTATCGATCAGCCAGCGCAGCGGAAATCGATACCGGCTGAGTAGATAGCCCAGTGGCACCGCGACCCACAACGAAAGGATCGCCGCCACCGAACAACTGGTGATCGTCAACCGCGTCGCCGCAATGATTTCCGGCTTGCTGAGCGCATCGCGAAAATCCGAGAGCGAAGTAAACCGCAGGTCGGCGACGAGTAGCAAAACGATAAGCAAGATGAACGTCGCCGAAATGCCGCTCATGACGATAAAGAACGGCGCATCGCTGCGTTTGCGAACACGTGATTTCGGGGCATCGTCGGGCGTCGCAGCGACCGATTTTGTCTGATGTGACGGTGTCGGTGTGGTTGACGAAAAAGCAGTCGCCTCTGCCGAATCCGATTGACTCATCGACCGGCTGGCTCCAATTGCCAACTGAAACCTTCCGACTTGAATGTGTCTTGCGATTCGACACTGCAGATTCTTTCAAATAGCCGGCTCGCCAATTGAGGGTAGGGGGATTCCTTAGCTACCGCCCATGGTTGTATTGCCGTACTGCACTCGATGCCTTCGATTCGAATCGCATCCAAAAAATCGGCCGCACCGGCCGCATTGCTCAGGTAGGCGACGGCGGCGTCGAGCGATCCCGTTTGCAATTGATTGACGAGCATGTCACCGGTCGGAGTTTGGACCGTCACGTTCGGCATAATCTCTTGCTGGACTCCACCTTCGCGAAACGTGTTTTGCGTGATCCATCCCATCGCGCACTGCTTTTCATGTCCGATTCCGACCCGTAAGCCTTCGCGCGAAAGGTCTTTCAACGAGCGGATGTTTTTCGGATTCCCTCTTTGGACCAAGATGACCAACTCGTTGTTGCTGACCGAGACTGGCTCGGGAAAGAGGTCGTGGACTTGGTTCATGAATTCTAGATCGCAAGCAAAGTAGGCATCGGGCTTTTGACCGGCTTTCATCTGGGCGACCAAAATGCCACAGCCGTTGTAAACTCGATTGACTTTAACTCCTTCACGCTCTTCGAATTCTCGAATCGTGTCTTCGATCGCGGGGCGTAGCATAGATCCGGCGAAAACTGACAGTTCCGGGGTTTCCGCCCATTGGTCACCTCCTTCGACTCCGAAACCGTATTGCTCGTACAACTCCAGCCCACGGTCTTGTGCCGTGACATAGCGGGCGAAGTGAAGGGCCGTGGTGGGTTGCTCGGTGCTTTTAACGACACCTAAGGCAATCGTTGACGAGGCCTCTTTGAGATCGTCGATGACAACTTGGTCGACGTCTTCAAAGGTGTGAAGGACGGCGTCGTATACGATTCCCGCGTCGGCAGCACCGATGGCGATGTCACTGACGACTTCATTGACGGTCGCACGGACCGCGACGGTGGAAGCTTCAAGGTCGGACCACTTCGATTGAGCGGACAAGACATCTTTGGTGACCTTGCCGATAGCCGCAGTTTCCGGGTTCGCCAATACCAAGCGAACATCATCACGCTTCAAATCGGCGAGTGACTTGATGCCTTTTGGATTGCCTTTGGCGACCGCAACCACCGCTCGCATTTTCGCAATCGGAATCGTTTCGGCTACGAACCCCTTTTCTTCGGCCATGGCCAGATAGCTATCGTCGGCTGGCAAAAATAGATCACCTTGACCGGCCACCTCGATCGACGACAGTAATGTTTGCGATGGGCCGTATTGGATATCGACTCGGGTGCCACATTCGTCTTCATAGCGTTCTTTGATCGCTTCCATCACGGCACGGTTGCTCGCGGCGCAGAACAACATGATTGATGCTTCGCTACCGTCGGCATTCAGTTTGGGTTGTCGCGGAACGGTGCTGCCACCGGGGCGGCTCATCGCGTAGACCAATCCGATGAGGGCAAAAAAAGACGCCGCGATCCAAATCAAAGTACGGTTCATCGCAATCTAAAGATCTCTATTTTCGACCGGGGGGGATCGGGACCAGGGTCGGTGGTTGGTTTGTTCCTTCGATATTTGACCGATCGGGCGGTCGATTATCTACTCCTCCGAACAATTCTGAGTCCCATTCACAATGAATTAACAAATCGAACCCAGGATTTTGTTCTTTAACTTGGCACGAGCAAGCACCGGCTAGGTATTCGGTAATCTGCCTCACCATGGATTCGTCAACAAGCCTCGCCGGAAGGACTTCCAGTGCCCGCCCGCGACCGAACACGGGAACGATTATCGGATCATCTTCTTGCCAGGGTAGCGGCCCCAAGCTGGTCAACGCGTCGATCAAATAGGGATCTTCGTTTTTCTTTGGGTCGATCTCTAAGACACTAAATTGCATCACTAAAGGGACGTCCGCATACAATTCTGATCCCGGAAGTCCGATACCTTCGGGCAGCTTAATCTTTGATTGCAACGATCGAAAACTGTCCCGCAGCAGCTTCGTCGCGGCGTCGTTTTTCGTCGCATCGGGTGATTTGATTAGCAGCCAAACCACGCTATGCCCGGCAAGCAGGCGTCGTTTTAGTTCATCGCGAACGGCTGATCGAATGATCGTCTCCGGGGCAACGTCACGAAGAGGACTCCTGAAATACCTTCCACCTCGTCCTCCGTTTCCCTTCGTGCAGACGGTCAAGTAGGGCATCGCAGAAACCTGATGCTTCAATCTTGACCACAAGGTTTCATAAGACGCATCGATCGGTTTCGTAACGTCGACATAAATCAGTTTCGCATTCAGGCTGGAGTCTGGCCCGCTGGCAAGATCGGACAATTGTTTCAATTTCAGGGCATCCGATTCTGGAAGATCACCTTTGCCAAAAACGACGATTTCGACGGGATCGGTTTTCCACCGTTCGAGGGCATAGCGGAAAACCGGGATGTTGCACGCTTTCGCCGATAGAGCGAAGGCCACAAGGAATAGCATCGGTGTGAACCAGCGAATTCCTACGGTAAAGACTCCAACTCTTAATCGCTGAAACTCTCTCATGGGATGTCGTTGCCTCAGGGAATGTTGGGTTACTGCTCGACGCGTTCTCGTTTTTCAAAACAAATCAATCCGCCGTCCATCGTTGACAGGTACAGTCGGCCGCCAGCCCCCGCCAGGCCATCCCATGTCGGTAACGATTCGATTTCAAGGTTGCCTTCGACGTTACCCGTATCGATATTGACCGAAAGTAATTTCGCGCCTTCGGCACCAGAAAGAATCTGGTCTTGTTCGTTGAGTATCGCTTGGACTTTGGGATCGCTTTCGCTGAGTTGCTGGAATGTTTCTTCTTCGTTGATCGAATCTCTGGGACCGACGACGAACAGGTTGTTGCCGGCGAGTACCATACCGCGGACATAGATCGGAACGTCCTGGGCCCATTTGGGATCAACTAAACTGTTCCCTTGGCGATTGTTCCCGCCGCTTCGCTTTTTGTTATTTCGAGCGATTTTGAATTGAATGCCTTTGCCGTATTTGCCATCGACAATCGTTCCACCGTCGATGGTGCCGCTGTTGCGTTGCAGGCTATGATCGCGAGCGGTGCCGTCATCAAAGCTGACCGCTAGCACGGCATCGGGAGAAATCTCTTGTCCGTTTTCGTAGCGGCGCAGAATTTGTTCGTCAGTTGCGGCGATGAAGTACAAACGTACTTCGTCGATCACGCCACTGAACTGGCTAGGCGATTGATAGTCACCGACGGCGGTCATGCCGTCGGCACCGACATCTAAGCCTTGCGCCGGGTCGACCGTTAGTGTTCCAGTCGTTTTTCCTTCGGTTACCAATTCGCCATCAACATATAGTTTCATCGAGCCGTCGACGTCGAGAACTCCGACCAGGTGATGCCAGCCGCCGACAATGCGATTGGGACCCGTGATTGTTTTCAGTTTCTTCTCGACGCGAACATGGAACTGCGGTTTTCCGTTGTTGAGCGATAGGGCGAAACCTTCGGTTGGCCCCCCGCGAGCGATCACAACGCCTTGGGGACGAATCGTCGTCATCCAAGCTTCTACTGTGATCGGTTTGCCGGCCGGATTCAGGCTCGCAGTTTTTGGGAACGACGCCGATGGAACCGAAGCCGCGCCGCCCCGCCGTCCAAAGTTCTCTGGGATTTCAGGTGGGTTTTGTTCGGCGGCAAACAGCTGGTGCTCAAGAACCGTCGTCCAGCGTAGGTATTGCGGTTTGCGTCCGTAGCCATAGACGTAGCCGTTACCCTTGACCAGGATTCTGCCTGACGGAGCGAAGCGTCCGGCTTGGTAGTACCCGCCATGACCGCCGGCGAAACTTTGTCCCATCACCCAGTACGAGCGATGGAACCAAGTGTCATCAAGGAAGCCCATCGGGGCAAAGAGATGCGCGTCATCCCCGCGCTGCTTGGATGCTTGGGTTGCGAAGTCCCCGGAATTCGGGCCTATCTCTAATCGATTGCCGTCGAAGTCGAACTTCTGGGATTTCATATAAAGGAATCGCCCATCGGTTGACAGGATATCGGGCAAGCCGACGGGCATCTGCAAGATCTGCAGTTTTTCCTGAATGTTATTTCCCGTCTCGGGGTTGGTTTCATCCAGGATACGTTCGAACTGTTGTTGGCCCGTTGCCAAATCAAGTTTGATCAAACGCAGTCCTCCGTCGATGAAAATCGAACGTCCGGCGACGCAGTAAACCGATTCGTCGTGAATCAATACGCTGCCGTGAACCGGCCAAAGAGACTCGAGTTGTTCATAGGCCATCGCACGGCGATCCAGCGGTGCGGCTCGGTATCGCCACACCAGCTTCCCTTCCTCGGTCAAGCAATAGACCCGGCCATCGGCACAGCCAAAGACCACTCTCCCACGCCGGACCGTTGGTGGTGAATCAATGCGGCCGCCCGCGGTGAACGACCACAACGTTTGTCCGTCATGTTCGTCGATCGCATGAAGGGTGTGTTGATCGATCTGGGCAACATACACACGTCCCCCGGTGATAACCGGTGAGGTCAAACGGCCACCTAGGTTAACTCGCCATTTCGTCTTCAAAGTTGCGTCGATCGGGCCATTGGTCGTGCCGCTGCGATTGGCATCATGACGGTACGTTGGCCAGTCATCGAGCGGTTGATCGCCGGCTGCGAGCAGAGCTGTACCGTAGGCCTCGCCTTGAGTCAGTCGTCCTTCTTCGGGGACTTCGTTGGGAATCGGACGAGTCGGCGCGACCGGGGCCAGGGCATTGAAGCCGTATAGCTTTGCTTCCGGGTAACACGCGCAGTTGTGAGGCGGCGCGTAGGTCAGGCCGTTGCATGGCAAGACACCGTAAAGGCAGCCGCCGCGGACCCAGTGATGAATATCCCAATGTTCCTGCTTGGGATCGACAAACTCGATACCGGTACGCGAAGGCATCAAAAAGTTGTCGGTCGCCTTGGCGATATAGCAGCGGTGATGGAACCAGTAGGTGTCGACATCAGGAGCGAAGGTCTTTTCGACTTTGCCGGTTTTGGGATCGCGTCCGGTGTAGACGCCGGAATCGCGCCCGCTGGTCAAGGGAGCCAGCCAAACTAGGCCGTCGACGACCATCAAGTCTTGTGGCGACTGGTAGCCACTGTTGGGGAAGTCGGCTTCCCAAAGGCGTTCGCCGCTCTTGGCGTCCAAGCTGACCAGTTTGCCATCGCCGCCGGCGTACAGCGCGACATCGTCGTGTAAGACCAAGCGGGGCCCGAAATTGAAGGTGAATGAATCTCGCCGCGTGACCGAATCACTCCGCCAAACTTGTTCTCCGTCGTGGCCGTTGACGCAGACGATGTGTTCGCCATCATGAAAGAAGACCTTGCCGTCGCTTGCCGAAAGTGACAGCGGCGAAACGACCGACTTCTTGGACCAGAGCCGTTCACCGCTACTGGCGTCAAACGCCATCAGCACACGTGGTTCTTCGTTCCAGAGGATGCTTCGAGAACGCGCTTGGTCTCCAACGGTGCCAAACAATGGCACGTAGTTCTGCAGTTCTGCTTCGCCTTTCCGGACAACGAGGTACAGTGTCTCGCCGGTCGAAATGATCTCTTCGGTTGCATCGCTGTCGGCGTACTCCTGCAACACTTCACCGGTTTCGGCATCCAAGGCTACCAATGGGGCGTTATAGCCAAGTGTCGCGTAGACGCGGTCTTCGGTGCAAACGAGTCGGCGTGCGAGTTGACTGGGGCCGCTCTTTAACGGCCATAGGTGTGATTGCCATGTCGCGATGTCTTTTTTCCAAAGGATGGTTCCGTTGAAGGCATCGCGCGCGATCAATTTCCATTTCGAAGGCAACTGAATCGAGATGCGACTGCCTTCGTCCATGATGTAGAACATCCGTCCGCCCGCCGAAACCAAAGCGCTCATGCTGGCCATTCGATCGTGGTGCCGCGACCAACGCGGCGAACCAACCCATTGCAGGTGACGTGGCGGGGCAACCACGTCATCATGGGCGACCGAATTGCCAGTCGGGTCGTGCAGGTAATGCGTCCATTCGTCAATGTTGTCCGGCCGTGGTTTGACGCGTCGTTCCCATCGGTCGCCTTGCTTGATCAGTGCCACGCCGTTTGGGACGAGCACTCGCAATAGTTCGTCAGTGGTCAGTCCCGCGGTCGACTCGGCGATCAAGAGATTGACCATGTTGTCGACGTAGGGCAATTGATCACCGTCTAAGTGGTCGGCTGAGATATCGCCGTAGTCACCGCTCGATCGAAGTCGCGTTCGGAACCGATCAACGGCAGCGTCATCATCCAACAGGACTTGCAGTTGCACCGAGTCACCGCCGCCGAGTGCTTTGGCAAGTTCTGGATCTTCACAGCCCAAGTGGACGAAGAACCCGGCTTTGATCCCCGCGTTGTCCAACAGCGACTGGGCGTCCGCAGAAGGAGTCGCCGCGTGCGAGTGTGCGGCGAAAAAGAATGACACCACCAAACCCAACAATGGGCGAGACAACCAACATGGCCGCATCGTAAAACTCCGGGCAGAGACAGGGACGGTCGGATCGACCGCCATTGTAGCCGAGTGTTTCGCCCCTCGTTGGGTCGGGGGGGGGCGACTTCGCCAGAAGTTTCGTTTCCGCCGTGAATCTTTGCGCCGTAAATCAGTCCGCTTTCGATCAACGTAGGCACAGAAAGCTGCCGCGGATGATCTAAGAGTTACTACCGAGACGCTGCACGGTTAGTTCGATCGCGGTAATCAACGCTCGCGCCTTGTTCATCGTTTCGTCGTACTCGGCATCGGGGTCGCTGTCGGCGACGACACCGCAGCCGGCTTGGACATGGACCGTTCCGTCCTTGATCACCATGGTACGCAGGGCGATGCAGGTATCCATGTTTCCCCGATAGTCGACCCAACCGACGGCGCCGGCGTAAGGTCCGCGTCGATGAGGTTCGATCTGATCGATAATTTCCATGGCGCGTACCTTCGGGGCACCGGAAACGGTTCCGGCGGGAAGTGCTGCCTTGAGTGCGTCGAATGCGTCCAAGCCCTCTCGCAGTTTGCCTTGCACTTCGCTACTGATGTGCATGACGTGGCTGTAACGTTCGACGACCATCACCTCGGTCAATTCGATCGAACCGAACTGTGCCACTCGGCCGACATCGTTGCGTCCCAGGTCGACCAGCATGACGTGTTCGGCACGCTCCTTAGGGTCGGCTAGCAACTCTTGTTCGAGCGCCTTGTCTTCCTTCTCGGTCTGGCCACGCTTCCTTGTACCGGCGAGCGGTCGTACGGTGACGATGGAGTCTTCGACACGACACATGATCTCGGGTGAGCAGCCGACCAAAACGCAATCGCCGGTTCTCAAGTAGAACATGAAGGGGCTCGGATTGACGACCCTCAGGGAGCGGTAGATCTCTAACGGATCCACCTCCGTCTTCACCGACAGACGTTGGCTGGGGACGACTTGAAAGATATCGCCAGCACGGATGTATTCCACGCACTGACGCACCGCATCGCAAAACGTTTCACGGGTGAAGTTCGATTCAATCGTCAGGGGTGACTCCTTCGCCGATTGCCGCCATACCGATTCATCCCAGGCGGCGGGCTGGAATTGATCGCCACCGGTTCCCATCAAGCGATCGATGGTTTGATCGACTTGTTCGGACGCTTGCCGATACACCTCCGACGCGGATGATTCGTCGTTGATGTGACGGCAATCGGCGAGGGTGACGACCGTGATCGTTTTGTCGACATGGTCGAACACACAGACCGTGTGATAGAACGCAAAGTCGAGATCGGGGATACCGCGATCGTCCTCGGGTGAATGGGGCAAGTCCTCGACATAGCGGACGACATCGTAGCCGGCATACCCGATCGCACCCCCGACAAAGGGCGGCAGTTCATCAAGCTGCGCGACCGTTTTATCAAGGTACTTGCGAAAAGCATTAAGCGGATCGGGATCTTCGAACTCGTCAATTACTTGGCCGCGTTCAAGGTCCAGCACCTGCACTTGCCGGCGTGTCGCGGCAAACCGCAAGATCGGCTCGACGGCCAAGAAACTATATCGGCCGACCTTTTCGCCCCCGATCACACTTTCGAAAAGGCAGGCACCGCCGGTCGTTTCGGCCGGTGACGTGTTCGATCGGCTGCTTTGACGGGCGGCACCATCAAGGCGCCGGAAAGCGGTCACGGGCGTAAGGGCATCGCTGAGTAGTCGCCGATAAACGGGGACAAAGTCATACTCAGTCGCCAAGGCGGCAAAGGCGTTTGGGGTCGGGTGATGCATCGTCAGATGAAGATCAGGAACGGGGCGACTGCTTAGTGGACTCGAACAACAGGGGGATCCGGCTGCAATGAAATCTCGCACGATCCTGCCAATTTTGGCCTTTTCAAGCGGATTCCCGCTAGTGTTGTCCCCCGAGCGTCCGACGTGTAGGGGGCTGACCGATGGAAGCCCGCCGCAAAACACGTCGCAGCGACGGCAGGCGACCTCCGCAGCGGTGGTGATGACCGCACGAGCTGACCACGTTTTTATTCGTCCCAGCAGGACTTCACCACCAGCGGGAAGGTTCGGGGGAACTCCGCCCGGTTTTGGTCGTGTCGCGATGCCCCCCAGATGATCGCCGATCGTGACGCCTTCAACGCTGCTGGGTTGGTTTTGCATTCGGCGAGCGATAGAATCGAGTCGGCCAAAACGCGAACGATCAATTTTAGATTCGAACCGGTAGCAAATCATGAAGTGCCAATTCTGCGAAAAACCGGCGACCTTCCATATCACCGAACTGACCGAACCGACCGGGCCCCAGGTGATGCACCTTTGCGAAGAACACGCCAAGGGGTTTCTGCACAAAGGCGCCAGTTCTCCGATGGCGGCGATCGCGACGGCACTTGCGAAGCAACTCGGACAAAGCGGCGATGACCTTGAAGAGCTCGATCAGAAAGAATGTCCCGTTTGCGGGATCACGTTCCGCGAGTTTCGAAACAGCGGTCGTTTGGGGTGCCCGTACGATTACACGCATTTCGAAGCCGATTTACGCCCACTACTGATCAACGTTCATGACCGCACCGATCACGCCGGCAAACATCCTCAGCGGTCTGCCGGGACAGCCGACTCCCAAGCTCGGATGATTAAACTGCGGAGCGAAATGGAAGAAGCGATCAAGTCGGAGGACTATGAACGCGCTTCCGAGCTTCGCGACGAATTGAAAAATATGGCCGCCCCGCTGAATCCACCTAACACTGAAACGGATGACCAATCGTGAAACGTGACGCTGACTTTGAACAGCTTGCACGCTACACCGGCGAATGGATGCGAGGCGAAGGCCCTGAGTCGGATATCGTGATCAGCACCCGCGTTCGCTTGGCACGCAACCTCGCCGACTTTCCTTTCATTCGTCGCTGCAGTGACGAAGACCGGTTGAGTATCGAACGGACGGTTCGCTCGCGGATGGAAACGATCGCCGATCGCCTCTGGGAATCGGCCCAATATGTCGACCTCGAACCGCTCTCGGAAATCGACCGGCAGTTGCTGGTCGAACGGCAGTTGATCAGCCGGGAAATCGCCGACTCCGATGGATCTCGCGCGGTCGCTTTTGATGCCAGCGAAGGCTACAGCGTGATGATCAATGAAGAGGATCATTTGCGAATCCAAGTGATGCGTAGCGGATTGGATATCGAGAACACTTGGAAGCAGGTCAACCGAATCGATGACATGCTCGAAGAAGTCGTGCTCTACGCCTTTCATCCCCGCTACGGATACTTAACCGCCTGCCCGACCAACGTCGGCACGGGACTGCGGGTGAGCGTGATGTTGCATCTGCCCGCGTTGGTGATCACCGAACAAATGGATCGCGTGTTCCGCAGTATGCAACGAATCAATGTGACCGTTCGCGGCCTTTACGGCGAAGGATCACAGTACACCGGTGACTTTTATCAAGTCAGTAACCAGGTCACGCTGGGCTACACCGAATCAGAATTATTAGACTTGGTCGGCAAAGAAGTCGCCCCTCGGATCATCGAGTACGAACGCAAAGCACGCGAAGCGCTGTTGAAAAACAATCGCGATGATCTGCACGACGAAGTCAGCCGTGCGATGGGGATCTTAAGTACCGCAAGAAAAATCAGCAGCGAAGAAACGATGCACCATCTGTCCAAGATTCGGCTGGGCATCAGCATGGGCTTGATCGACAAACCCGATGTCAAAATCATCAACCAGTTGTTCTTGCAATCACAGTCCGCCCACCTGCAGAAACTGCAAGGGCGAATCCTTGGTACCGCCGAACGTCACGCTCGCCGGGCGAGTTTCTTGCAGCAGCACCTTTCCGGAAAAGACGACGCGACATGGAATTGACCGTTCTCGGATTGACTTCGTGAACGTATTTTGAAAGCCGGTTGGATTGGTCCAGCCGGCTTTTTCTCTTCTGGGGTGACGTGTCTTGCGTCGCAGCAGGGCTCTGAGTGACCGATCAATGCGAATGTGCAAAATCGGGCTCTTTGCCTTCGTAAACGCGGTAAAAATCGAAGATCGCTTTTTCAAGTGCTTTTGCGGTCGCCGGGTCGGCAGATTGCTTGCACTTCATCGCACCGACCATCACGGCGTGCGCGGCAGTCAGTTTCTTGGTGTAGTTGTCGCCATCGGCTTTAATTCGCTGAGCCATGAAGTACGCGGCGATCGTGCTTTGGATCTTTGTCGCGTGCTCTTCTTTGGTGGTGACCCAGCGAGCGGCCTGATTGATCGCCTGGGCTTCTTGAAGGTTTCCTTTAGCGATTTCGCCGACTTGCGATTGCGCCTTGGAAATCGTCTGCGTGTCTTCAAGCATTTGCTCGAAACGCATTTGGTCGCCATAAATGCCACACGGTACTTGGCAGTGGGCCGATGCGATCGACGCGGTGAACATCAACGCCAGAGTAGTTGTCAGTAATCTAGTCATGTTCAGGTTTCAATTTGAGGGCGAACGAGAATGGGGTGATGGGGTTTGGGCACCCTTCCGCGGTCAAATTATAGCTGATGGGAAGTCGTCTCGTGAAAGCCGCCCCATTACAATGTCGCCGGTCCGATTATGAAGTAGTTCCAACCGATGGCCGCGTTTTGCCAACTGATAACGAAGCATTTGAACATGGGATCTATCGCGTCCTTGCGGCGGCGCCTCACGTTTCGGTGGGGAATCCGCAGCAAAACGCAAACTCGATCGGGGCTGTCATTGATTCGAGCGATGCCGATCTGATTGTTTTTCCCGAACTCGGGCTGACAGGGTACACCTGCGGAGATTTATTCGGTTGTCAGTGGTTGCTCACGGCTGCCGAGCAACAACTAATCGAACTGGCTCGGCGAACCGCGGGCAAGGCTGTCAGCGTCGTGGTCGGGTTGCCACTCCGGGTTGCGGGATCGTTGATGAATGTCGCCGCAGTCTTGGATAGTGGCCGGATCGCCGGTGTGGTGCCGAAAACATTTCTACCCAATTATCGCGAATTCTACGAAGGCCGGCACTTTCGCCCATCCGGTCCTGGGGATCCCAATCACGTATCGATCGATGGTGACTCGGTTCCTTTCGGCACCGACTTGTTATTTCGATGCGGCGAAGCGGTATTGGGGATCGAGCTATGCGAAGACCTTTGGACACCGAATCCGCCCAGCGGAAACCAAGCAATTGCCGGTGCGAATGTGTTGCTGAATCTGTCGGCTTCCAATGAAACGATTGGCAAAGCGGAATGGCGTCGTGACCTAGTTCGTTCCCAATCCGGGCGGTGTATCGCCGGCTACGTATACGCCTCCGCGGGCCCCGGCGAATCATCATCGGACTTGGTGTTCGGCGGACATTGTTTGATTGCCGAAAACGGAAGTTTGCTCGGCCAGTCGCGGCGGATCGGTGACGGGGAAACCCCGCCTTATGTCAAGGAAACCGAAGTCTGCTGTGATCTTGATTTGCAACGACTTGCCCACGACCGTCGTCTTGTCAGCTCGTTCGATGATGCGATCGATCGTCAATCAAACTCGTTTCGCTGGGTGGAGCTGAGCAATCAAAAACCGGCGAAACCCGCTCCAACAAAGTTGCGGCGATACGTCGATGCGCATCCGTTCGTCCCGGCGAAGTCGGAGGAGCTCGCCGATCGCTGTGCAGAAATTTTTGCGGTCCAGTCGGCCGGCCTGGTCAAACGCCTTTCGTGTCTATCCAAGACAACGCCGTTGGCAATTGGGATTTCTGGTGGTCTCGATAGCACCCTCGCGTTGTTGGTGGCGATTCAGGCTGTCGATGCCGCCAACTGGCCACGGACGAGTCTCGTTGGAATCACCATGCCTGGTTTTGGAACGACCACGCACACCAAAACGAGCGCCGATCGATTGATCGAACAAACCGGGATCACCGGCGAATGCATCGACATTCGCCAACTTTGTCTCGACACTTTTCGGTCGCTTGGACACTCACCGCTAGGGATTGAGATCGATGAACAGACGACGGTACAGTCGCTGCAAGAGCGGCTCTATCAGGTTCCCGAGGATGCGGCCGACCTGACGTTCGAGAATGTCCAAGCCCGTATCCGTACGATGTTGTTGATGAACCGTGGTTTCGTGCTCGGCACCGGTGACATGAGTGAACAGGCACTCGGTTGGTCGACCTATAATGCCGATCATATGTCGATGTACAACGTCAATACTTCGATCCCGAAAACGTTGGTGCGATTCTTAGTTCGATTTGCCGCCGACCATTATTTCCAAGGCGAGACGACAGAGCTGCTTCACCGTGTTGCCGACACGCCGATCTCGCCCGAGTTGCTGCCTCCGGGACCTGACGGCGAAATCCGACAGAACACCGAAGCGTCGATCGGAGCTTACGAATTGCATGACTTTTTCTTGTATCATTTTGTTCGCAACGGCTTCGATCGCGACAAGATTCTTTACCTCGCGACGCAAGCCCGTTTTGATGGCGACTACGATCAAGCAACGATCGCGAGCACGCTCGATCAATTTGCGACGCGATTCTTCCGCAATCAGTTCAAGCGAAATTGTGTTCCCGATGGTCCCAAAGTCGGTTCGGTCAGCTTGTCACCGCGCGGTGATTGGCGAATGCCAAGTGACGCCGATCACCGCGGATTTTAGACCGCATCGATCTGTTACCCACCTGAAACCTTTAATCACGCTTCTCGTTGGCATTCTGGTACCGACGGCAATCAGCGTTGCAGATGAAGCAAGGGGCATTGATCGACTGGACCGGGTCGCTTGCATCGAATCTCAGGTTCCATCGCAGCCAAACACTCGCAAGTTGTGCTCTGTCTTCGTCGTCAGTGCGGGGGCTCGGCTATTTCTTGTTACCGCCGGTCATGCCTGTGCAGAGACCAGCGGCGAAAGCCGACTTCGTTATCGCGACGCCCGTGGCGGTTCACAATGGGTGACGTTGAGATCGTTGGTTCCTAAGTCTTCGAATCCATGGCGACGAGATCCGACATCTGATTTTGCGATCGCGGAGATTCATTCACGTGAAGGCAACGAAGTTTACCTTTCGCATCTTGATGGACTTTCGATCCCTCTTGAATCGCTCTCTTCCGACACACCTCGGCGAACAACGCCGATTGTCACGATCGGATTTCCTCTCGGGATGGGAATTCAGGATGAGGTTTCGCCACTTGCGGTCGTGGGGCACATTGCTTCGCGAGAGACCTTGGCCGAAAGTCGCTGGGGAAACGAGCCGGTCGTCTTTTGCACTCCCCCTCTCGCCCAGGGAACCAGTGGCGGTCCAGCATTTCTTGCGTCTGAGGCGAACGACTCGTTGACGGTAATCGGGATGTATATCGGTGTCATACGTGATTCCACCGGGGCAAAGTTATCGAAAATGGTGCCCGCTCATCTGATCCGTAAGAGCATCAAATCGATGATCGCAGAATCGAGTGTGGATTGAGTCGGCGATCATGAGTGCGTGGATAATGGCGACTTATGCTTCGTTTCATTTGAAAATACGGGTTCGAGTCACCAGCCGACGGGCGTGAGCCCCGGTTATTGCACTGAAACCGTGACGAACGCTGTGCGGCTATTTCTAAAATCGAGTTGGAACGAGCATTCGCTGACTCGTGTTAATCCTTGACGGTTGTGCCTGTCCGAGCTTCTGTTCTGAATCGAAAGCTCGTTCGCTTGTCGACGGTTAAGTCTATTGCCCGTCCGCCCCCAAGTTGATTCGGAATGATCGGTGAGGATCTGGTTGGGCCATCCGCTATCAGATGACGACGCCTTCTTCTACGCAAGAGATTCAACGATTGAATCTGATTGGCGTGACCACGCAAGGAAGCGTTTATGTTGCAACGATCTGTTCGAGTACAAAACCTGCGTTACGCACTACTGGCATCGCTCACCCTCGTCGGAAGTGGTTCTGGCTTCGCGCAAACGGCAGCGACTCTCTCTCAATCAACGCCGGCGGGGACACCGCTCCGGTCACTTCTTGCACCTGCCCCGGTCACTCCGACCTTCATCAGTCCGGCGACCGATCGAAGGATGATTACGCGAGACGGCGCGGGGGCGCCTCGGATCAATCGGTACGTCGATCTGCATCAATACGACCAGTCACAACCAACTCGGTCCGCGTCCACGCCAGCGTATACGCTCGCCCAGCACGATGCCAATGCAGAGATCGTTGAGCGGTCATCGCAAGGCCAGGTTCGTCGGAATCCTTTGATCGCTGACGTCGCACCCAAGTTGCGGCAGTTTCACGTCGATGATCGCCAGTTACGAATTCCCGTTGATTCGAATCATCAAACACTCTCGGGAGCCTTGGTTGTGCGTGATCCGGTGATGCCGGAACGCATTTTCGAAGACATCGATGAAGTCGTCGATGTCTTGTCAGATGTTGACTCATCCGACGTCGAACGATCTCTCGGCGAAGCGCGTTCGACGGCGTCCCATGGTGGTTTTGGGATGCTGGCGATCGATCAACTTGGGAGTCATCTTCCGATGGATGAATCGCTGCCGATCGAACCCACTTGGGACCGCGACCGGCTGGCGACCGACTTGGTTCCGTTGCCAAAAACGCAGCTCGCGATGAAAGCTACGCATCCCAGCGATGCCGATTCGGTAGCAGGTTCGGCGACGCAGTCACCGCCCAGCACGGACTGGCTGAATCCACGCAAGAACACCGCGGACCTTGCCAACGTGATTCGTTCGCAAACGGTCAAACCAGATGAATCGACCGGATCGTCGAACTGGGCGGCGCGTGCAACTCAACTCGAAACAACGGAATTAGAGGAACTTAACCGATCGACTCCGTCTCGTGAATTATTGGTGACCAGTGAGAGGTTACCTTTGCTTCCGGCTCCAAATGGTCAGGCTGATCGGGGTGACGTCCGAGCATTTTTAAGCCCCGAGACTGGTCCGAGAGTAGATCGGCTATTTTCAGAGGCATCTGGAGCATTCGGGCTCGATCAACACGACGAGTCGAACCGCCGTGACGAGTCCGATGCCGATGAAATTGCATCGCTGGAGTCGGCGCCCGGGGAGGCAGCGACACCGACACGCCTCGTAGCCCGAGAGCCACACGCACCGATCGGAGCTCCGGCGACCTCGCCGACACTTGCCCAGCGTTTCTCGATTTGGACGAAACGGTTGGGGCCTGATCAAGCGTCGGCACAACCGGTATCGACACCGATCGAGCAGAAACAAAAAGGCATTTTTAGCCACTTTTTGCGAAGGTCAGAACCGGTGTCGCGTTCGGGGCGGTGATCACTGTTGCTGATCAGCGACGTTCGTTCCAAAGCTGTTCGCAGGTAAACGAGGAACACTTCGTTCCATTTGAAACTACGGTTTCGTGTGATCAGTCGACGGGCGTTGGCGCCAGTGATTGCAACGAAACCGTGGCGAACGCCATGCGGCGAATCCTAATCTCAAGTTGGCACGAAGCACTACTCACTCAAGACGGACTTTCCGAGTGGGTTGTGACGCGCGGTGTGTGGCACATCGACGAGTTCTTCGTTCATGCGTGCTCGGTATTCCATCAAACTATTGGGACCTTGAAAGCCGACAACGGTCTCGTCCCAGTTGAGTTCTTTGCTAATCATGTGACCGGCATCAAGATCGAATTTTATCGTTCCGTTGCTCAGTTGTTGAACGACCTGGGCACGCACAGACTCTTCTTTGATTGGCGTCAGCGGTTCGCTGCGAATGGACAGCGTGGCGACGCCCGACTTGACTTTTTCGAGGGTGTAGAGTTCGCGGATTTTGATGGGCTTGACCAAGCCATCGTCCGTTCGCGTTTTGATCTCGCGAGGGATCGACCAGGACTCGCCGATTGCGATCGGGTTTTCTGGAAGAGCCAACGTTAGTGAGCCCATGCCCAGGGAGGCTTTGCTACCGCCATGGTCTTCGCGAGCGGTCTCCTGACCGCGTGCGTTGACAGAAATGGTCGACAATGTTTTTCCGATTTGTTCGGCAACCTTTGAAAATTGAACCGGTGCGTCGTCGCCGGATGTGCTCGACCAGCGGATTTCTTCTTGGTCACCTTGTTGCTGGGTCATCTCGACAGCATCGACGACGTGATCGAAGGTCATGTCTTTTTCGTTGACATCTTTCACATCCCAATAACGTTGGCTGACGGTATGAACTTGTGAGACTTCTTCTTGGCCTTGGATGCGTGTTTTGGTTTTGGCGACGTGAGTCACCTCGTAATTCAATCGTTGACCATGATCGAGAGCATACCGAAGCGTGTATTTTTCGGGCTCTCCATCGGCGGCGCCGACTTTGGCAACTGGGAAAGACACAAAGAGTGCGACGATGGTCAGAAAAACAAGTAATCGGGCCACGGTAGCGAGTCTCCATACGGATGGCGGGTGGGGATACCAAGGGCATCATGCCGACGGTCCCCGTGAAACTCGCAGAATCGGGACGCCAACGCAAGATGGATCTCGCGGCGTTTTGAACCATTGCATCGAGACCACTGAATGCCTGGCCGGCTTCCGTTATGGTGTGAACGTTGGTTTCAGGAGTGATCCGGTTGACGTCTTAGCCGGCCACCTACGGAAGCAACTTGTGAGTCAGCATTGCTCGCCCCGATGGATACGACTCTGACGTGGCGAACGCGATTTGGCTGATCGTGAGAGCGATTCTAGTGCGTTGTTCCATTTGAAAAAGCGGGTGCGAGTCTTCGGCCGACTGGCGTTGGACTCGGGTATTGCTCGGAAACCGTGGCTAACGCCATTCGGCTGATCTTGGAATGGAACCGCGGCTAACGCCATTCGGCTGATCTTGGAATGGAACTGGAACGAAACACTAGCTGCGTTGAGCAGCGACTTGAATGTTTCTCAGTAGCGTCTTCGCACACAATTGTGCAAATTCGGGGTCATTGATTCGGCGGTCTTCCCAGTGGACAGGAATGTCATCTCGCAGCGAATTGGCCAGGCTCTCGAACAACGCTTGGTCGGCGTTCGGGTCGTGAAAGGGCCCCCCTTCGGCGCTGATGACGCTGATCGCTTTTCGGGGGATGAGCACCGATACGGGTGCCGACGATGGATTGATTTTTTGGGCTAGCACGCGCCCCAATTCGCGGCATTCTTCCCTCGACGTTCGCATCAAGGTGACTTGCGGGTTGTGTGCATAAAACCTTCGGTTGGCGAACAGTGGTGGGACGGAATTTTGTTCTCCGAAGTTAACCATATCCAGACAGCCCGGTACGACGATCGCAGGAACGCCCGCCTTGGCGGCGGCTTCGAGTCGATGGGGACCCGCAGACAGGATGCCGCCGACCAATTCGTCTGCCCATTCGGTCGTGGTGATGTCAAGAACTCCGGCAACCATTCCGCTCTCGATCAGCGATTCCATCGCCCTTCCCCCGGCTCCGGTGGCATGAAAGACCAGCACTTCATAGCCGGCTTCTTCGAGAACCGGTGTCGCAGCCGCGATGCACTCGGTGGTGTTTCCGAACATACTTGCAACGATCAGTGGTCGGTCGTCGGTGTCGGGAGCGACGTCGGATTCAACCATGCCACAAATCGCACCGGCGGCTCGCGTGAAGATCATTCGCGACACACGATTGAGTCCGGCGATATCGACGATACTGGGGATCATCACGATATCTTTTGTACCGACGTAGTGCACGATGTTGCCGCTTGCCATCGTCGAAACCATCACTTTGGGAAAGCCGATGGGGAGGACTCTCATTGCCGCGGTCGCAATGGCCGTCCCGCCACTACCGCCGAGCGAGATCACTCCCTGGATACGGGTTTGCCGGTACAGCTCTTGTAGCAGCAAAGGAGCAGCGGCCGTCATTGCGGCGACACACTCACCGCGGTCGCTTCGTGATTCCAACTCGGACCAGACAATGCCCCCCGCTCGCGCGACTTCATGTCGATCGATCTTCACATCCATCCGTAAATCATCAGGCGGCTCATAAGTCCCCACGTCAATCAGTAGCGGCGTATGCCCATGCTGGCGGATCTGTTCGGCCACGAAGGCATGTTCGCTGCCTTTGCTGTCCAGGGTTCCCAATACCGCGATCGTTGCCATGTCGGCTTCATCCTATGTTGTGTTCAATTCACGTGGAATTTTAAAGTCTAGCAGCGTTTCGCTAGGGGTTTGGGAACAGCTGCGTGAGCCAAGGTTGTGTCGAATTAGCCATAGCGATGCCGTTCGGCTATTCGGTCAGGTTTGAATTTTCGAGTGAATCAATTCACCCTTCGAGTCGCTGAATCACATTGCGATAATGAAGGCGACGTTTCGTCGGAAGTTTCCCGCTGTGTTTCCACCCTGGTTCGTGAGGCGGTTATCCTGGGCGGATTAGGTCTATCGTCGACCTTCCCCAGCCACGGCTCCTACCTGAATCAGATGATGAGACTACTTTGGAAAAGACGTTTGCTACCGATGGCGGTGTTGCTATCGGTGTTCGCTTGCACGGTGAAAGCTACCGATCTGCCGAACGTGATCATCGTTTATACCGATGACCAAGGTTTCGGGGATTGCAGTGCGCTAAATCCGGACAGCAAATTCAAGACGCCCCATCTGGATCGCTTGGCCGAACAGGGAGTGCTGTTTACCAACGCCCATTCCTCGGATTCGGTTTGTACTCCTTCGCGTTATGGCCTGCTGACCGGACGCTACGCTTGGCGAACGACATTGAAACGGGGGGTCATGAATGCGGAGGGAAAATGCCTGATCAAAGATCACCAACAGACGATCGCATCGTTCTTGCGCGACCAGGGGTACGCGACCGCGATGGTTGGGAAATGGCATCTCGGCATGGACTTTCCCGGCACCGGTCCGCAGACGCGCGATTGGACCAAGCCGGTGCAAGACATGCCGCTCGATAAAGGGTTTGATTACTTCTTCGGAATACCGGCGTCACTGAATTATGGCGTGTTAGCTTGGTTCGAAGGTCGGCACGCGAAGGTCCCACCGACGTTGTTTACCGCGAAGAAACCCAACCAACGCCATGTCGATTATCGAATCAAGCCGCCCTATCAAGACACACCGGAGCAAACCCGCAAGGCACTTGGAAAACGGGGCATGGAGGTCGCGCCCGACTTTGTCGACAACCAATGTCTGACACGGTTTACCGACAAGACGATCGAGTGGATTCGATCCCACCAGCAGAACGATCAAGACAAGCCCTTTTTCGTTTATCTTCCACTCACCTCGCCGCACTATCCGGTTTGCCCCTTGCCAAAGTATCACGGTCAGGGCGAATGCGGTGGATACGGCGAATTCATGATTGAAACTGACGATCATCTTGGGCGATTGATGGCGTACTTGGATCAAGCAGGATTAGCTGACGATACGATCGTCTGTGTGACGAGTGACAACGGCCCCGAAAATTCTTGGAAACAACGCATCGAAGACTTCGGGCATCGCAGTAACTTGCATTTCCGCGACGGGAAGCGGTCGGTCTACGAAGGCGGCCATCGTGTCCCGATGATCATCCGTTGGCCGGCTGGGATTCAATCCCCGGGGCGTCGCTGCGACGCGTTGGTCGGTCAAATCGATTTGTTCGCGACGTTGGCAGATCTTCTTGGCCAACCGATCGACAACGACCAAGCACCTGATAGCCAAAGTTTCGCTTCGGTGCTTTCTGACCTCGCCGCCAAGCATCAGCGTCTACCGCTGATCAATCATGGAATCAAAGGTCGCTTTTCGGTGACCGAGGGCGATTGGAAATTGGTCTTTCCCCATTCAGGCAGCGGCATCGAACTTTACCAACTTGCTAATGATCCGAGTGAAACCAAGGACGTTGCGGAGGCGAATCCTCGACGCGTCGACACGCTTCGTCAAAAGGCGACGCGCATCGTGGTCGATGGCCGGACCACGCAGGGGCCACGGCTATCCAACGACACCGGGTATTGGCCTGATCTGACGTGGATCAGTGAAACGCAATACGCTGACGGACGTTAACGGCCAGCGATCGATTCGATTTGGATCGAATCGATTTTGATTTCGCCGTCCGACTCGCCTTCGAACGAGAGCGTCAGCTCCGTGATTGGCTTTTTCCATTTCACCGGGAAGTACACGGTGGTCGCATCTGCCGTGTTGACCATCGAAGGTTGGGCAACGGTTGATGCTTCGGTTTGGCTGATCAAAACAACTTTCGTTTTCGAAGGGCACTGCAGCTTGATCATGACGAGTCCTTGATTCGACTTCGGGTCCAAGTTTAGCCCGGTACGCTGGATCGCCGCCTTGCCATCGGCAAGCTTGAAATCTAAGTAACCGAGTTGCCCGGCGATGTTGCCGATCACCGGATCGGTGGCGGTCCAACCCTCGGTCTGCCAGCCGCCGCAATCGAACGTGAATAACAGCTTTCCGTCGGAGGGATCACGATCGTTGATGCGTTCCCATTCGTCGCTAAGCCCGTCGCCATCGTTGTCTTCACGAACCAGTTCGTATTCGGGGTTCACGCCTTCGCCCCACTTGTGGCCACTTGCTTGATAGGCCAACTCACCGAGCGGTTCTTCGTCTTCACCGGCGTCGCCTTTTGCCAGCCAGTCGGCGAGAAGTTTGCGATGACGTTGGAGCTCGTCCGAGTATTTAGAGGAATCGGCCAGGTTATTGATTTGAGCCGGGTCGGCGACGACGTCATAGAGTTCTTCTTCGGGGCGCTCGCCGAAGTAAATCTGAGTCAGCTTCGGCGAGAGTTCACCGGACTGAAATAAGTCATGCAAGTTCTGTAGAAACGGACGCCCGTCGCGGTACTGAGGCTGCAACAGGATTCGATCGGTCTTGTAATTTCGCGTGTAACGAAACCGGTCCGTGCGCAGCGATCGAACACGATCGATCGTGTGGTCCATCCGGTCTTTGGCGGCCGCGACGAAGACACGTGGGACGACGATTTCGCCGAATAGATTTTGACCTTCAAACCATTTCGGTTGATTCACCCCTGCCCATGCGAGCGTGGTCGCAGAAAGGTCCAGCAAGTTGACCAAGTCGTCGCGGACCGAAGGCGACGGGACGTACGGCGATGGCCCCGCGATGATTAAGGGAACATGCAAGCCACCTTCGGTCACCATCTGCTTGTGACGAACCAGATTGTTGGCGCCGTGGTCACTGAAGTAAACCACAATCGTATTGTCGGTCAAACCATGTTCTTCGAGCCCTTGTAGGACGGTTCCGATGAAGTCGTCGTCTTTGCGGATCGCGTCATAATGCTGAGCAACCGTTTCACGATACAGTTGATTCTGTGGGTAATCCGCCGGGACGGTGACCGTGGCCGGATCGGTCTTGCGTTCGGCAGGAAAGTTGCTGGTGTTATTTTTGCCACCGGCGGTTTGAATTTGCCCAAAGAATGGCTGGTTGGATTTGATCTTGTCCCAGTCCAAGTTCCCGCGACGCTTGTTTTGCCACGAATAGGTCGCCGCCTGATCCCAGGCATAGTTGTAGTCGTCCTTTCCAAGGTTGAACGTGAAGTAGCCGCTGTCTTTGACCAGTTGCGGCAGCAGGCGAACGTTCTCGGGCAGTTCGATTTGTACCGGGCCACGACCGGATCGATGCTCGTGGGCGCCGAACCGAATTTGGTTCATACCCGCCATCATCGCCGATCGGCACGGCGAACAGACCGGGGCGGGCGCGTAGGCACGCGAAAAACGAACGCCTCGCTGAGCCAGTGAATCGATGTGAGGTGTCTGATCGCGGTTGATCGGGTCGCCGTAGCATCCCATCCAAGGTGACGTGTCTTCGGCGAAGAGCCATAAAATGTTGGGACGTTTGGCGGCTTTTTTATTGCGATTCTTTTGCGCCGACGCCGGCGACGGGAACGCAAAGAGAAGCAACGAAGCACACAGCAATGAAAGCAGTCGCATAATCGGTTCGGAGGCTGGAATGCGTTGGGGGAAACAAATACGGGACGGTGAAACCTGTGCCGACGGCGTCCAGTATAACGACACGCTTGGTAAGCGCCGAAAAGCCATGCCCCTGAAAAGTCAACGTGATCGTCACGTCAGGACCGTGCAAACTTTGCAACGATCGTGCCCTCGCTGAGTGCCGATGTAAGAACCGAAGCACTGTGTGGTCAGCTCTGCACCTTGCTTTGGGACCGGCGCGTCAACTGCCGGATTTTCGTCGCTGCCGCCCCTCCGGTCCCGATCGTATTCCCAGGTTTCATCCGGCCCTCACCATAGTCAGCCGGTATGTGCGCGTACCCATTTCATACGATGGAAGACTCTCGACGCTCCAGTCCCATTCTGGTCCTGTTGACGATTGGTTTGTTCGTGGGCGGAGGCTTGTATTTTGCACAGCATTACAAGATCGCCGGCCTGGATCAGATCCAAATCAAACCGAAGGACGAACCGGCGCCCACCCCGTCGCCTGAAACTGATTTAGACGATGTCTTCTTTGTCAATTCGTTGGACACCGCGGACAAAAGCCCGACGACGTTTTCCAGCTATGCCAAACCGGCGGGTTTCATCGCACGTCAAACCGTCCCGCCGCGAAACCTGAAACCGATCGTGATTGCATCGTGGGCACTCAGCGGATTCGGTCCCACCAAGTTCGCCGATGACCAGACTCGCAGTCGCGTTATCCGAATTTTACGCAAGTTTGACGTCATCGCACTGCAGCAAATCACGGCGGCCGAGCGTGATCTTGTCCCACGTTTGACCGATGCGATGAACGAAGGCAACGGGGCCAAGTTTGATTTTGTGATGGGGGATCCAACCGGTCCAGTCGCGCAAAGCGAGCAGCTCGCGATTCTGTTCAATCAGAACCGTGTCCGGATCGATCGTTCGCAAACCTACACCGTCGCCGATCCTCAAAATCAGATGACATATGATCCGTTGGTCGCTTGGTTTCGCGCCGCCGAACCGCCCGAGCAAGTCGCTTGGACGTTTTCGATGGTTAACGTTCGTGTCAACCTGGCACGTGCACCGGCGGAGGTTGCGCTATTGCCAGGCGTGATGTCTTCGGTCCGGTTGGACGGGCGTGGTGAAGACGACGTCGTGATGGCGGGACTCTTTCAAGCCGACGACACGTATCTGATTAAGCGCGTGATGGGGAACGGCGTGGCTGCAGCAGTGCAAAGCTTGCCCACAGACATCTTCGGACGTCATCAAACTTCAAATCTCTTGGTCGACCGCAATCGAACCAACGAATTCATCGGGCGCGGCGGGCCATTTGATTTTCTTCGCAAGGATAACCTCAGTCTTTCGGAAGCCGAAGCGATTAGCAGCCATCTTCCCGTGACCGGAGAGTTCACGGTTTGGGAAGGCGGGATCTAGACGGAGCATTGGCCGTAGGTCTTGCTTCTTAACTGCCTTTAGCGATACAAGGCCGACGCTATGTCGTTCGGCAGGATTCCAAATTTCTGTCGCGTTTCACGAAACCGTCCGTCAATCATTCAGGGGGTGCCAAAGTAACGTGGCGACCCAAATCAGTGTCAGCGCCGCCGGGAATGACGGCAGAATGGTATCTTCAACTAATCCCGATACCAACACATAAGTCGTCACGCCGCGCAACATGGGCTGACGCGACTTTAATGCCACCGCCAGCGTCATTATCAGCAGGCCAATCATCAACAAGCCGGCGATGATGCCGCCTGAAAACACGACGTGTAACAACAAGTTGTGCGTGCCGACGGATTCGGCGCTCATCACTGACGCGGCGCTGTCCATGCCATAGCCGATCCACGGGCGTTGGCTGATCAAGTCCCATGCTTCCTGCCAGATTCGCGTGCGACCGGTCAGTGACGTCAGTTCCTCGACGTTTCCCGACTTGGTGACCTTCGATGCGACGCTTCCCAATGCTCCGTCGTCGCTGGTGAGACCGATCCATCCCGCGATCAACAAAACTGCGATGAAGACAACGTTGGCAAGCAGTAATCCTGCGCGGCTGTAGAGTTTGTCGAACATCAATATGATCGTCGCGGCACCTACGGCGAGCATTGCCGTTCGTGAGACCGTCGCGACCATGGTCGCGATCACCAACAAACAGATCAAACACATCGGCCAGCGAAAACGATAACGCGTCACGTTGGTTTCCGCTGAATGCGTCGAATCGAAACGCCAAACGCCGAGCATGAGCAGCCAAGCTGTTGCGGCTTCGTGGGCGATGGCATTGGGATGCGCGACGCCGCCCATACGCGTGACGGTGTTGACCGCGTCGATGTATTCGTGAAATTGTCCGACCGAAGGGACGAATAAATAGACTCCCCATGCCAGACATAAAAACGCAACCAAACCCGCCAGCAGTGACCGCGCCAGTCCGACGATACCAAACGTCGCCAGCGCCGTAGCCGATAGCTGTAAGTAGCCAATCAAAATCAATGCCGCGGCAATGCTGATCATGCGCGAAGACGTCGGAGAAACGACGCCCGAAAACAAAAACACGGTGGCCAACAAGATCAACGCGGTGCCCGCCAGCGTGCCAAACATCCGCCGCGCCCGCCCGCTGTGCAATAGTCCCCAAACGCCTAAAACCCACGCCGCTGCGGCCGTCGCCAATTTGGCTAATAGGACGGGGTTGCCCGCACCTACGCGACCTTCGCTTACCGGTTGAATCGGGTTCAGCAGCGCCGCGGCGGAAACGATCGTGATGACGGCGACCATCAGGACCGGCAACCGGGTGCGCAGATGACCGGCGAGGGTCAACGGTGGGGGGGACGCCGAGGTTTCCATCGGTTGCAAACGCGGTACTTTTCTACGGTGGTTGGTATCCGAACGTGAGCCGACAGGATAGTCGGTCGAGGCCGTATCGTTACACTAGGTTTAAAGCCAGAGGGAGGCGTGGTGAAAACGCAAGTGCCCCATCGAAGTATTTTCCTTGCCCGACCCGTGGGAAAAATGATGGCGCTCGCTGGCTGAAAACGATTATTTGGAATCAAACGACCCGATCCGTGGGATCCCGATGGGACAGAACGAGACCGAAACTTATCAACTCAACGACGAACAACGCAAAGCCGCCCAATTCGATGGGGGTCACGCGTTGATTCTTGCCGGTGCCGGGACCGGAAAAACGAGCACCATTGTCGCTCGTGTCGATCATCTCTTGTCGCGCGACGTCGACGCACGGCGTATTCTGCTGCTGACCTTCACCCGACGGGCCGCCCGCGAAATGCGTTTGCGGATGATGCAGCGCAGCGGAGAAAGTACAAAGCTGGTTTCCGCCGGCACGTTTCATAATTTCTGTTTGCAATTCCTCCGTCGCTGGCCCGACCTGTTTGGCTGCGGAGCGCTGTCGATCATCGATCGCGATGATCAACTGCAATTGATGAAATTAGCGCGAGGAACGATCGTCGGAAAAGACGCCCAGTTCCCAAAGTCCGCCGAATTGGTGAACTACTACTCGTACGCCCGGAACACCAACCGCACCATCGCGGAATACCTCAAGCAGTTCACCGAACACGACGAAGAAACGATCCAACGGATCACGGGCGTCTTACAAGACTACACCAAACGTAAACTTGATTGCCGCTACTTTGACTATGACGACATTTTGCAATTGTTTGCTAAGGGACTGCACCAGAACAATGTGCTTCGCGAAAAGCTAAAGCGACGATTTGACCACATTTTGGTCGACGAAATGCAGGACACGAATCCGCTGCAATGGTTGATCCTTGACGGCCTTCGCGATCCGGCCAAGCTGTTTTGCGTCGGTGATGACGCACAAAGCATCTACGCGTTTCGTGGGGCTGACTTTAAGAACGTGCACTCGTTCACCGACCGTGTCGAAGGTGCTCAGGTTCTGCGGTTGGAAGAGAACTTTCGCAGCTATCAAGAAATCCTTGATGTCTCGAATTGGTTGTTGAAGCAATCGCCGTTGGATTACAACAAGAACCTGCACGCGGCGCGTGGGAGCGGTGACAAGCCGCGGATGCTGGAGTTCAGCGAAGACCTGGAAGAGGCGGACTGGATCACCGAAGACCTGGCCGCCCGTCACGAAGGCGGCACGCCGTGGGCCGAACACATGATCCTGACACGCACCGCATTTGGAGCGCGGCACGTCGAAGCGTCGTTGGTGATGAAAGACATCCCCTATCGCTTTGTCGGTGGGACGCAGTTGTTGCATTCGGCACACGTCAAAGATCTGCTCAGTCTGCTGAGGGTCGCGGACAATTCGGCCGATCAGTTAGGCTGGATGCGATACTTGACGCTATGGCCACGGATCGGTGAAAAGACCGCTGCGACGATCATCGGGAAACTGATGGGGATCTCCAGAGCCGACATGATCGAGAGCATTTTGACGGAACGGACCAAGGCGAACCCACGTTTGGCCGAAGCGTTCGCGGCTTGCGTCAAGCTGCTCGACCGACCCCAGCAAGCGATCACCGCCGCGGTCGACAAGATGACGCCGCTGCTGGAAAAGAAGTATGACGATTGGGATCGTCGATCAAAGGACCTTAAATTGCTCGAACGACTTGCGGAAAAGCATGCAACGATCGGCGAGTTCCTTGAAACGTATACGTTGGATCCGATCTCCGAAAGCGAAGCGTCCAACGAAGACGACCAAGACGTGGTGACACTGATCACTGTCCACAGCGCAAAAGGCACCGAGGCACCGGTATGTTACCTACTGGGAGTCCAGCCGGGTAATTATCCACACGTCCGCTCCATCGGGGACGATGATCAGGAAGAAGAAGAACGTCGCGTCTTGTACGTTGCGATGACACGCGCCAAAAACGAACTGATCATGACGGGGACGTCACGATACCAAGGCGCGTTCGTACCGTACCACAACCGCTATTTCGCCGCCGCGGGAACAAACTGCCAGTTGTACTTTTTGAGCGATCTGCCTGGTCATCTGTTGGGAGATGATTTGCCGTTTGACGACGATCCTTTTGACGAACCGATTCGTTCCTACCGCGACTAGTCACGGGGATGTTTGCCGCGTTTCTGATTAGATCGACGGGGATTAGCCCCGATTTGTGCTGAAGAACCACACGCTATCGCGATTGTGGCTGATCAAATCGGCAAGCCGTTGGCGAGTTTCGCTACCCAAAAAATCGCTTGAATTTATGCGTCCGGTTAACGGCGGGCGCTGCTTTCGATCAGGCTTAACAGTTCGGCAGTTGGCTGGCGGACGTTCAACACCCGTTGTCCGCTGGGATGATTGGGATCTCGGATGATCACGATCATGTCTTGGCCGACGGGATTTTGTGACGGTGCGTGACTCGCCGAAGGAAGGGCGTGAGGTATGGTGGCGAGCTGTGTTTGTGGTCCGGAGGGTCGCGCTGGCGCCGTCGCAGCAACGTTCGCGTTCGAGCTGCCATCACAGAGGTGTGACATGCCGATACGTGACATCTGCCAAGCGATGTTGCGAGGGCCGGTGTAGATGCCCACATCGTCATTGTAGTCGGCGGCGTTGCAAACGCCGATCAATACACCCCGGTCATCGAACAGTCCGCCACCGCTGCGGCCATCGATCGGTGCACCGGCGATTTCTAAGTTCGACGCGTTGATCTGTGGATTATATTTGTCGACTCCGGTCACGCGGGTGTCACGGCGCGAGGGATCGGCACCACGGTCACATCCAAAACTGAACGCAGTCTGACCGATTTGCGGGACTTCATTGCCGCCGATCAAAGGAACCACTGCGACATCACAGCCGGGACGAATCGTCACCAGGGCGATGTCGCGATCTTCGGCGTCATAGTCGACGACCTGACCGGGGACCGTGCGAACTTGGTTGCCGATAAATAAGTCAACTTCGACGTTGGATTGGAGTTGGGTTTCGCGGAACAAGTGGCCGCAGGTGAGCACCAACGCCTCTTCGCCGTGGCGGTCGATGATCGTCCCGGTACCGACGCCAAACCCGTGGCCGTCTTTGACCCGCAGGCGAACCGTTGCCGCACGAGCACGCTCGACCGCTTGCGCCCGCTGTAAACTGGGCATCGCTTCACCGACCGAGCTGTTGCCAATGGGTGGGTTTTGCACGAACGATTTTTGCGCGAACCGAGCGTCAGGTGAATCAATCAGTTGTCCATGATGAACGCCGGTTTCGGTCGGCAGCAATCTTCGTTGATCAAATTCCAGTGCCTCACGGATTTTGCTCATCGACTGGGCACCAACTAGCCGAGTCAATTCTCGTCCGCCCGACAAAACGACAAGTGTTGGTACTTGCCGTACACCGTGGCGACGAGCAAAATCCGATTCGCGATTGACATCGACGTAGCGAATCGGGGTGCCCTGTTGTTCGAGTTGCCGAAGAGTTGGTTCCATCGCTTTACAATGGCCGCAGTGCTCCGATCCAAAGGCGACTAAGACGGGCTTGGCAGAAGCCGTTTCCGTACCGGTCACCATCGAGACCAAAAATACAACCAGTGTGACCGCCGCCCCTGAAAGGCGGCCGAACATCGTTTGGTCCAACATTGTCACTCCATCGACTCGATAAGTCAGACGCGCGAATCCGTGCACGTCGGGGCGTACCATGCGGCGGTCGTTGCCGCGGACGGGTGACTGTCGGCGATCGCCCTTGTCGACGGCAAGGGCAAACCGGGGATCAAGTTTGCGAAACAGTGTGAAACACGCGGGATTACGAGTTTCACGGCGTTCGGTACAATCCTCACCATCGCCGAGCGTCGGCCGAGCATTTTGCGGGCAAACGCACCGTCAGGGCGGCTCGAATGCCCCCGCCTTGCGAGCCATCGTGTGGGCAAAATCCGTGTGGTGCGTTCGGCACGCTCGGAAACGGTCTGACACAAAGGCCATCCTTCGCCGCTGGTTTTGACAGCAAATCTAATATTTTCGCATCCATCGCCCGAGAATCTCCCCTACGAATCAATGACCCGACGAATTCTCGTTACCAGTGCGTTGCCCTATGCCAACGGCCCGATCCATATCGGTCACTTGGTCGAATACATCCAGACCGATATTTGGGTACGGTTTCAGCGATTGATCGGCAATCGATGTGTTTACATTTGCGCCGATGATACGCACGGCACGGCGATCATGATTCGCGCTAAGAAAGAAGGCCGCAGCGAAGAGGAGTTGATCGCGGACATGAGCGGTCAGCACCAACGCGACTTCGCCGGCTTTCATGTCGAATTCGATCACTACGGCAGCACGCACAGCGAAGAGAATCGCGGACAGTGCCACTTGATATGGCAGGCTCTTCGCGAAGCCGACTTGGTGACCGAAAAGTCAATCGAACAATTGTACGATCCCGAAGCGGAAACGTTTCTTGCCGATCGCTTTGTCCGAGGGACTTGCCCTACCTGTGGACGCAAGGATCAACCGGGCGATAACTGCGTTTGCGGTGCGACGTATTCGCCGACCGAATTGATCGACCCGATCAGCACGCTCAGCGGTGCGACCCCAGAAGTCCGTTCGGCGATTCACTTGTTCGTACAGCTGGAAAAACTGCGCGGCTTTCTGGCTGATTGGATCGAAAACGGCGATGCATTGCAGAAGGAAACGGCGAACTATTTGAAAGGCTACTTTTTAGCCGAGGACAAAGAGCTTCGCGACTGGGACATCAGCCGGCCGGCGCCGTACTTTGGTTTTGAAATTCCCGATTCACCGGGCAACTATTGGTATGTCTGGTTTGACGCACCGATCGGGTACATTTCGTCTACCGAACAGTGGTGTAAAGCAAACGGTGAGTCTTTCGATCAGTGGTGGCGCGATGAGTCGACGGAGATTCATCACTTCATCGGCAAGGACATCACGTATTTCCACACGTTGTTCTGGCCCGGTATGCTGCACACCGCCGGTTATCAGTTGCCGACGAAGGTCCACATCCACGGCTTCCTGAATGTCGACGGCGAGAAGATGAGCAAGTCCAAGGGGACATTGATCACCGCCGAGACCTATTTGAAGCACTCCGAGCCGGACTACTTGCGTTATTACTATGCGACAAAGTTGACGCCACGGGTCGAAGACTTGGACTTGGGGATCAAGGAGTTTGTCGACAAGGTTAACAGTGACTTGGTCGGCAAGGTCGTTAATTTGGCAAGTCGTGTTGGAAAGTTCGCGGGGATTACCGGACTAGCAGACACCTATCCCGATGACGGCGGATTGTTCGACAAGGCGGCCGCCGCTGGCGAAGAAATTGCCCAGGCCTATGAAGGTTGTGATTACAGCCGTGCGATGCGGCTAATCATGGAACTCGCCGATGCGGCGAATCCCTTTGTCGAACATGCCAAGCCGTGGGAGATGAAAAAAGATCCCAAGCGCCAGGATGAACTGCGTGACGTGGTCACTGTGGCGCTCAATCTGTTTCGACAGTTATCGATCTACCTGTCGCCCGTTCTGCCGTCGCTGGCCGAGAAGTGTTCGGCGCTGCTGAACGAACCGATCACGTCTTGGGATCAAAGCCAACAGCCGCTGCTGGGGACGTCGGTCGAAAAATTCACACGCATGATGGAACGTATTCAACCCGAGGATCTAGAAAAGATGATCGAAGAAGAGAAAGAGCAAGCTGCCGCCGATAGTGACGCGCCGGTTTCCACATTCAATGATTCCGACCAATGGATCAAAGAGAAACCGATCGAAGAGGAAATCACGATCGACGACTTTGTCAAAGTCGATTTGCGAGTCGCGCGCATCTTGACGGCCGAGCACGTACCGGAAGCCAATAAACTGTTGAAGCTAACCCTTGGGCTTGGCGGTGACGAAACGCGGCAAGTGTTTGCGGGAATCAAGTCGGCTTATGATCCAGAAGCGATCGTCGGCCGATTGGTGGTCATGGTCGCCAATTTGAAGCCACGCAAAATGCGGTTCGGACTGAGCGAAGGGATGGTCTGTGCCTCCGGTCCGGGCAAGGAAGACATCTTTTTGTTATCCGTCGACGAAGGTGCTCAGCCCGGTCAGCGTGTGACCTAGTCAGCCAAGTCGTTGATGGTGAGTCGTCAGCGAAAACTTCGGCCCCCATTGCGAAGACCGATTCATCCAATCGATTTCTGACCGGATCGAAACTTCCAAATCGAGCGATCGCGGTAGACACCAACGATTCGGTTTCTATCATGCCAGAGTCAGTGTCCACCGAATGCGAGAAGCGGAATCGCCATGATCGTTGCGTTTCGACGCCGAATTCTCGACCGATTCGTTCTGCGGCCGACGCGGAACGAATTAGACATCGGATCAAAGCAACGGCGTTGGTTTCAGTCTGGGCGTCATCGCGATGAGTACTTTGTCAGCGAGACGACCCCATCGGAGTCGAACGACTCGCGGGGCGGACCAGAGTTGTTGGTGATCAAGTTTCCTGGGACGGCCGGCCGTGCCGAACGGGCGACTGGGTGGCCAGGACAATTGCTTGAAAACGTTCACGTCCGACTCTGTACCTGGAACGCACCGGGCTACGGTCGTTCGACCGGACGTGCCTCGTTGTCCAACATTCCTGCACGTGCGCGTCCCTTTGTGTCGCACCTTTTGGATCAAATCGATCCCAAGCGGACCCGAGTTTGGTTGACTGGCAATTCGCTTGGCTGCGCGACGGCGACTTATCTGGCGAGCGAATTCGGTGATCGCCTTTCGGGATTGATCCTACGAAATCCGCCACCCTTGATCGAAACGGTCAAGGGGGTCGCTGATCGATATCCGATGGGGCGCCTGGCGCACGCGATTGCCGAGAGTCTGCCTCCGGAAATGAATTTGCACCAAAGCGCGCCGAAGGTCACCGTTCCTACGGTGATGTTGCAAAGCGAGCTAGACGAATTGGTGCCGCCGGAGCTTCAAGAGGGCGTCTTCGATCGATTGCCCGATCCCAAACGCCGCGTGCTACTAAAAGGCATCGGACATGCGGGGTTGATCAACGAGGATCATCAGCAAGATGTCGACGAGGTGATCGGTTGGTTGTGGCAGCAGTCACGTTAGCGAATGTTTTTCGGGCGATCAGCAGAACGTCTTCGACGTAGCGAGACGGCGGTCGCGATCGAGACGACCGCGGCTAGTAAGCTTGGTTCAGGAATCGCGGTCACAAACGTTGTCGACGAACCTCCGAGCGGACTGCTGTACGTCAGGTCGATCAACGAGGACTCGGTAACGGATCGAAGACCAACGACGGTGGTGCGTGTTGGTTTGTCTTCATCGGTGCCAAAGATATCTAAAGTGATCGTTGAACTTGAAGGCAAGTTCAACGCTCCGTAGTCGAACGTAAAAGTTCCGATCGTAAGTGGCTGTGTATCCTGGATCAAAAACACATCTGTTCCCGGTGGCGAGAATGGTTCGATCACCATTCGTGATTCGCTACCGGGCGTTTGCCCGAACGGGATTTGCCTCCAAACATCGAAGGGCATGGCGGCTTCGAATTCGACCACCGAAAAATTGGTCAGTGGAACAGAATCGATGTGCGACCCGGAAATATCGAGTTCGATGTATTCGATGTCGTCACCGACCAAATCAGCGGTGGCTTGGAAGTGCAAGTCAGTCTGAAAATACCCCGGTCCGGTCGATCGGGTTTCACTGAGGTAGGCAATGACATCGGCATCGCAACGCCTCTCTTCTATTGCTGTACTACATAAGAAGAGAAACAGGATGGCGGTGGGGTTTCGGATAGCTAACTGTTTCATGGTGCTGCGATGCTAAGCAGTTCCGTCGCCAATCGCAACTAGATAGTCCGTTAAATCACACCATTTCGATGACTCGAGAGCGAACTACGTCAAATGAATTTCTGTGTCCGACGAAGTTCGATGGCTAGTGCTTCGTTCTTCTGAAAATGCGGGTTCGAGTTATTAGCCGACGGGCGTTAGCCACGGTTTCTGCGCCGAAACCGTGGCTAACGCCATGCGGCTAATCCTAAATCAAGATGTTGACGAAGCACCACCGTCAGCAGAACTAGGCCCGCGGCAAGCGCCGCCGTCTCACTGTTGGCATCCCTTCTTTTCCGGATAGACTCTGGCCGACTGATCTAGAACATCTGGTCTAGAAAAAGCATTTGCACCGTCCCTCAGATGCCTCATTGAAACACGTGTCTTGCCGCCGGACGATGGTGAGCTCACCTTTTGAAAGAACGTTTGAATGAATTCGCCGCGACAAATATTGCTGACGCTCGCCAAAGTCATGATCCCTTTGGGAATCATCGCATTTTTGGTTTCTCGGGTGACGCCCGAGCAATGGGAGTCTTTGTCCGAGCATGACAAGAATTACCCGCTGTTAGCATCGGCTCTGTTCGTCGCCGTGGGGGCGATCAGCCTCTCGTTTATCCGATGGTGTTTGCTAGTTCGTTGTCAGGGGATCGACTTGACGATGCTCGAGGCGCATCGACTGGGCGCGATTTGTTTCTTGTTGAACTTTGTATCTGCCGGCAGTGTCGGCGGCGATTTATTCAAAGCCATCTTCTTGGCCAAGCGGCGTCCCGGTCGACGGGTGCAGGCGGTCGCGTCGGTAGTGGTCGACCGCGGTGTCGGGCTTTACGGATTGCTGCTACTTGCATCGGCCGCGTTCGTCTTTCAAGGCAACCAATTGGCAAGTGGTGCCGAATCAGAGGACATGCAGAAAATTCGCTTCGGATGCGGTGTGCTCGTGATTTTGGGAACCGTTGTGCTGTGCTTGTTGGTCTTTGGCGGTGCCTTTGTCGATCGACTGGTTCGGCGCGGGGCACGCTTGCCAATGATTGGTCCGGTCGTCGAACGAGTCGGACCTCCCTTGCGGATGTTCCATCACCATCCCTTGGCTTTCGGCATGTCGATTTTGATGAGCCTTGGGGTGCACGGCCTGCTGACGGTCAGCGTGTACTTGATCGCGCGATCGTTGTATCCATCGGTGCCGACCTTTGCCGAGCACTTTATCATCGTGCCGATCGGGATGCTTGCTTCGGCATTGCCGATCACACCTGCCGGTTTGGGGTTGTTCGAAGCCGCCATTGAATGGCTGTATCAATTGATCCCATCCGAACCGACGTTGGCGTCGGGGACGTTGATCGCCTTAGTGTTCGAAATCGTCAAAGTGATCATCGCGATCATTGGGACGGTGTTTTACTGGACAGCCGGTGACGAAGTCCGTGAAAGCATGGAAGAGGCCGAGCACGAAGCGGAAAGTCATTAGCGATCGAGACGGTCGAAAGTTTGGTCCCGAGTGAAAGCCGGCGACCGCGGGTAGATTAGGCGGCTAGCTTTCGCCGTTCGACGTGTAATTCTTGAATGCGGCGATACAGAGCTTCACGTTCGGCAGCGTGTTCGGCGTTGCGTCGCGCGAGTTCGCGGCTGAGCCGCTTCGCTTCGGCAGCCGGATGTTCGAGTCCATCAAAGAGTTGCAATTGTTGCGTTTCGTCAATTAAACGTTGTTCCAGGCGCGCGATGATCGCTTGCATCGACGCATTCAGCGGGGATGCGATCGGAGATGATGCAGTTGCCGCCGATTCGAGTTTGTGTTGCAGCGTCGCGATTTGATCGGCGTATTCGGCCAGACGAAGCTTGTGGTTCTCGACTTCGGATCGCAATTGACGGGCTTCGTTTTCGTATGCCCCACCGGACTGACGAAGTTCGTCGAGGGCGAGTTCTCCGAGCTGTAAGCGTTCGTTGGCCAAATGCAACTTTTCTTCGGTCTGGGCGAGCCGCCGGTGGGCCTGTTCGAGCTGTTTTTGTAGCCCGTCGTTTTCTTTGGCAAAGGCCTCACTGATGCGTTCTTTGTCGGCAAGCTGTGATTCGAGTTTCGCCGTCTTGGCGGTCAACTGGCCGACTTCTTCGGCACGGGTTTCGCCGTCGCGTTGATATTGTTCAACCAGCGTTTCCAATCGTTCGATCTCTAACGTTGATTCACGCGCCGTTTCGTGTTGTTGCAGTGTCGCGTTGGCTTCGGCGGCCCGCGTCGCGGCTTGCATTTGACGCAATTCTTGGTCACGCTCGTCGACCAGCTTCAGCGCTTCGTCGGCGTGATCATTCGCCTCGGCGAGTTTCGATTGCAGTTCTTCGATCTTGCCATCTTGTTCGCGGACTTGGGTTCGCAGTTGATCGTTTTGTCCGATCGCGACGGCATGTTCTTTTCGTAGATGATCAAGCTGCCGCTGTTTGTCGCTCATGTTGCGACTGATCGCGCTTATTTCCTGTTCTTTGGCGAACAGCGAAGCATCGAATTCATCTTCGGCTTGACGGTGTTGCTCGATCGTTTCAAGCAACGCCTGTTTTTCCCGCGAGAGCGCATCGAGTTTTAGGTTGGTCGTAGCGAGTTGATCGCTGACCGTTTGGGTTGCTTGGACGAGTTGTTGTTGATCGCGACGGGCGTGGGATGTCAACAAATCGCATTGTTCGGCGAGCAGTTCATTTTCGAATTCTAGCCGGGCACACAATTGATCAAGGTCATCGTTGGTCAGTTCGACCGTTTCGTGATCAACCTGCAGGACTGCAACGGTGTCGCTAAGTTTTCGAATCTGTTGATCTCGTTGACGAAGCAAACGCATCGCCTCGTCGTGTAGCTGATCATACGCAGATTCCGATGCGATGGCGTCACGCGTCATTTTTCGGCATTGATCGTCAAGCCAGTCGGCCAAGTCAACGGCCGCTGTCTGAGCCGTAGCCCAAGACTCAAGACGTTGCTCGGTGTCTTCGAGTTGCGCTCTCAAGGTCTGCGTTTGTTCTGCGGCTTTGGATACCTGCAGCTCTTGGACACGGATTTGTTGGTCGCGTTCGCTGACAATGGCGTCGTGACGCTGCGTTTGAAGCTGTAGACGTTCGGTAAGCTGCCGCTGTTCGCCCGAAGCGGCGGAGGCTGCGTTAGCCAGTTCCTGTTTCAAGGTTTCGATTTCATTGTGCAACTGATGTTGCCGCGTTCGGCTTTGGTCACGTTCGCGGCTGAACTGCTGCTCTAGCTCTCTCACTTGATCGGCGCGAGCTTGGGCTTCCTGTCGCAGGTGTGCCGTTTGTCGATCCTGCTTTTCTTGCGCAGTAGACAGCAAGGAACGCAAACGGACGATTTCCGCATTGGCTTGGCTGAGCTGGTGATAGATCGCTGCCGCGTTCGGGTCATGCGATCTTATCGGCGGCGATGGTTGCGGTGCGGCATAGCCATGTGCCACACCGGGATGATGCGGAACGGCGTCTCTGCCGCCCGACGCACCGGGCTGAGGCGGAACGTGGGGTTGGAATGCCGGCCCGACATTCGGGTTGGACGCTGGAATCGCATCGGATTGCATGCGCCAATGTTGCGTACGCCAGCGATGATCCATCGAATTATCCCTTCCGTGGGAGAGTGTCTGTTGTTTCCGCAAGTCCCTTTTCCGACAGGGCACGCTTCCCTTGCGGTTTTCCACGCGTGAAACATAGGCGAAATCGTCAAATCGACAAAGATCAGTTTCACGCGACTGGATCTTGGCAGAGCTTTGACGCGGTTTTGACATTGTTCTGATGATTCAACGCCCGTCCAAAATCATACTCCGGTCGAGGTTGCAAACTCGACGTTTGGCCGAACGGAGTGGTGCCTAAGGCTGCTTTGTTCAACTGCCAAGCAAGCCCCTTATCAAGGCTATCGTCAATGCTGTTATTTGCTTCGTTTCGTTTTCGCTCTTGTTGGACGGTCCTGTTTCTGTTGGGGTCGGCCGGGATCGTGGTCAGTCTGTGGGCTTACTTCGACAATGACCGAACAGCGACGTTTCTGTTGGAAAAAGGCCCGCTCAGGCACGATGCTTTCTGGCAGACCGCGTTCTATCTTCACCTCGTCTCATCGACGGTTTGCTTGCTCAGCGGACCGGCATTGATGTTTCGAAGGCTGATTCGGCATCGCCGGTTTCACCGCTGGATCGGCTATCTGCATCTTAATTCGGTTCTTTGGATGGCCGCGCCAACGGGATTGATGTTGAGCGTCAACGCAAAAGGCGGCGTTCTGTCAGCGATCGGGTTTGCGATCACGGGCATGTTGTGGTGGCTGGCCACGTGGCAGGGATACCGGTCGGCACGTGGCTGTCGGTACGCCGAGCACGCCAAATGGATGATCCGGTCCTATTCGCTTGCACTCGGTGCGGTTTGGTTTCGATTGCTGCAGATCGCGATGGCCTACGGCATACCGATTCTCACCGGCAAAGAAACCTATGTCGCCAGCGTTTGGCTGAGTCTTGTGGCCAGTTTGTTGGTCGCCGAGTCGAGCGTCATCGCACTCTTTCGCCAATCTGAAAAAGCCGTTGAACATCAACGGCGTGGGGATCAACGCCCCGCCGATTCGGTCTCCGGCGAAGCTCTCACCTCTCTTTCTGTTTCCGTTTCACCATCCGTTGAGGTTTTGTCATGAATCGACTGCTTGTGATTCCGCTTCTCGCTTGTGTCTTGCTATTCGCGGTGGTCTTTCAGGACCGGTCCCAGGATTCGCCTTCCGGGGAAAGATCGGGGGCCGCCGCTGCGACGCTCGCCTCGTCCGATCACCTGACCTCGTCCGATCTGCGTGGCGATCATCACGGCTTGATGCCGCTAGAGGAAGCTCGCCGCGAGATTCTCGAGCCCTGGCCGGAAGAGTCGATTGAGGAAAGATTCAGTCGACGGGAAACGTTTTTGTCACTTTCGGCTTGGTTGTCGCCGCCGGACGAGGTTTCCGTGAAGCAGTCGCCGACACGCTTTTTGTGTTCGTTGTCGGTCGATTACCATGCAACCGATCTCGATAGTGCGGCGATCCTGAATGCCACACTCGCCAATCCTTTGCCGATCTATGTCGACCGCCGGTCCCGCGAGATTTTCGTTTTCTATGACAGTCGTTGGCACGAATACCATGACTGGATCGGCACCTATCAGCCGGACATTAAGAAAATGACGGGCTTTGGGACATGGTAAGCCGTTGCCGGAGTTGCTGAAAATCGCCGGCCGCGGCGACGTATCGGATCCAATCCCTTTGCCGCGTGTTGAGAGGGACCGGCGTGCCGGGGGCCGTGAGTGCGCCGGTTAAATGGTCGAGCACCGTCTGAATCAAATCGTCGACTCCCAGACCCTCCGGTGCGATCGTCTCGATAGGCTTCGGATCCGTTATCTCGGCCTCCGTCTGATCGGCGATCAAATCGGCTTTGTTGAGCACTCGGATGATCGGCGGAATCGTCGCCAATTGATCTATCGCTTGATCGAACAGTTCCCCGGGCCGGGGTGTTCCGGGTTGAGAAACGACGATCAGCAGGTCTGCTTGCCGGACCGCATCGAGTGCTCGTTCGATGCCTAGACGCTCGATTTCGTTGGCCGCTCGGTGCAGTCCCGCGGTGTCCCGAAGTCGGATCGGCCAGCCGTTGAAGACCGTCTCCGCATCGAGCACATCGCGGGTTGTACCGGCGACATCCATCGTGATGCTTCGGTCATAGCCGACCAACGCGTTGATCAAGCTGCTTTTGCCAACGTTGGGGGGGCCGCATAAGACGACATCAAACGGACGCGTCAGACGAACGCCAACTGTGCCGGCGTCTACGATTAGCCGAGCTTGGTCGACAATCGTGCGATAAAGCTCATCCGCATTTGTCTCGTCGGAGGCCGCATCACTGAGTCTTTGCAGTTGGGTATCACGCCAGTTGCAAAACGCACCACGAATTTGATCGAGAACAATCGCGGCGGTTTTGGTGGTCACGCACTTCGGCAAGACCGTCAAGGCTTCGGCGACGAGCAGGTCTTCGTCTTCTTGGGAGTCATCGCTTGGGCGGAAATCGAGAGTTTGCAGCTCCGACGGATCGACCAGGACGGCGCCGAAAGACTGTAAATCGTCGAGGATTCGTTGGGCCGCGGCCGCTCCGCCGTGGCTGTGGATTTCAAAGCGATCGCCGTCCCCGTCGTGACGCAGGGGAACCAGCACGACGGACTCGCCGGCGGCTTGATCTGTTTTCGACCAGGTCCCGTAACGCACTTCTCCGATCGTGATCGGCCGCGTGTGTTGGGTGCGAAAACAGCGATGCAGCAATGTCGTCGCCTCGGGGCCTTCGATCATCACCACGGCGATGGCAGAACGGCCCGCACCGGTCAACTTGCAGCAACGGGTGGATGACTGGTTTCGATTCGTGGTGATCTCGTTCACTCGAGTTTGTTTTGATCTCGTTGGGTTGTTAGACTCGCCATCAGTGTTTGATGACCTATCGTTGAAGAAGTCAATGCCGTAAGACTTCGTCGAGCGGACGACTCAGTGTGTGTGTGAAGTGTCAGGGCTTTCAAGGCGGTCAGGCTTTCAAGGCGGTCAGGGCGATGAAAGTGTCAGAGGCTTCGATACGTCAGAGTTGTTTGTTTGAGCGGACGATGTGATTGGACGCATGTTCGTTCCGTCGCACCGAAGGGCTGAACCGTATGGCGATGCCTCGCGATCAACGACCGTTGCTAAAAGTTTGTGGAGAACCATGGGTGGGAGCGTGCCAGATCTAGCGTCGATGTCTGACGACGAACTGTTGGACATGCGGATCTGCGATCTGAAGCTGTCGATCCGTGACACGCCACTGGAAGCCCGCGTCGACCAGCTCAACGGCGAGTTGTCCGAGCGGGGACTTCGGTTCCGCCCGCACTTCTGGCTCAGCGACGACTGGTTTTCACCCGATGGTATACCGGGAATCGCGATTCCGTTCTATCTGGCCCATCCACGATTGTGCCGGCTCGAACGCAAACAATTGCTCGAAGTCGAAGGTGGGACGAAGCAGTGGTGCATGAAAATTCTGCGGCATGAGGCCGGACACGCGATCGATACCGCGTTTCAAATCCGACGCAAATCACGCTATCGTCAACTGTTCGGTAAGCCTTCGGACCCCTATCCGGAGTTCTACAAGCCGAATCCACAAACGCGAGACTACGTGCTGCACTTGGACATGTGGTACGCCCAGGCGCATCCGCTGGAAGACTTTGCGGAGACGTTCGCGGTTTGGTTGCCGACCAAAAGTCGTTGGAAGGCGCGGTACCGCAACTGGCCGGCTCTGAAAAAGTTGGAGTACGTCGACAAGTTCATGAGCGGAATTGTCGGCAAGCCCCCCGTCGTCCAGTCCAAACGGACGATCGACCCGGTCAGCCAAATCCGTCGTACGTTGCGGACCCATTACCGTAGAAAACGCGAGTACTACGAAATGGATTATCCGAATGTTTATGACAAGGATCTTCGCAAGCTCTTCTCCTGCGATCGCGCTCATCGTCGCAACCCGACCGCCGCGGCCCTGCTGTCTCGATGGCGTGGGGAGATCCGACGGGTCGTCGCGGATTGGACCGGTGCATACTCGTATATGGTCGATCAAGTTCTGCAGGAAATGATCGAGCGGTGCCGAGAACTAGAACTAAGGTTGGGCACCAGTGCGGAAGTCTGTAAACGAGATGCAATGATTTTGGTGGCCTTGCGGACAAGCAACTATCTCAATTCGGGCCATAGACGGGTGATGATGTGAGCAAACTGCGTGTGTTGGTGCTGGTACGGACCGGTCATGTCCCCCCGCTAACACTGGACGGTATTTCTGATAAGGAGCTTGACGCATGGAAGGCCGAATTTGACGTCTGCGACACCTTGCGACACCTCGGGCATGAGGTCTTGCCAATCGGTGTTTACGATGACTTGGCGCCGATCCGCGATGCGCTCACTGAATTCAAACCGCACATCACGTTCATGCTGCTCGAAGAATTCCACGGCGTGGTGACATACGACTTCGCGATCATCAGTTACCTAGAACTGATGCAGCAACCCTATACGGGATGCAATCCACGCGGCTTATTGCTCAGCAAAGACAAGGCACTGAGCAAAAAAATCCTGACCTATCACCGCATCCCCACGCCCCGCTTCACCGTCTTTCCGGTTGGCCGGACGGTTCATCGTCCGAAGAAGCTGGAGTTCCCACTGTTTGTCAAATCGGTCACCGAAGACGCTTCGTTCGGGATCAGCCAAGCATCGATCGTCCGTACCGACGAGCAGTTGATCGAACGTGTTAGCTTTGTCCACGAGCATGCCGGCGATGATGCGATCGTCGAACAATACATCGAAGGTCGTGAAATTTACGTCGGCGTGATCGGCAACCAGCGATTGCAAACCTTCCCCGCCTGGGAGATGGACTTCGGGCAAATGCCAGACGACACCGCGCGGATCGCGACCAGCCAAGTGAAATGGAATCGCAAGTACCAGGAAAAACACGGCATCACGACTCACGAGGCCGATGACTTACGCGGCGAAGCGGGTGAAAAAATTGCCAAGATCTGTAAACGAGTTTACCGGGCCCTCAATATGAGCGGTTACGCTCGAATGGACCTGCGCCTGACGGACTCCGGTGACATCTATGTGTTGGAGGCCAATGCGAATCCCAACATCGAATATGGTGAGGACTTTGCCGAATCCGCCGAGCGCGCCAGCGTCGATTATGAATCACTGTTGCAGCGAATCTTAAACCTGGGGCTTCGCTATAAAGCCGCTTGGATGACCAATCTGTAGCCGGTCTCGTGACGTTTTGCTGGTCGTCGGATCGTTTGTCCCGCCAGGTGCCCCGCCGAACCGCGGGGCGCGATCGCAGCAATCCAGATCAAGTCGATCGCCTTCGATTGCTGATTCACTGAGACTGCAGTGCGGGGCTGGGTGTGTAGCCTCGCAGGGCTGGCTGAGGAGAATAGCCACGCAGTGCCGGCTGGGGATAACTGCGGTTATTGGTCGACGGCAAGATCGTCGGTACCGGGTAATAGTACGGACGAACGATCGGCTGCGAATAGTACCAGGGCCTCGGTTGGTAGCGACGCTGTAGTTGCCACGCGGCATAACGGCGTGCGTTCAACGCGGCACGGTATTGGTTATAGAGGTAGGGATTACCGGCCGTGGTGACCGACATCATCGCGATCATGATCGCTGCGAAACAAAGTAACCGACGCATGTTTTTGATCCTAAAGGTTGGAGTTTTCGCGCGGCACTGTTCACCTTAAACGGGCTGATCGTACCGGCATGTCCGAATTTAGATTTTGTCGCATCTAAATCCTGCCGCGTTTGAACCGGTTGCAACTTTCGTTCCGCTTCCACTCGGTACTTTCCAAGCCAGCGCCTTCCTTGGTCGCGCTCTCGCGGGCAATGCACTGGATTGCCTGCTCGCTTTGAGCTGTCTTGGATTAAGGTTGGAGGTGCCGTTTTGCGAACTGGATGTACTGCTGCCAATCGAAATCTTTCACGTCGTGTTTACCTTCGCGGACGTGATAGCCGATGGTTCCCTGCACGCTGTTGCCGACAGTTGGCATTGATGTTGTCGGCAATCCTTCTTTGCCCAGAAGCTTGTAAACCGGATCGGCGTGGACGCATGAAAGGAATTCACCCTTGGGGTCCGCCCACCGATCCTCGACCGCACTGGCGACATACAGCGGTCGTGGGGCGATCAATGCCAACAACACATGATTGTCGAACGGCATTGTGTCTTCTTTATTGTTGTACTTTGTAAAGTTGCTACAGAACCAATGCGGAAATGACGTGTTGATCCGCCATAGTGTTTCGCCGTATTGGCGACGCGATAGGGCGGCGCCACCACAGCCCGAATTGTTGGAAATCACCAATGCGAAACGCGGATCAGAGGCTCCCGCCCACAGACTGGTTTTTCCTAATCGCGAATGACCGATGACGGCGATCCGATTTGCGTCGACCTCGTCAACTGTTTCCAAAACATCGACGACGCGGCTAAGGGCCCACGCCCAGGTGGCGATTGAGCCGGCTTCGTCCGCTATTGGGGGCCCGAGAACCGCATGGACTCCGTTTTGAAATCCATCGTCGTAATCGGGATCGACGTCACCGTAGTACAGCGTGACTAGACCAAATCCGGCGTCGACAATTCGTTCGATAGCCCATCGTGAAGCATTCGCACCACGATCAGATTCCTTTGCCTTGTGATCATCTGTCTTACGCATCCAACCGGACGGCAGTTTGATCGCGGGGTGATCGAAAACCGTGTGATTGCCACCGAAGTTGTATCCCATGAAGACCGGCACCGCAGTTTCTTTGGCTTTCACCGGCAAGAACATTGCGACCTCAATCGGTTGCTCGGCGATGGTCAGTGTCATCTGCCGCAGGAATCCCTTGCCGCCAAGAATTTCGACCTCCGGTGCGGTGTTTGCGACTGTGATATTACCGCCGGCTTCGGCCGCCGGTCCGCGTCCGAACATTTCGCGTGACAACAGGTCCAACCATTCGGCGCGTTTCGCCGGCCAATCCTTGGCGTGCGAGACGCCACCGAGCACGTCGGGCAAAGTGTATGACGGGATTTTGGATTCGTCGTAATTGGCGACGAAACGCTTTGCCGGTGGATCTTGGGCGATGACCGAAGACGCCAGGCAGACCATTGGTGTCAAGAAAAGGCAGCAGACAAGTTTCGGGGGCGTAAATCCGATCGTTTTCATGATCATGCTGAATCCAAGGGGGGAGGGTGCGGGCTGGGGACTTAATTTGCGTCAAAGTCGATGCCAATGATTCCAAGGCCAGTGAGTCAATCCGCGGCGTCACTCCAGCCCGGTGTCACTTAAACGCGGGGGGGGTGGGGCCATTCTCCGTGACTGCGGCGACGGATTCAAGTGAATCGATGGGCGGTGGCGGGGGGCTGACCGCTGTCTCCTGGAATGGTTGTAATCGCCACAACGCCCCAGTCTGCCTTGATTGGCCAAGTTTGCCTTGGTTGGCAGCATCGATCTGCTGTGAAAAACGGCCAATTTCTTGGCTATAATGTAGCAACGGCTATAATCGTGAAGCGAGAACGAAGTGTACGCCACGTGCGCGGTTTCGCGATGATCACGGGGCCGTAACGCCCCACTCCTCTTCTCGACGCCAAAAAGATCCGATGGGAATCCGTTTCGCTTGTCATGCCTGTGGAAAGCCACTGAACATCAAGAACGAATTGGCGGGGCGTCGAGGGGTCTGTCCGAAATGCAAGGAACGGTTCCGGATTCCCGAGTCGGACGCCAAGATTTCCTTGCCGCTTGAGGAGCAGCACCAAGCTGTCCACGAGCAGGATGAAACGCGCGAGAACCGTTCGGCTGGACTTTCGGAGGGCGTTTCGACTGGCCAAGCCTACGCCGGCGAACAGCAATCGGCGGTCGCGACCCTGCCGCGAACACAAACGGCGGTGAAGGCTGCACCGACTCAGGCCGCGTTGTCTCGCCCCACACCGGTTCCCACCGCAAAACCGAACTCAGCGAAAACGAAACCGAATTCGCAGTCTCCGGCCCCGCAGCCCTCTGTGGACAACGCTCCGGATATCCTCAGCGGCGACGATCCGGCGACGTGGTATGTTCGTCCGCCGAGCGGTGGGCAGTACGGGCCCGCTGAAACTAGTGTCCTCCGCGACTGGATCGACGAAGGGCGTGTCGCCAAGTCGGCGCTGCTATGGCGAGATGGCTGGCCCCAGTGGCGTGAGGCGGCCGAGGTGTTACCGGAGATCGCCGAGCGTTTGCCCGGGGCGGTGAACGTGGGGCAAACCGGTGGTGCGCAGTCGACCGCGCAGGGCGCCGCGCTAGGCAAAACGAAATCGATCGCGGCGGAGAAGACCAGCCCGCTGGATCCGTCGCTGGCGGGAACGGCGAAGATCGGGGCCGCCCGCCGCAAGCGGGCCAATCAGCGGATGACGTTGGTCGCCGTTTTGGGGGCCTTGGTGGTCGGCTTGATTGTGACGCTGGTTCTCGTCGCTTCGGCGGGATCGTAGCGTCTGCTCCGTCTCTATCGATTGGTTTGCATTTGTACCGGCTCTCCGGGTTCGTTTGGGGCACCCAATTCGTCTTCGCTGCCCAATCAGCTACAGTAATTCTATTGTAGAGCTGACTGCCTCACCCATTTACAACTTCTGTGGAGCTTTCGAGATGTTGCGTTCGTCGCGTTTGACTGCCTGTCTGGCCGCTGTTTCTGTCGCGCTGTTGTCACTCGGTGCCGGCCGAAGTGTCGCCGAAGAAGCGACTTCGGTCGACGTCCTAGGCAAAGCGAAGATGTCGGTCCCCAGTGAGTTTAAGAAATCAGAGAAGAAGTCTCGGATCATCGAGCATGAGTTCAAGGTCGGCGAAGACGAGAAGGCCGCTCGTTTGACAATGATGCGAGCCGGTGGTGGAGTTCAACCCAACATCAAACGTTGGAAGGGCCAATTTTCGGGTGGCAAAGAAGAAGATCAAAAGACCGAAACCTTCAAGGCGGGACCGTTCGAAGTCCACTTGATCGATGTCGCCGGCACATTCGCCGAATCGATGGGCGGAGGCCCGTTCTTTGGCGGCAAAACCGTGCAACGCGAAAACTATGCGATGGTCGGCGCGATTTTCGAAAGCGAAGACCGGTTGTACTTCGCCAAGATGGTCGGCCCCGCCGAAACCATCAAAGCGAACCGAGAGAAGTTCGTCGAAATGGCGAAGTCGGTCGGGAAGTAAAGGCAACAACCGCTGAAGACACCTTTTGAAGTTGCGTTTCTCCTTCGGTATTCCGATTCTCAAGTTTTTGGGACCGGAGCGACAAACGCGCCGTTTTGATCAGCCGTCGGCGATCGCCCCGGGACTCTGCGGTCACGCTGGCTCGTGCCCGCTTCACAGCCCGCATCATGGTTCGTTTGTCGCCCGCTGCTAGCAACGATGGCTCCCTTTTCACCGCCCCGACGCGACTCTCCCACTCGGAGAGCAAGATTTATCACACGCGATATCGAGCGAGATACGTTTAGTTCGGCGTCAATCACTTCGCTAAAAACGCAACTTCAAAACATACGCAGGAAGCCGCTATGAATATTCAGAGTCTGTTAGAGCATCATGGGATCGTTCGCAATCCCTTTGCCGAAGAAGACGCGCAAACGGATCAAGTGTTCAAAGAGCACTGCATCGCCAACGCCTACCATCCCGTCTGGGACAAGGTCTACGGCGATCCCAAAGAACCATCAACCGCCATGGTCTTCGGTCCCAAGGGTTCGGGAAAGACCGCAATGCGATTGCAGATTTTGCGGCATCTGAAAAAGTTCAACCAAGAAAATCCCGGCGAACGTGTTTTCACGATCGCCTATGACGATTTCAATCCGTTCCTCGATCATTTCAGCGAACGACTGAGTCGACGCACCGCCCGCAAGCCCGAGCGTGTACTGAAGGAATGGAAGCTGTGGGATCACATGGATTCCATCCTTTGCTTGGGTGTGACGAAGCTTGTCGATCAGATCTTAAAACCCGATCAGGTCCCTGATGGGATCGACGGACCAGCACTCGCACAACTGGATCATAACGATCGCCGCGATCTGCTGTTGTTGGCCGCTTGCTACGACCAAAGCAGCGATGGCGCGTTCGTCGAACGATGGAATTCGTTTCGGCGAAAGCTGGGCTACAACAATTTGTCGACGCACTTTAGTTGTTGGTTCGCCTGCGTCTGGTGCGCCGTGGTTTTGGTGGCGTTTTTGTACTTGATCTTCACCAGTTCTGGCGGGGTTGATGAAGCCGGCAACGCGGTGCGTTCGATCTGGGATTATCTTTGGTTGGCGCCGGTGTTGATGTTGATCGGGTCGGGGCCGTACCTGATCCGGTTTGCAAAAACAGCGTGGGCTGCCTTTCAAATTCGGCGCCATATGCGTGTCGGTCGACGCGAAATGGGAATCGTGCGCAAAGTCCTTCATTCCATTCCGGCGAAGGAATTGGCAAGCCAACCGCTACCGCGTTTCGACCGCACCGACGATCGATATGAATTGCTCAACAAGTTCCAATCAGTACTATCTCGCTTAGGGTACGCCGGGACTGTCGTGCTACTCGACCGCGTCGACGAACCCCACATGACCGGTGGAAAAGTCGAATTGATGCGATTGTTCGTTTGGCCGCTGCTGGACAACAAGCTGCTCAAGCATCCTGGCATCGGATTCAAACTGATGCTGCCTCAAGATTTGTATCGCGACATGGAGCGTGAATCGCGCGACTTCCACGAACGAGCTCGTTTGGATAAGCAAAACGTGATTCCCATGTTCCAGTGGACAGGTGAGTCGCTGTATGACTTGGCCCGCGCCCGCATGATGGCGTGTGCCCAGCCGGGGCAGCCGCCCGAGCCCAAGGATCTCTTCGCCGATCTTGAGTACTCGCGGATGATCAGTGCGTTTCATTCGCTGCGAGTCCCGCGGCATCTATTTCGATTCCTCTATCGGGTGCTGGTTGATCACTGCAACCGCTACACCGATGCCAATCCGGAATTCAAAATCAAGGCCGAGACATTCGAAACGGCGCTGGCAGTTTACAGCCGCGAAGTTGAGTCACCGACGCTGTGATTACGCTCTTTGGAAACGATCTGCTGGGATCTGAGCGGTGAGTAAGACGAAGAGCGAACAACGTCCCGTCGGTTCACCTTCCCCGGCCGATTCGTGGGCGTCCAAGGCATCAATGATCATTCCCTTGATGCTGTTTTTCATCCTGGGCATGCTGGTCAACACCGAGCCGCTTGTGGATGATCAGTCGATCAATCCATCCGCCTACATGGGATTGGTCGCGGGGCGTGTCGTGTTGATGCTCGCAGCGTTTGCTTGGTTTTCTCGCGAGATTGTCCGGCAATTTCCATTGGTCATCGACCGCTGGGGCTGGATCATCGGCGTTGTCGGCGCGGTGGTTTGGATCGGAATTTGCGAGCTGGGAATTGAACGCCAAATTCTTCGAGGGCTGTCAGTTTCCGACAATTGGCTGCCAGCTCGTGAGGGGGTCGATCCGTTTGCGGCCTATGCCACGGGGGTTCCGTTGGCAGGCTTTTTGCTAGCGAGGTTTATTTTGCTGGCGTTTTGCGTCCCGATTGCCGAAGAGCTTTTTCTGCGTGGATTCCTGATGCGATCGGTCGAGGCGGAGAACTGGACCGAGCTGCCGATTGGCAAAATCGGTCGTCGAGGGGTGATCGCGGCTACCGTTTACGCGGTCGCAACGCATCCCGGTGAAATCATCGCGGCAGTGGTTTGGTTTTCAATGGTCACGGCGTTGATGTTCCGTAGCGGTAAGTTTTGGAACTGCGTTGTGGCCCACGGGGTGACCAATTTGCTGCTGGGGATCTACGTTTGCTACGCAAGTGCGTGGTATCTGTGGTGAGGATTGGCGTGGTGCGAGAATTGGTGATCTGGGACGGATTGCGACTCATTTCGCCTTGTCTTGGCGACGTAATCTGCTACTCTCTGGGGCCCGACCGAGGACCTAGCTTGATTGAACGCTGGGTTGAACAAGATTAATAACTGAGTTTGTCGCGTTTGGCGGCATCAACGCATTGGAGATTTGACTGGGTGGGTACCAAGAAAACTGGAAAAGGGCGGCGTAAGGTAGGTCGTAAGAAACGACGGATGCGTAGCAAGATCCGTCACCGCAAGAAATAATTTCTTGCTGGTGCCTGCTGCACCACTCTCATTAACGATCAAGAGCCGCCGATGTCCGTTCCGATGGGCATCGGCTTGTTTTGTTGGCTGACGCAAGCCGCCGCCGGATCACGCGGCCTTCTTTCGCGCACCGTTGTCAAATTGCAAAGTTCTCTTTGCAATTGGCAATTTACTCAGCGGCCAGCCATTGAGTTCAGGCTGCCCTTTCGTGATCAGTGCTCGTGATCATGCGGATGTTCATGATCGTGGTGATGATGGTGCGGCACTTGCTTTGGCAGTGGCAGTCCAAGTTCGTCATGGTTGTGGTCAAAGCCATTTCCATCGAGATCGACGAACACGGGATTGCTGACGGCGATCGGTGCCCGTTTGCCATAGCTTGGGCCCATTACCTTTTCCATCGTCATCCCTTCCCCGATGGTTGCCACGATCACGTGGGCATCCGAATCGAGTTCGAGGTCGAAGTAGGAATCGAACTTCATCACCGAATCGGACTCACCGAACTGATCGGGGTGTGACTTGCGTGTCCGATTATGCGTTTCCGCCAGGCGTCCGTTGATCACGATCTGAACACGGTTGACGTCCAGCCAATTGGGGCACTGAACCGCCACGTGGACCCTTACCTTGCCATCTTTGGCGATGAGGTCATCCCCTGGGATCGCGACCTTATCGACCGACTTGCTGGTGGCCTTGACGGTCATGTAAGGGCCCGTCGACATGATGATGTGCCCCGCTTCGGCCTGGCGTACCATTTCATCGATGGAAATTTTGGCGGGATCATCGGTGCTCGAGGCAAACCAGTTCCTTCTCCAGCCGCTCCCGTGGTGATTGTAGTGCGCGTCGGTATTGATCACGCCGGGAATGCGATAGCCTTGGTTGAGAAGTTGCATCCACTGGAATAGCGGAATGCGCATTTCGCGGACGTTCGGCGGCGACAAAGCGACGTCATCAAAGATCGTTTGGAGCGGATGGACTTCGATAACGTCGGTCCACTTGAGCATCTTACGAAAGCCTTCGTCCGGTTTGCCGTCGACATCCAAGTCGCCATAGATTTGATGCAAGTTGGGGTGATTCATCTGGACGACTTTGTCCGATCCATCGTCCCACATCGCGATGCGTTCAATTTGCACGACCGGATTGGCATCGGCACGCGGGCCGCCGCCGTTTTGAGTGTGGGGAACGTGCCGAAGCGGGAACGAGTTTTGGTGGTTCACCGGAAGCGGCCGCCCGGTCACTTCCATACCGCTGCACGTTGCCATTGCGTCTTCCATGCCCATCGCACGCAGGTGTGGTACATAGCTACTGATCCGAGCATGTTCGGTGCAGGGGGCGAATTCGAGATGTTCGCACAGTAAGTTTTCGACGCGACCGTATTGATCCGACGTGTTGTCACCGGAGGGGCTGCTGTGACTGTGCAGTTCGGCGCTGACCCAGCCGCTGGAGTCGACCACGCGAAGCAACTGAACGTCGATTGTCTCGGTCTGGTTCGGTTTGATTTCGATCTTCCGTGACTCGCTATTGAACTCCGGGCCGTGGCTGAAATGAACGTCGTAGTTTCCCGCCGCGATCGGTACCAACATCGAACCGCTCACCGCATAGACGGTGTTGCGCACAAATGTCCGGGTGCTGTCGGGGCCAAAATCTGGGTTGTTGGCGTTTTCTTCATCGCCACCGATCGCATAGATCGTCGCCTTGACCGGAATTCGATTGCCTTCGCCGTCGGTCGCGACTGCGGCAAAGCCGCTGAAGCCATCGAGATTCAGGATTGTGGTGGTCGCTTCGTCGCCCCACGAAACACTCTGCTCCTTCGTTTCGTATCCGGGAGCTTTGACGACGACGCGATAATCGCCGGCAGGTGCGCGGAGTTTGGCGACACCTTCGTCGTCGGTCTGAATCGATTCACGATCCCCAGCATCGTTTCCAGCGGTGTCGTTCCCAGCGGCAGTGATTTGAACGGTCGCGCGGCGAACAAATGCGGTGGTCTGGTCGTCATCAACCGGGGCATCCGTGAGGACTTGAATCGTTCGCAGCGGAATCACTTTCGAAGCGACAACGGCTCGAAGGTCGGTGATGCTGGTCGCCGGATAGATCTTGACGCTCCAGCGAATCCCATCGTCGGAAAGGTCGATTTGAGACTTCGAGTAGCGCAGTTCTTTACTGCGTGAGCTTTTCGATTTCCAGCGTAGCGGCTGATCTGACTTGGCAGACTGAAAGCCGATGGCCGATCGAAAGAACGTGTCTTGGGCGACGGCCAATTGGTCGACTTCGGTCAACCGAAAGGTACGATCGGCACGAAGCATGTCGCGTGGCTCGACCTTGGCTGCTTTGTCACCGCGAATCGAAATCGAAGCCGATACATACGGGTCGCCGTCGGCAAGTTCGTACCGCACGGTGGCTTCGGTTCCGTCACCGGCGACGGCGTTGGAGGAAACGCAGCTCCAATAGACGGTGTCGCCTTCGCGTCCGACGTCGACTTTCGCAGGGTCGAAGAATTGGTAGCGAAGTGCGGCCGGAATGTAAGCGCTGAGCTGATCGTTCGACGCGTCGTTGACGGCCAGGTCAAGGATCGATGCTCCGATTTCACGAACGGTCAAATTCGCATCTCGGGTTGCGATCGGTGCCGCGATGGTTAGCGAAATCTTGTCATTGGTCATCAAGTAATCGCCGTAGATCCAGTCGACTTCCTTGCCTTCGATCTTCGGTTCGAATTCAGGGTAGATGACGCGAATGTCCGCGGCGACCGCCGGAAGCGACAATAAAACGGTGAAGGCCCAGGCTGTGAGCGGAACATGATGTCGTGACAATGAACGCATGGTTTGACCAATTGGGGTGTCGAAAGAGGCAGAGACCAGAGGAATCAAAAGGCCTAGCGGAGGGGTTGGCTGGGTGGCATGATGCAGGCACTACATGGTGCAGACGCGTCGTTGTCGAGACGCGATGATCGTTAAACCGCGGCACAATACCGCAATTCAATCGCGGTGGACCGGGGGGCCTCCGAAGCTGCGAGGTCATTTCACCCATTGTTCAACTAATCTTAAAAATGCCTCGTGAGAACGCGGTGAGGATGTCAGCCAAATGAGAAGTTATCACATCACCGGTCCTGGGGGGCTGAAATCTCTCACCGAGGTTCAAGCCGATGAACCGGAAATCGGTCCGTTTGATGTGCTCGTCGAAATGAAAGCCTGGTCGATGAATTACCGTGACCTCGCGATGCCCTATGGCGGCTATGTCGGTAACGACAAAGTCAAACGCAACCCACCGATGGTCCCTCTTTCGGACGGTTCGGGCGAGGTGGTCGCGGTCGGGAAGTCAGTCGATCGATTTAAGGTCGGGGATCGTGTTGCCGGGGCTTTCTTTCAAAAATGGCTCGACGGCGAATTGACGGCCGAGCAGATCGGTTCGGCACTCGGCGGGGCAATCGATGGGGTCCTGGCCGAACGCGTCGCCTTTCATCAAGACGGTTTGGTTTCGATTCCAAAAACTTATTCCTTTGAGCAAGCGGCAACGTTGCCGTGTGCGGCGGTGACCGCATGGCAAGCGCTGACACTGGGCAACCCACGCCCCGGACAAACCGTGCTGATGCTGGGAACGGGCGGCGTCTCGGTCTTTGCCTTGCAATTCGCCAAGGCGTTCGGGATGCGGACGATCATCACGTCCAGCAGCGACGAGAAACTTGAGCGTGCCCGCCAGTTGGGTGCCGATATCACGATCAACTACCGTGAGCACGCGGACTGGGAGCGTGTCGTGGTCGAGCAAACCGACGGAATCGGAGTCGACAATGTGATCGAAGTCGGCGGTGCGGGCACCTTCGAGAAGTCGATCGCGTCGGCCAAAGTCAGCGGGCGTGTCAGCTTGATCGGAGTTCTTACCGGCAACCCCGATCAAAATCCCTCGCCGATGATGGCGTTATTCAAACGCTTGACAGTGCAAGGGATCTATGTCGGTAGCCGCGCGATGTTTGAAGCGATGAACCGCGCAATCGAGGTCAATCAACTACGGCCAGTCATCGACACTCAATTCTCGTTCGATGACGTCCCCGCCGCTTACGAGCATCTCAAGTCGGCGAAGCACTTCGGAAAAATCGTCATCACGAGATAGGTACCGGTGGCTGAATCGGCAGGGCCGGGCGCTTTCAACGCGTTTCCTGCAGCGAGCTCCCCGAGGCGGTATGATAGAGGCCCCCTTCGGACTGCCCAGCCGATCCACTTCCCGCCTATTGAAGCGTTGCCACGTCCTGGCGATGCACCGATCCGTGATGAAAGACACCTTCTTGACGTGGCTTACCGCATTCACGTTCGTTGTCGCCACCGGCGGTTCTCTGGCCGCGGTCGATTTTCAATCCGACGTCGCGCCAATTTTGCGTGAGCACTGCCTGCGATGCCATCGCCCGGGCAACGCCGAGGCAGACCTCTCGATCGAGACCGCCGAGGCGTTGATCGATTCGGAGACGATCATTCCCGGTGATGCCGAAAACAGTTGGCTGGTCGAACTGATTACAGCCGTCGATGGCGCGCGGCCACAGATGCCTGCCGAAGGTGAACCGCTTGACGATTCGCAAATCAATGCAATTCGCCAGTGGATCGACGAAGGGGCGATCTGGCCGGATGATTTTCAGCTCAAGCATCAAGCCAAGGCGGGCGATGACTGGTGGGCCTTCCAACCGTTGGTCGGCGGCGCGGGCGCGAGTATCGATCAGCTGATCGATCAAACGCTGGCGGAAAACAAGCTTTCGCGAAACCCACCGGCGGGAAAGCGGGAACTGATTCGGCGGGCAACGTACGACTTGATCGGGCTGCCGCCGACCGCGGACGAAATCGACGCCTTCTTACAAGACGACTCGCCGGGTGCCTACGAAAAGCTTCTCGACCGCTTGCTCCGGTCGCCCCACTACGGTGAACGATGGGGACGTCATTGGCTGGACGTCGTCCGATTCGGTGAAAGCAACGGATTCGAACGCAACGTCATCATCAACGACTTGTGGCCATTTCGTGATTACGTCATTCGCAGTTTGAACGAAGACAAGCCGTTCGATCGCTTGATCAAAGAACATCTCGCCGGCGACGTGATCAAACCGGACGACCCAGACGTTGTCGTCGGCAGTGCGTTTCTGGTTGCCGGACCCTACGATGATGTCGGCAACCAAGATCCGGTTCAAGCGGCACAGATCCGCGCGAACACAATTGACGAAATGATTCGCGCCAGCAGCGAAGCCTTCCTCGGCTTGACCGTTGGCTGCGCCCGCTGTCATGACCACAAGTTCGATCCGATCACGCAGCATGATTATTACTCGCTCTACAGCACCTTCGCAGGGATCGTTCACGGCCGCGAGGTGTTGGCCAGCCCCGAAGAACGCCAACAACGTGCGGCAAAAGTAAAACCGCTGAACGAACGAAAGACGAAACTGGAAAAGCAGATCCGGGAACTAAATGCTGGCGTTCTACAACGAGCCAACGAGAACCTGGAAAGCTATCGCAAGCATTGGACGCGACCGCCGGTTGACCGAACCGGGACGAAGGAAACGTTCCCCACCGTCACGGCAAAGTTCGTGCGTTTGATTTGTGTTTCGCAAGATGTGAACCCGCCGTCATCGAGTGGTTTCCGCATCGATGAATTTGAGGTTTGGTCGGATACGGACAAGCCACAAAACGTTGCCTTGGCGTCCGCCGGCGGCAAAGCTTACGGCAGTGCCCGCCGAATCGAGGACTTCCCCGATGCGTACGGCCCACAGCTTGCCATCGACGGGCAAACCGGAGCAAGGTTTATTGCAACCGGCCGTGACTTGACGATCGAACTTGCCGAGCCGACGCCGATCAACCGAGTCGTTTTTTCTAGCGCCCGTGGCGAAGACCGTCCCGAACATGGCAAGTTTGTCTTCGTCGCCGACTACCGGATCGAAGTCTCGGGCGATCGTGAAACATGGACCGTCGTTGCGACCGGGGATGACCGCAAGCCGGCGTCCCATGCCGGGGCTAACGGCATCCGCCATCAAAACCATCGACTTTCGATCGCCGCGATCACCGAAGACGAAACGCGCCAGCGACAACAATGGCAACGGGAACTCGATGAAGTCAATCGGGCGTTGGCCGCGATTCCCTCGTTGCCACGCGTTTGGATTGGTAAGCGCGATCAACAAAAAGCGCGCGGGCCGTTCCACGTTTTCCTAGGTGGTAGCCCGCAAAAGAAAGGCGACGCTGTCACCACGGAAAGCCTTGCGGTGATGTCGCTCGGTCATGCCCAGGCAGCCACCGGCTTGCCGGCGTACTCGATGCCCGCCGACGGGAGTGAATCCGAGCGTCGGCTGGCGTTGGCAAGCTGGGTCACCGACTCGAATAACCCGCTAACCCTTCGCGTCCTGGCCAACCGGCTCTGGCACTATCACTTTGGCACCGGCATCGTCGCCACGCCGAGCGATTTTGGCTACATGGGACAGCGTCCTTCTCATCCGGAGTTACTTGACTTCCTTGCCGCTCAGCTTCGTGATCACGATTGGCGAATCAAGCCGATCCACAAGCAAATCATGATGAGTCAAACGTATCGGCAATCTTCGGAGTTTCGCGGGCAAGCCGCCGCGGTCGATGCCGAAAGTCGCTTGCTTTGGCGGTTCCCACCGCAACGTTTGAGCGCCGAAGCGATCCGAGACACGATGTTGCAAGTCAGTGGACGTTGGCAGCGGGCCAATATCATCGATGCAAATACGGTCGCCACGGGCCAGGCCGAAGCACCACATGACCCTTCGCCGGTCCCCGACGGCGGACCAGGTTTTCGGCTCTATCACTTCATGCAAGACAACGTTTGCACCTATGTGCCGCTCGATCAACACGGACCGGAAACTTATCGGCGAGCGGTGTATCACCAGAACGCGCGAGCATCGGTGGTTGACTTGATGACCGAATTTGACCAGCCCGATTGCGCGATGGGAACGCCGCGGCGGGCCGTCACGACCACCCCGCTACAAGCGCTGACGCTATTGAATCATCAGTTCACGCTGGACATGGCCACTGCGATGGCAGAGTCGCTTTCGAAAGCTTGCGAGCAATCAGATATGCAGACCGAAGCACAGGTCGTCCTCGGCTACCGACGCGCGTTCACCCGCCTGCCTGACGAAAACGAAACGCAAGCGGCGATCGACTTCATCGGGCAACACGGGCTGCCCGCGTTTTGCCGAGCCTTGCTGAACGCCAGCGAGTTAATCTACGTCCAATAAAGGCTTCCGATGAACCTGACTGCTCACACAAGACGGCGTTTCCTTGGCAACGTCACCACGGGGTTGGCCGGTATTGGTCTGATGGACCTTTTGGGAGGCCCCGCGCATGCGGCCGGGGGCGGGCAGGTGTCGCCGCATCACACCGCTAAAGCGAAACGGGTGCTGCAGATCTTTTGCCCCGGCGCGGCGTCACACATGGACTTGTGGGAACACAAGCCCATGCTGGAAAAGATGAGCGGCAAGCCGATGCCGGGCGAGGAAAACTTGGTTTCCTTTCAAGGCAAGAACGGAAACTTGATGCAAAGCCCCTGGCCGTTTGTGCCAAGTGGTCAATCCGGCAAGGCGATCAGTTCGATGCTGCCACACATGGCCGAGCATGTCGATGACATCGCGTTCGTGCACTCACTGCACAGCAAGACGAACACGCACGGCCCTGGCTGCGTGTTCATGAATACCGGTCACGACACCGAAGGCTTTCCCGGGGCCGGTGCCTGGGTAAGCTATGCACTCGGCAGCGAGAACGAGAACCTGCCAGCCTATGTCGCGATCCCTGACATTCGCGGTGAACCGCCGAATGGGAAGGCCAATTGGTCCAACGGTTTTCTGCCGGCAAAGTACCAGGCAATCACGCTGAGCGACCAAATGCCAATCCGAAATCTTCGTCGACCCGATTCAGTCGATGTCCAAACAGACCAGGCAACGCGCCGCTTTCTCGATCAAATGAATCGACGATTCGCGGCCGAGAATCCCGCCGAAAGCGAGTTGCAAGCGCGGGTGGAATCCTATTCGCTTGCGGCGCGGATGCAGTTGTCGGCACCGGAGGTTTCTGATCTGTCCGCCGAATCCTCGGCAACGCATCGCCTGTACGGAACGGACGACGAAAACAAGCTGAAGGCCGCCTATGCGCGAAACTGCATGCTCGCCCGGCGATTGCTCGAACGTGGCGTGCGTTACGTGAACCTTTATTGCGCTTCACGAGCTAGTGGCGTCGATGGGTTATTGAATTGGGACGCGCACAAGACGCTGAAGGCCGATTATGAACGCCACTGCCCGGTGTTTGATCAGCCGACCGCGGCGCTGCTATCTGACTTAAAGCAAACCGGGTTGCTTGAGGAAACCTTGGTGCTTTGGACGACCGAGTTCGGCCGCATGCCAACCCATCAACAAGGCACGGTCGGGCGCGACCACAATCCGGATGGCTTTACATGCTGGATGATGGGGGCCGGGGTGAAAGGCGGCGTCAGCTATGGCGCAACCGATGACTTCGGACGCCGGGCGGAGGTAAACCCGACAACGGTTTGGGATTACTACGCCACCGCGCTACATTTGCTCGGATACGACCACGAAAAGCTCACGTGGTATCACAACGGACTCGACCGGCGTTTGACCGATGTGCACGGGCACGTCATCAACGATGTGCTGGCGTAACGGACGCCGCCGAGTCCTCAGTCTAAATCTGTCGTCGACGACTCAGTAGGCAAATCGCTTGCCGGCCGGAGTCGACGACCTCGGGACGGCAATGCTTCGTTTCAGAAAAACTGTCTAAATTTCGTTGACCCAACTGCCGAACCACTGTACTATTTAAATATCACACTGGTTCGCTGACCTCGATACTCAGGTCCGGTCATGTTTTTTTCGATCGATGTCCATAGCGATGTCGCGATTTACCTGCAGCTTGTGCGGCAGGTAAAGTTCGCGGTCGCCGCCGGCACGCTACGCCCGGGGCAGTTATTGCCCAGCGTTCGAGTGCTGAGCAATCAAGTCGCGCTCAATCCCAACACGGTCGCGCGGGCGTTCAATCATTTGCAATCCGACGGGGTGATCGAATCGCTCCGGGGGCGCGGGATGATTGTCCGTGACGACGCCGTGGAGGCTTGTCGCCAGGAGCGTGAGACGGTCTTGGACGAACGCATCGGCGCGGTGCTTTCGGAAGCCTGGAATGCGGGGCTATCCAAGAAACAAATCAAAACGTTTGTGGACGCACACCTGCGTTCGATTTGTGAAACCGAGCCCGCTGTTTTGACATCAGCGTCTGAATCGGGCGACAACGGTCAATCCGAAACACTTGATGGAGCGTCTTGAGATGAGCACTACTTCTGAGAAAGACAACGCAACGCAACCGGTCATCACCACCGACGCCTTGACGATGCATTTTCGCCGCTGCGAGGCGTTAACGGATGTTGATTTGACGATTCGTCCCGGGACCGTGTTCGCCTTGTTGGGTGAAAACGGGGCGGGAAAGACGACGATGATTCGAATCTTGACCGGGTTTCAACAACCGACAAGCGGAAGCTGTACGGTCTGCGGGATCGATCCACAGCGTGAGCCTCAAGCGGTTCGGAAACGGATCGGTTACGTCTCCGACGCCCCCGCGCTTTATGACTGGATGACGGTCGCCCAGATCGGCGGATTCACCGCGTCGTTTTATGACGACCAGTTTTTGCCGGTGTATCAATCCATGATTCGGCGGTATGAAATTCAGCCGGAGCAAAAGATTCGCTTTCTGTCCAAAGGTCAACGCGCCAAGGTCGCTTTGTCGCTGGCGCTCGCGCACGATCCGTCACTTCTGATCATGGACGAACCGACCAGCGGACTTGATCCGAAAGTCCGCCGCAGTTTTCTGGAATCGATGATCGACCGGGCGGCAACGGGGCGAACCGTTTTCTTGTCCAGCCATCAAATCAGCGAAGTCGAGCGGGTCGCGGATACGATTGCGATCCTGCATCACGGCCGAATCCGATTGATGGGTGACCTGAACGAGATTCGCGAGTCGATCCATCAGGTCGTAATCGACACCGATGATCCTTTGCGGGCGATCGCAAAGCTTGGCGAACCGGCAGAGATCTTGATGGAAGAGACTCAAGGCCGCTCACGTCAGTTGTACATCCAAAACCTGGACAACGGGATGATCGATGCACTGAAATCCACACCGGGGGTGACCGACGTTCGCTGCCGACTGGCGACGCTTGAAGAAATCTTCGTGGCCTGCACGACGGCAAGTCCGGAACTTGAGCCCACCGCATAACCGATAAAGCAGAACTGACTGATGGCGGTTTGTTCAACGACAGTTCCCTGTCAAATCAGCGACGTGATTCAAATCACTTGAATTGCAACAACACGAATCCGGGCTTGTCTTTCTTCCCGGTGATCGACGGAACATTCAATAACGCTACGATTGAGATTCGATATGGCTACTCAAGTGACGACGGTCGACTCGGCGGTCCGTTCCAAGCACGAGCCTTCTTCGACGTCCTGGTTTTGGTGGAAAGAAACCCGCCAACTGGCACCACTGTTAGTGATGCTGATTGCGGTTGCCTTCTTGTCGCTATTCTTCGACGTCGTCGGCAATTCGCTACTGGACTGGCGTGTTCCCCACGAAGCCTTGCTGTTGGCGATTCCGGGGTTGTTCGCCACCGGAGCCGGCCCCCTGCTCGTCGGGCAAGAGCGGGCTCAGCGTACGATCGAGTGGCTCATGTTACTGCCCATTTCGCCGCGACGATTGTCAACGACCAAGTTATTGGTGTCATTGGTGGGGTTGGCGATCATGTGGGTGATCGCTTTGATGCTGCTGGCCTTCCTTGAGCCCGGTTCCGCATCTTGGTCATTCGGGCTGCGACAGGGTCAAGCCCATGGGACGCTCAGTCTTCCCGTCTGGTTGGTGCACTCGATCTTTGTCTTGCTCGTTGGCTTTTATGTTTCTTGGCGAGTCGAGAATCAGTTTTACGCGTTACTGCTGCTGATCTTAATCGCGTTCAGTCCCTTCATTGCGGTTTCGTTGACAAGCACGATGGTGGGGCGACCGCTATTGTCGACCGAGTTCGATCGATGGTCGCTTGTTTTCACCTGTGTCGGCGTCGTCGCGATGGTGCCGTTGTCGACTCGGGCGGCCGTGCGGACACTCAGTGCCAAACCCGCACCTCGGGCAAGACATCTCGAAGTTCGGCAGTCGTCAGCGGTGACCTCACTCGCACCTCGATTCAAAACCCATCTCGCACCGATCATTTGGCAAAGCATCGGATCGGCAAAGGGGACCTGGTGGGTGATCACCGCCATGTTTGCCGCGGGGGCGTTTGCGTCGGTGGTCTTGGTCGCCGAGGTGCTGCCACGGTCCATCGAAACACTGATGCCGTTTTTGATTTTGTTGACCGCGGTTGCGGCCTCTTGGGTGGGCGTTTGTACTTTTAAGCATGACGGATCGACCGAGCGACTACGCTTCCTGGCCGACCGAGGTGTCTCGTGGAAAAAAACCTATCTCGCACTGCATGCGTTCCCGGTTGCTTTCCTTAGCACCGCGCTACTGTTATTCGCTTTGTGGAACATCAAGGTCGACCACTTTAGTCCTCGCGGTAACAGCCAGATGCCATCGCTACTGACGATGTTGTTCGTCACGGCATTGGTTTACTCGGTCTCTCAGTGGATCAGCCAGATGTTTCGCACGCTGATCTTGTCGGTGATCGTTGCCCCGATTTTGGCGTGGGCGGCAGTAGGCTGGTTGGGAGCCGCGTTCCAAACCTGTGGATTTCCGATTTGGGGAATGGTGCTGTGCTTGCTGGCACCGCTTGTCGCGAGTTTCTTGCTGATGAATCGGTACATGGATGGGCGTGACCGTCCGTGGACATTCGCCGTGGGGGCGGTGGTCGTCGTTGTGATCATCGGATTGCCCGTGCTGACATCGTATCGATACGTTCAATCGATCCCGGCAATGTCATCGCAGCAACGGACCACGCTACTTAACGAAGCACTGTTGATACATCAGCGCGCGACACCTGCAAACGTTGCCAACGTTAGTTTTGAGCGTGAGATTGTTGATCAATCGCGTCTCCTTCAGGATACCGACCTGGAACGCAAAGCAGACGCTTACCGCCTTGATCCCGATTCGGTGATCGAGAATTTACGGCCGGGACCGAGCGGAGAGGTTCAGCCGGGAATCGTTCAGGGAAACGCGTTTTCGCTCTGGTACGGCGGGTTCTCGCTTGCTCGGTTGAATTGGGAGTCTAATCCCGAAGCTTGGCCGGAGTATGCGAAATGGTTGACATCGTCAGCGATTCTGACGAAGTCACTGCGCGCCGGACCGAATCTGCTTTCGCAGGAGTGGGCGGATCGATTGGAAATCATGCTGCTCGACGCATTGGCATCTGAGTCCATTCGATCGAAACGCGAGACCGATGCCGTTCGCGCTGTCGTCGATGCGATTGGCGATCGGCGAATCCGGGCTCAAGCTCGCCGCGATGCCCTCTTGCAAACGTGGCGTTCAAGTCTTTTGAACCCGAACGCTTATTGGTTTGGTTTCGGCGATCACTCGCTTCCGACGAATTACAGCGGCCTTTCCGGATGGGCGATCCCGAGAAAAGACGAAGCGATGGTCTTAACGCTTCTTGATGGAATCGAAGCATCGAAACAAGATCGCTCGGACAGCGATTGGCTTCGGCGGATGCATCAACTCGCTGACGATCATCCGGGCTATCAGTGGAGTTCTTATCACCCATCGCAACGGGAAAGACCAGCCATCGAAGAGCTTCATGAACGAGATTCACACGCGTTCTCTTACGGCCTGATGTGGGGAAGAGCGTGGGAATCACTCGAACCCAAGGCGTTGTTGTCAGGTGAAGAGCGTCCATCAACCTCATCCGAACGGGAGTCGACCGAATCATGAATACGATCCAACTGACCAATGATCGTGATCGCGTCTTGTTCGCCGTCACGCTCGTGCCTGTGCTGTTGTTGGTGGCCTTCGTCGCGATCGCCGCGATCGAATGGTCACGCAATGACGCGGCAGTCCATGCCAAGTTAAGGGAGCTGGTACCCCAGGAGGTACTCAATCAACCGACGAATCCCAATGTCTTAAAACAGTATGGGATGACGGTTGACCGAGGCGACATCGACCAAACGACGTTGGTGCGACACGCACAAGCGACCAGGGCGATCGGGCTTTTGTCTTACGAAGTGGACTACTTGCAGTCGCTGGAAGGTGACGCGGTGTCTTACGGATTCGAGTTTGATTCGCTTCCACGGCTTGCGGAAATCTATCAGCGGGCCGAGCCGGCGATCGAAGTGATACGATCCCATTTGGAGTTGTTTCATGGGACGGGGACACACGACTTTTTTCGCAGCAAGTTTAATTATCACATTCGTCAACGTGACTTCGAGCAGGCCACAGAGTCGCTGAAGTTGGCCCTTCGGGAAGCAAATACAGCGATCGACGTTGACATCGCTTCGGCGATGACACAGTCGGGTTGGAAGATCGATCAGATCGAAACGATTGAACGACTGTTCGCCGAAAGTTCGTCATCAGGTGTCGAAACTGAGCGTGATCCGCAAATAGAAACAATGGGAGCGGTACTTTATTCAATCGAGTGGCTACAAGGAGACCAGCCAACGAGGTATCACAACAATTATGAAACTTCCCCCTATCCGGTCGCAGGTTCGACAAGGTTTGCGGTGCTGCAGTTTCAAATCGACGCCGCCTCCATGGTTGGCGACCGAGCTACGATCGCAGGGCTTAAGAAACAATGGCAATTGGAGGAGAAATTCTACGAGACGTTGAATCACAACATCGATACGGCTTTACAGATTCCGTTCTATAACGTCGATGATGCAAGACACTTGCGTCGCAGACCCAATATCGAGTGGAGAATTCGATTGGCGAACAACAAACGTTTCGCAAAAACGGCGATTGCGATCCGCAAGTTTGAGTTGCTACGCGGCCACTTTCCAGAATCGATCAGCCAGTTGTCCGGAATCGGATTCTCACCCTCGGAAGCCGTCGATGTGACCGGTCAGACGTTCAAGTATCAAGACCAGGATCAATCACCCAGTGGGGCTGCGATCCTGGGAAACTCCAGTGAGGGATTCGACGGACAAAGAGCGATTGCTTGGAACGAAACCACCGAATCCTGGCGTCGCAACTTGACCGTTGAATACACGGAACTCTTCTTTGCAGGGTCGCGCTCTGAATCAGATGTGTCGCCTTCGGATGAGGCTTCTGGTCAGTGATGACCGACCCGGAAACTGATGATGCCAACGGGCGAGCCGGACGTCTACGCGTTCGGCTCGTGTATTTTTGTGTCGGGCTTTGACACAATTTAAGGTTGGCAAAGGAGCACGCTCGCCATTGCGTTGCCCATTGCCATTCGAGTCACTGTCGTTACGGCTGGACGACACCAAGCATTCTCCGCTGACCTCGGCGGATGGTGATGCGGAGGGGTTCGCCGGCGCGTTCGTATTCGCCGACGATCATCTCCAATTCGCGTGCGGATTCCAGTTGGTACCGCCCGGCGGTTTCGATCACGTCACCGACCATCAAGCCTGCTTCCTCGGCCACGCTATCCGCTTCGATTTCGGTGATGATCAAGCCACCTTGAAGGTTCGTGTAGTTGTATTTCTTGGCGATCGATTCGGTCGCCGGAACGACTTTCGCGCCCAGCACTTCGCCGGCGGCGAACTGGGCCATCAGTTCATCGGTTCGTTCTTTCAGATCGACTTGAACTTGAAGCGGTTGCCCATTTCGATCGACCGTCATCGCCATCGAAGCCCCCGGCGGACGACTGGCGACATAGTTCTTCATTTGCGAGCTGGACAGCATCGGTCGGCCGTCGATTGCGGTGACGACGTCGCGAGGTTCTAGCCCGGCCTCGGCTGCGGGCATGCCGTCTAGCACCGACTGGATCATCACACCGCGACGAGACTTTAAGTTGAATCCTTCGATCGTTTTTTCGTTCACATCAGTCAAGCTGGCGCCCAGGAAACCTCGACGGACAACGCCATGCTCGATGATCGAGTTGAGTACCGGGCCGGCGAGAGAAACGGGGATCGCAAATCCGATTCCCGCACTCGAACCGCTACGCGACATGATCGCCGTGTTGATGCCAACCAATTCCCCTCGGAGATTGACCAAGGGGCCACCAGAGTTGCCGGGATTGATCGCGGCGTCGGTCTGCAAAAAGTCCTCAAAACCGTCGCCGTCATCGACGATGCCACGGACACGGTTCTTGCCGCTGATGATCCCCGCGGTCACCGTTTGATCGAGGCCGAAGGGGCTGCCGATGGCAATCACCCAATCGCCGACTTGGATGCGTTCAGAGTCACCGATCGGGATGGCGGTTAGGTCTTCTCGGTCGACCTTGACGACGGCCAAATCGGTTTGTGGGTCGGTTCCGACGATACGACCGGCTGCTTTTCTGCCGTCGCTGAATTCGATCTCGAGTTCGTCTGCGCCCTCAATTACATGGTTGTTGGTCAGGATGTAACCGTCACGGCGGACGACGACGCCGCTGCCCATCCCAGTTTCCTGGCGTTGGCGTGGCTGGATTTCCGGAATGTTAAAAAAGTCTTGAAAGCCAGGTGGGAGCTGGCGTCCGCCGATGACCCGAGTTTGTTTTGTATTGATGCTGACCACACTTGCCCGGACAAAGTTGGCAACGTTTCGAAAGGCGGTAGAAAGACCCTCGGCGGCGGCAAGGTTTTGGCCGCCCAGGGGGCGAGCGTCCGAATTGCCGAACTCTTGAAGCATGTTCTGGTTTTCACGTTGAGCAATCAACGTTTCCGCCGGTTGTCGCATGACTGGTTCTTGGGCGACTGGATCGTTTCGCAAAAACGTTGGCGATGTCATCACGACGCCCGTGACGAGCGAACCAAAAATCATCGCTCCGAGCGCACCACTGACATGTTTCCAGGTTTTGGACATCCTGTTTGACTCCACAGTTCAGGTTGATTCTGGTTTCAAAGTTGACGGTCGATCAAGGCATGTTAGACGCTTGCAAACTTTTCCCCACCGAGTGACTTTTTTACACCCCGGACCGGCGAGCTTGCCACCACGCTGGTCCGACGATCACGAAGGCTGGGTTGCCTCGGGTGTTTGCCTTGACGCGAACGTTGGCCCAGTGATTCGGCGTTGCTTTTGTTGGGGGAGAAGTGTTCAAGCGTGTCGCCAATCGGATCGATTCTCGCCTGTCAAAATAGGGCCGGTGAGGGGAATCCCAACTCGACGGCGGTGCGTCACGATGGCAGTGTGAAGGGCGAATGGCAAATCTGAGACCAAACGACTCAGCGTGCGGTTTCGGCACCCTTATATTCTGTTTTAGGGGAATTATCCGCCATTTTCCGTCCCGTGGTGGCTTCTGCATTTGGTAACTTACGACAAAGGGTAAAGGTGCCGATATCGCAACGGTGTCCCTCGATGACAAACTTCCCCCAATGAAAACCGCCGCGTGCCAATAACGGTGGCGGCGATACCTGATGACGGAACAGGTTTCCTCAAATGCGTGACATCTTGACTGTGATTTTGGCCGGAGGGCGTGGCTCACGTCTCGAACCATTGACTCGTGATCGAGCCAAGCCGGCGGTTCCTTTCGGTGGTCTTTACCGAATCATTGACTTTGTGCTGAGCAACTGTTTGAACAGTGACATGCGTCGCCTATTGTTGCTCACGCAATACAAAGCGCAATCCCTTGATCGGCACATCAATCTGGCCTGGCGGCAGTACTTTTGTCGTGAGTTGGGCGAGTTCATCGACGTCGTCCCGCCGCAGCAACGAATCGCCGGTAACTGGTATTCGGGAACTGCCGATGCCGTGTACCAAAATATCTACGCGATCGAGCGGGAGAAGCCTGAACATGTGGTCGTCTTGGCAGGAGATCACATTTACAAGATGAACTATGGCCCGATGGTCGAGTTCCATCGTAAGCGTGGTGCCGACATCACCATCGGTGCACTCCGTGTGAGCGTCGAAGAGGCAAAGCAATTCGGTGTGATGCAGATTGATCCTGACCACCGAGTCGTTGGCTTTCAAGAAAAGCCGGACGCGCCGATCCCAACGCCGGAAGATCCCGATGTGTGTTTGGCGTCGATGGGCATTTACGTATTCAGCGCACGATTTCTTTTCGAGGCGCTTTGTAATGACGCGACCAACATGGCTAGCGACCATGACTTTGGAAAAAACGTGATCCCCGGAGCGATCAACTCGCACGTCGTGTGTGCTTATCCGTTCATGGACGAGAACCGCAAAAGCGACGCGTATTGGCGCGATGTTGGGACGATCGATGCGTATTACGAGGCGTCGATGGATTTGATTTCGATCGACCCCCAACTCAACCTTTACGACGAACACTGGCCGGTTCGCGCGTTCCAGCCTAATCTGCCTCCGCCGAAGTTTGTCTTCGGTAGTGAAGGCGGATCAACACGTCGGGGCACCGCGCTCGATTCGCTCGTGTGCCAGGGCGCGATCGTCAGCGGTGGCAGTGTATCGCGCAGCATATTGGGGCCAGGCGTCCGCGTGAATAGCTACGCTTCGGTCGAAGACAGTATCTTGTTCGATGACGTCAACGTCGGTCGTCGCAGCCGATTACGACGCGTCATTGTTGACAAGGGAGTCTCGATCCCGGCGGAAACCGAAATCGGTTTTGACCCAGCCGCCGACGCCGCCCGCGGTCTGAAGATTACCGAAAGTGGATTGGTGGTGATCAGTCGAGGCGAGAAAATCGAACCTTCGAAGGTCGCCGGTTCCGTCGGTTGATGGGGATCGTCTGATGGCTATCGTCGACCGAATTGATGGCTGCCCCCAAGGGAAGTATTGAAGTCCGCGATCAAACTTTCTGGGGGATTGGTGGTTTCCTTTCCACCAGGCTTTCGATTCGCCCCGGTGATTTACGATCGGGCGTTGGCTTCGGTGATTACCGGGCAATGGTGGGCAATGCCGAATCTTTAAAGGCGGATCGTCCGTTGGACCAAAACGGTCGGCATTCACCGACGCTTCGGGGGATGATTTTCACCATCCCCTGCCGAGCGAGGGCCGGTGCATTGACATCCCTGTCCGTTATGGCGGATAACGCGGGGCATGGAAGAGTTCAAGCCCATTATCGCATCCGTCATCGCCGTCTTTCTCGTCATGGGCGTTGGAGCGGTGTGCCGTTGGGCGGGGTGGCTGACCGCCGAAGCCGACCGGACGTTGGCCAACTTGACGGCGAACGTTTTATTGCCCGCCTACTTCCTAAAGAACTTTTCCTCGCGCGAGTCTGCCGACCAACTCGAGTCATTGGCCACCACTTGGCAGGCGCCGTTGATGGGGTTTTTGACCACGGCGATTGGTTTTGGAATTGCATTGCTTTTCGCCCGCAAGATCGGCCCGCTGGTCGGATTAAAAACCGATGCGTCACAGCGTGCCTTCGCGTTGTGTGCGGGAATTTGTAATTACGGCTATATTCCCTTGCCGCTTGCCGAGCGGTTCTATCAGACAGCCGTCATCGATTTGATCGTCCACAACGTTGGTGTGACGATCGCCCTGTGGTCGATTGGGATTTCAATCATCAGCGGGACGGGGGGCGATAGCTGGAAGAAAACACTGACCAGCATTCCCTTGTGGGCGGTCGTTTTGTCGATCGCGATGAGTCTCGTTGGGCTGACCGAAAAGATTCCCGATTCAGTTCAGACGGCGATCGATTCGCTGGGGTCTTGCGCGATCCCGATGGGGCTGTTGCTCAGCGGAGCGATCATCATTGATTTCGTTCGAGACCGATCTTGGATCATGGCGCCCGGTGTAATTTTGTCCGCGATCGGGATCCGTCAGATTTTGTTGCCGGCGATCTTGATCGTCACCAGCGGCGCGGTCGTCACGACGACCGATTTACGAACCGTTGCAATGCTGCAGGCAGCGATGCCGTCGGCGGTCTTTCCGATCGTGTTGGCAAAGCTTTACGATCGCGACACGCAAACCGCACTTCGCGTGGTGCTGGGAACCTCGCTGGCGGGACTGGTCATGATCCCGCTATGGCTGGCAATCGGTGCGTGGTGGTTAGGCCTCTCGCAACCCGCGAGTACGCCTTCGTAAGCTCACTTCGCCTGTTGGTCGGTCGTTGCCGAAGCTTGGCGAACGGGATTGGCCAATTGGTTTGCATCTGCGGGAGCGTTTTCCTTGGGGACGTACTTTCTGCCGGTGATCAAGACCAGCATCGTGGTCCGGACGTCCTCGGTGACCTGCTTTCCGAACATTTGCCCTGCATAAGGCACCGCTTTTAATGTTGGCGAAACTTCGGTCTTTGTCCGTCGCTGTGTCTGTTCAAAAAACGGATCCATCATGACGGTGTCACCTTCGGCGACTTGTTTAGAAAGTGCGGCGAGTCGAATTTCCTGGGTCGGAAGTTGCAACGACTTTGGGCTTTCACCGATCCCGTAGATCTTCAGATTGCGAACACTGGCGATGCGAGATTGCTGCAGTTTTGTTCGAACGGTCAATTGATCGCCTTCCCATTCGCCTTCGACCGCCAAGTCGACGCCTTCGTCAAGGACTTCGATACCAGTTTCGAAAGAGACTTGATCCTCGACCAGCACTTCGTTCATCTTGGACAGAAATGGACGCTGAACCTTTTTCTGAATCGCACCGGTTTGTCCCGGGGCGACGATCATGGTTGGGGCGCTGACCAGATTGCTGTTTTCGTTGTCGCGGACTGCCGCAAGAACGGCGAACATGCGAGCGTCGTCGATGGTGGCGGAGGAGATCACGCTCCCGGAAACAGTTCGATGGAAGCTCGCCGATGACGAAGGCTCGTTTTCGACGATCAAGCTTTCTTGGTCTTCGATCGCGGTGATCTCAGTCGTGATGCTTTCCGGATCGGCAAGTGCGTAGATCTGGTCGCGGGTCTCGGCGTCGACCGAAATGATGCGGATCTCGAACTTGATCAGTTCGCGTGGAACCTGGTGGGAAGCCTGACGCAGCATTCGCGCGGCGATTGTTTCACGCCCCAGCAGCGCGTCGGCGCCGCCGCTGACAAAGAGTGCGGCCGGAGGCAGCGGGGCGATCTTTTCCGCTGTACTTCCATAGGCGGTACTTCCATAGGCTGTGGTTACATCAGCGGTGGCTTCCTCGACATCAGTCTTCTTTCCTGGTGCGACCGTCGGATCGGTCGCCTGGACAAGTGGAAGCCACGTACAAATCGCTAGTCCGAACCCAAGCACCCTTACTGAAATCCGTCCCATCAAACCGACCCTCATTGTGTTTTGCTGCAAGACGCATCGTCTATAGCAAAAGGACACGAAGGGAGGAAAGACTGATGGGGGAGTGGTCGCCCGCCTCGGTTCATGCGAGTATTTCCTCTCGCAACCGGCGACATCAACGCGACGGTTTCAACCGGGGGTGAACACTATGACTTGGTCTCGGCCTGCCGTGCCCCGGATGCTTGCATGGTGCTCGTTCCACGCCCAATTCCGATCTGTTGCAGCATTGCAATTGAAATCGACATCATGTTTCCGTGAACCGTTTGAATCACGATTTGGGCGCCAGTGGCACCGCCAGCGGCGGATTGCGGAGTCAAGGTAACCATCGTAGGCCTCGTAGATGGAAGTGAAGGAAGACAACCCTTTATCGGCCACCGCTCGGTTGCAACATTCATTCCAATTCGTTGGTTGAGCCAACATCTTTGAATTTGGACGGCGTGAACGACGCCCTCGCTGTGTTCTCAAGTCTCTACGGCGGCTTTACGACGACCGTCGGCGGACACCGTGCCTCACAAAAGCTCAGTGTGTCCTTTAGCAAGGTTGGTGACGCTTCATCGATGTGGCATCAAATTGACAATCGCTTCTCAGGTTGAGATTCTGCTGTTTCGAATTGCGTCGCGGTAGCTTTGGCCGACGCCGATCCCAAGCAACGTGAACGCGATCACAGATTCATAACGCAGCGGACCCATGAACGACGCACTGCCAAGGCTCCAGCCCATATACCACAACGCACAGAAGAATAGTGACCACGCAAGGTGACGGGTGAAGCGGTCGATTTCCCATAGTCGCCAGCATTGGACGATCACCGTGACCATGGCAACGCTCCATAGCGTGAAACCGATCAGCCCGGTCCCCGCGAAGATTTGCAGGTAGATGTTGTGGGCGGTGTGGTTGGCAAAGTGATTCCAAACGTAAAGGCTGCCGGTTCGACTGGTCACATAATAACCATGACCGGTCAGCGGAGCGTGTAAGTATTCCGACCAAATCGCGGTCCACATCTCTTGCCTACCGGAAGCTTGACGCAACTGGGCAAGGTCTTGGCCTCGCATCAGATATTGAACGCTCGATCCGAGCCCTTGATCGATCAGTGTGAAGCCCGGATCGACGATGATTACCACCAGCGAGAGAACCGCCGCACCGACAATCATCGCGCCGCGGCGACGGGTCGAACCAAAGGAAAACAGACATACCGGGATGATCAGTCCGGCGAGCACCGTCGCCGTACGACTGTTGCTAAGCAGCAGCAGCGGGCCACAGGTCAAAATACTAACGGCCAGCACGCGAGCTGACCAATGAAAGCGAAACGCGGTGTACGCAATCGTTGCCAGCAGTAACCCAAGTGCGGCGGCGGCGCCTGACGCCGTCGGGTGAACCAAACCGTCGCCTTGGACGTTCAGAATTTCACGGTCCAGTCCCGAAGTCACCGGATCGAAGACGTAGACCGTTACGATGAAGGTCGCCAACAGAATTAGACTTTGGCAGAGGTGCCGAAAAAGCCGTGAAACATTCCCGCGATGGTCGCAGACCGAAGCGACAATGATCGAATGCAGCAACAATGAGAATAGACCGCCGGCTTGGCTAAGCGAAACCGTTTTTAACGGTGACCATAAAATGGTGGTCACCGCCCATGCGAAAAAGAGCAGCCATCCGCCGAACGATTGAACTGACCGGTCGATCGAATTCGAGCGAAAACCGAACACGATAATCAGTGAACCGATCGCGACGGTCGATGCCAAGAGAATGGCTTTGGTGAGCGCGAAGTATCGATCCAGTCCGGCGTTCTCCGGCGGAATTCCAGGTGTAGTGTATGTAAGCAGCGGAAGCAGATAGATCACCGCGATGCAGAACCGTGTCCGGGTTTGGGCACTCGACAACCAAGTTCGCATGTCGGCGAGTTTGGTCAGTAAGATGCCGTGCCGAGTCACCTGCTGCCTGACTCGTTGTGAATGCACCGGCGGATGGCGAAGCGGCGGCTGGGGCATGAGCGTTTACTTCGCCAGCCGCTTGGCGGGGTCTTCATTGTCATGTGACGCAGCACCTGACGGTTGAGGAGTGGTGTCTTGGAACATCGAATCCAAGCGAGCTTCTTCCTCGTCTGCTCGGTTCGACGATCCAGTTGCGTTTATCGGAGGACAAGCAGGGAGATCGGTCAGCGGTTCTGATGCCTGCTTTGTTTCATCCCAGCCGGCGAGTAGTAACGGCAAACCAAGAATTGTTGCGAAGCTAGCGAACATGCCCAACGCGGCGACGAGCGATTTCTTGGGGCTGATCGGCCGTTCTTCGAGGCTCGCATTCTGAATCACGTTCACGCTTGTAATGCGACGTTGCCGCAGCGCTTCGTCAATCCTCGCTTGGTCCAATCGTTTGCTGTGTTCGGCATACTGACGTTGGAGTACATCGACGCGGCGATCCAAAAACGAAATGTGTTGCTCGGTCGTATTCAGGTCAGCCATTTCTGACTGCAGTTGTTTGACTTGGGCGAGCAGGGTTTCACGTTGTCGTTGATGCCCCGCTTCGGCGGCTTTCTCCATCAGCAGTTCTTGTTGCAATTGCTGAAACACGGGGTTGATCCCGCTGGTGATTTCGGCGCGACCTTCGTCCTGCTGGTCGACGATTTGTTGGGCTTCGGCGAGTTGGCTACGGATGGTGATCAGTCGTGGATGATCGGACTTGTATTTTGCGGCAAACTCTCTTTCGAGGACTTCCAACTCGAACAACCGGCCGCGCATTTCGTCACGGGCTTCGTTCGCCTTGCCTTTGACCTCGTCGGTGACGGTGCGGTTTTCGGTTTTGGATAAAGAGGCGAGTAGTATTTCGGAGCGAGCTTGGCTTCCGGCGAGCAGCGTTTCGGTCTGAGACAACGATTGTCGCACTTGGGCGAGTTGATTCTCGAGCAGCTTTTGATGCCCGGCGACGGTGACCAACTCACTTTCCGTTTTCGCCGCTCGCAAATCCGCATAAGCCTGTTCGAGCTTGGTACGCATTTCATCTTCTTCGGCAAGAAAGAATTGATGAGCGCCGCTGGTTCGGTGCAGTTCGGCATGTTTGCCGAGGTAGCAATTCAGCCAAGTCGCGAGGATCTGCTGTGCGAGGGTGGGTGATTTTGCTCGGTACTCGGCATCGACCACGCTTGCTTCGCTGGTGGCAAAGACCTCTAGGTGGCTGCCAAGTTCGCGGATGGCTCGTTCGCGGTCGGTGATCGGATCGATCGATGCGATTGCCGCACCGGCGGAGTTTTTTAGTTGACTGAGCCAGCCGGCGGCTGAATCAGTCGCTTGTTCGGTGACCGCAGAGGTTTGGTTGGCGGCGCGATCGCCTTGCAGGATCAGTTCGGAACCGAGTCGATCGACGACTTCGGCGAGCACCGATCGGCTGTGCATCACTTGGAGCGCGGTTTCGATGTCGTTCTTGCGCGTCACCTGCAAGTTGACCATCTGTCCGGCAGCTTCGACGGTCGGGTCGATCGTGGCATTTTCGTGGCCGACCCGAAGCAACAGTTGTGATCGCGAGCGGTAGGTGCGTGGAAAATACAGAATCACCAATACCGTCAAGGCAACGATGATCACGACCGGGGCAAACGTCAAAACGACGTGCCGGCGAATCGATCGGGCCCAGATGACGAGAAGGTCCATGAATGCTGCAAACGGCCAGTGATACAGTAAGACAGTGAAACGAGTGTTCCGTTACCCTTTGGAAATAAGATTTGCCGATTGGCGCAAGCCATGGTTTTTATGCAATAACCGGGGCTAACGCCCGTCGGCGGATGAGCCAAACTCAAACTTAAATCTTGGCGGAGCACGAGAAACGATACAGGCAGACCCGTCCGCTCTGCTGCGATGACCGTTTGCAGGTTAGTTATCGACTTAAAAACGATGGCAAAATCTGACAAAATAACTGTGATCGAACAGCATGTTTCGCTCGCCGATGCGTGTTATGACGGCTGTGTGCCGTATCGCCGAAACAATTGGCGCTGCTGTTCGAAGAGCACGATGCCGGCCGTAGTCGCCAAGTTCAAGCTGCGGACGACTTTGGTGGTCGGCAATCGTAGGGCTTGGGGGTCGCCCGGTTGTACGATGGACCGTGGCAGGCCACTCGATTCGCTGCCGAAAACAAAGCAGTCGCCGTAGTCAAACTCGACATCCCAGATCGTCCGTTCGGCGAATCGTGAGAAGTAGTAAATGTTTGTCGCAGGCAGTTTCTCGGTCAGTTCCGTCCAATTTTCGGCGTCTTCGAGATCCAAGTGCTGCCAGTAATCTAGTCCCGCGCGGCGAACACGGGCGTCGCTGTAATCGAATCCTGCGGGACGAACGATCCAGAGTTTGGCACCGACGGCAACACATGACCGACCGATGTTTCCGGTGTTCGGTGGAATTTCCGGTTGATACAGCACGACGTGGGCGACGGGACCGGCACCACCTGGAACGGGTGAGGCATTGGGATCGGGGGCGTCAGACATTCAGTGGTTCCGGGAAAAGCCATCGGTGGCCAGCGCAATCGTCGCTGGCCTTTTCAGTCCTGGTGGGCTTGCGTGGCGATCGCTTAGTCAGTGCCGACTCGTTCTGGCGGTGGGTTGCAAAGCGGTACTCGCGCGTGACAAACTGTCCATACATCATGACAGATTCCGCGCAGTTTTCAGCGGGGTATCTACGATCATCCAGAACGCCCCCAGCCCTCGTCAACTTTTCTGACGCCGGTTTCCACTTACGGTAACGGCCCTATTCATGCCGATCCAAGTCACTTGCCGACATTGCCTGAAGCGATTCCAAGTTAGCGACAAGTTCGCCGGAAAAACCGGGCCTTGCCCCAGTTGCAAAAAGCCAATCGAGATTCCCTCGCTTGACGAACAAGTCGTCATTCACGCGCCCAAGGATGATTCTCCGAAGGACAGCAAGGGGCAGAGCGTCCTGAAGCCGATCGAACGCAAGGAAACCGACGTCACTCGAACCGGATTGTTGATCACCATTGGCGCGATCGTGATCGTGTTCGCACTCGCGTTCGTGTTTCGGTTCACACACCCCGATGGGGTTCCGTTGGCGGCGAAGTTGATCGGGCTGCTGCTTTTGGCGCCGCCACTGATTTGGGCAGGTTACAGTTTTCTATACGACCAAGAACGTGAACCCTATGTGGGTCCCGAGCTCCGCAACCGCGTCCTGATATGTTCGGCGATCTTTCCGTTGGTTTGGTGCGTGTACGCATTTGTCCCGTCTTACGTACTTGAACTTGACCAGACCAATCAGATGTCGTGGGCGGTGTTCGGTGTGACACTTTGCATCATGATCGCGCTTGGTGCGATCGCGTCTGCGGCCACGTTTGAAATCGAGTACTTCAGCGGAATCATTCACGCCGGCATGTACTTCATTTCAATCGTCTTACTGGCGTTTGCCAGCGGCGTTACATTGGCAGGCGTCGAAACCGAAGACGACTTCGACGAGGAACTTGTTGGGCGGTCCGACCGTGTCGAGCAAATCGCCCACCTGGAACCTCGCGTTGACGCTTTCAATACAACTCTCACGATGACATCGCCCCGCCTGTGACTCGCCTTCCCGAAATCGATCTTTTTCACCAAGCCGGCGCGGGATCTGGTTCGCTCGTTCGTGTTCCGCCTTCAGATTCGGTACCGCTATCGGATCGTGTTCGACGATTGTTGGACACCGCGGCGATGCATCGGCTTGCCGGAATCAGTCAACTCGGATTGGTTTCAACCGTTTACCCCGGGGCGATGCACACGCGTTTGGAGCATACGTTGGGGGTTTATCAAAACGCCCTGCGATTTCTCGCCCGGTTTTTGGGGGACTCGGTGGCATCGGATTGGCTGGACGAACCCCATTGCGACGCGTTCGTGCTGGCGGCACTATTGCACGACATCGGACATTGGCCGTTTTGTCATCCGATCGAAGATATGCAGCTAGACGAAATCCCTCGTCATGAGCAGCGTGCGATCGACTTGATTCGAAGTGGCGAATTGGCTGATCTGATCGATCGCGATTGGCGCTGTTCGGCCGAAGATGTTGTCGCGTTGTTGGCCGGAGACAACCAGAATCGCACGGACGGGCCATTCCGTGCCAAGCAATTCTTAGCCAGTTGCCTTAGCGGTCCGGTCGACATCGACAAGTTGGATTACCTGCAGCGTGATAGCTTGCACTGCGGTGTCGACTATGGCCGAAACTTTGATGCCGGACGTTTGATTTCGTCGCTGGTAATCGATCCCCAATCATCTCGCCTCGCCGTCGGCGAAAAGGGACGCACCGCGGCCGAAATGATGGTCTTTTCCAGATACATCATGTTCAGCGAAGTGTATTGGCACCACGCCGTTCGGTCGGCGACGGCGATGTTGCAGCGGGCGGTGTTCTTATTGCATCACCGGATCGACTTATCGGCGTCGCTGAAATTCGCTGATGCCGAATGGATCGCCCAGCTCCGCCGGACCGCCGCCGGAAGCCTCGCCGAACCGATGGTCGAAGGTTTGTTTGGTGCCCGCCGACAACTTTTTAAACGGGTGGCCGAATTTAGCATGCTTAACGGCGAAGCGGTTCATCAGGCACTGGCACATCGACCACACTGGTGGCTGGTCGCGTTGTCCGAAACGTTGGCTCAGGAGTTATCCAAACGGTACCGAGTCGCGCTCGCACCGGCCGATTTATTGATCGATGCCCCGCCGGTCAAATTGGAAGTCGATATCAACACCACCGTGATTCATAAAGACGGCACACGATCTCGACTCGGAGACGTTTCTCCGGTTGCCGCCGTACTTGCCGAACGTCAATTTGACCACCACGTCAAACGGGTCCGACTGTTCGTCCGTCCCGGACTCCGCGATCAGCTTCGCGACAAACTCCCCACCAATCAACACTGGGCCGATCTTTTGCTCGAAACGGCTCAACAATCGGAGAACCAATGGGCTTCAAAGTGAACGACGTCGTTAACGGAATCAGGGTGATCGTTTGCGAGGATTCCGACGCGGCTTCCCGCACCACTGCCGACTTGATCGCCGACCAACTTCGCGAACGCCCCCAATCAGTGCTTGGGTTGGCGACCGGAGGGACTCCGTTGAAAACGTATGAAAACCTGATTGAGCTCCATCGCGACGGTCAGATTAGCTTTGCCGAAGCGACGTCATTTAACCTGGATGAATACGTTGGCTTATCGGGAGATCATCCGCAAAGCTATCGGTCGTTCATGAACCAAACGTTGTTTTCAAAAGTTGACATCGCCCCTGAGAGGACTCACGTTCCCGACGGGCTTGCGTCGGATGTCCCCGCACACTGCACCGCCTACGAAGACAGTATCCAATCGCACGGCGGGATCGACTTGCAGCTACTGGGGATCGGGCACAACGGGCATATCGCGTTCAACGAACCCGGATCGTCAGTGGACAGTCGGACGCGACGGGTTGATTTGACCGATGACACGATCGAAAAAAATGCTCGCTTCTTTGATTCGCCGGATGAAGTGCCCCGCGAAGCGATCACGATGGGGATCGCGACGATCTTGCAAGCGAAGAAGATCGTCCTGCTGGCAATCGGAAGTGGGAAGACAGCCGCGATCAAGTCAATGCTGTTCGGCGAGGTGACTGACGAGGTTCCGGCGAGTTTTCTAAGGCAGCACGTTGGCGTCACCGTCGTTCTAGACGCCGCGGCAGCCGACGGGCTGTTCGATTCGCAATAATAAAGCGGTTCCGATCACGCACATCCTCGCGCGATCGGATGCGATTTGCAATGACCTCCAGCCCCACCAGCGATGAGCGATTCAATCAGCACCAGCGATAAAACCGAGGTAGCGATCGTCGGCGCCGGGCCGATCGGGATCGAATTGGGCGTCGCACTGAAGCGTGCCGGTGTGGCGGCCGAATTGTTCGACGCAGGCCCTATCGGTCAGACCATTTCCTGGTGGGCTCCGCAAACGCGATGGTTCAGCAGCAACGAACGGATCGCGATCGCGGGTGTGCCGCTATTGACCGTCGATCAATCCAAAGCCACACGCGAGGAATACCTCACTTACCTGCGGTCGGTTGTGTCCCAGTTTGGATTGAGTGTGCATCCGTATTGTCCGGTGGTGGACGTCCAGCGGCAATCGGGCGGACTTGGTGTGACGACCAAGCCGGGTGGAGAGGTCCGAACGTGGATGGCTCGCGCAGTTGTACTGGCGATCGGCGGTACCGATCATCCCCGGCGACTGGGAATACCCGGTGAAGACCTGCCGCATGTCGATGGTTACCTTCGTGAGACGCATCGGTATTTTGGACGCCGCGTGTTGATCATCGGAGGACGCAACAGCGCGATCGAAGCGGCATTGCGATTGCACCACGCCGGCGCAAAGGTAGCGCTTAGTTATCGAGGCGAAACGCTTCCCGAAGATGGGATCAAGTACTGGCTCCGCCCGGAGATTAACGGTCTGCTAAAGGCCGGACGGATTGAAAGTTTGATGGGCACCGAAGCTGTCCAGATCAAGTCTCGATCGGTCCATCTGCGGAAGATCGATTCGGGGGAGCCGATCGAAGTTGCTGCCGATGATGTGCTCAGTTTGATCGGTTACTCCCAAGACAAGACACTCCTGAGGTCAGCCGGTGTGCATTTGATCGATTCGGTCCAGCGTCCGAAGCACAACGAAGCGACGATGGAAACGAATGTCCCCGGTTTATACGTTGCCGGAACGGCGATCGCCGGCTCGCAAACCAGTAAGTACAAGACCTTTCTGGAAAACTGCCACGATCACGTCGACAAGATCGTTTCGCATCTAACGGGGCAATCGGTCGAGACGTCGCGGGAGTATGAATCTCAAATCACCGCACAGCCGGAGAGCTAGCGCGTCATCACTTGTTCGCGATGACGCGGTGAAAATGCAAGCGGACTTCTTGGTCAACCACCCGGCGGACACCTTCGACCAGACAGGCAGGTTCATTGTCCCGCTCCCCTTCGGCGATGATCGCCTCCAGGTTGGTTCCCGGATCGACGCTGAAGGTGCGTTGATTGATCGTCTGGTTGCCGGCATCGAGTTCCGGGATGATGAAATGGCATGTCGCGCCGTAGCTGAGCATCCGGCCGGCGTAGGCATCGTGGTAGGGGCGAAAACCGGGAAATCCGGGCAGCAATCCGTGGTGCAAATTGATGATTCGGCCGCCGGCGAACTGCCAGCAGGTGCTCGGTGGCAGGACTCGCATGTAACGGGCCAACACGACGTAGTCGACGTCGAATTTGTCGAGGACATCGACCATCGCCCGATCATCGGCGGCCCCGCTGGCGTCACCAATCAATTGGAAGGGAACGCCAAATTCCTCCGCCAGGAATCGCAATTTCTTTCGATTGGAGATCACCACGGCCGGAATCGCGTTAATTTTGCCGTCCTTGATCGCCTGCAAAACGGCTCGCGGTGTATGTTCGACAAAGGTGCAGCAGATCGCCAGGCGGGGCACCTCGTGCTGGCTGGGGCTCCAAACGCGTATGGCCAACCCGGTGTGCTCGCCGATTTGCATCATCGCCGACTTTAGCAGCGGAAATTGCGACTCTTCGATCGAAATCCGGCACAACATGGCGAACAATTGCTGATCGTCATGGTCATACATTTGGATTTCGGCGATGTTGGCCCCTTGGCCGGTCACATAGTGGATGATGGGGTCGGCCAACCCCACGTTGTCAGGGCCCAGTGCGGTGATGACGACTTCCATTAAAATGCTCCAGCTGCTATCCAGTCTCTTGCGTCAACAGATGCATCGTTTACACAAAAACGTCACTCAATGCGATACCTTCCGTGAATGTGCCAACGCGAGCGATCCGTCTGAAACGCAGCCAAGTACCTGACGGCGAAATCCTGTGCGACCACTGCACCGCGAAATGCTGCCACTATTTTGCGTTGCCGATCGACGAGCCGACGACGCGGAAGGATTTCGATTACATCCGCTGGTACCTGCTACATGAGCGGGCGACGGTTTTTGTGGAGGACACGAGTTGGTACCTGCTGGTCCACACGACCTGCAAACATCTCCGCGATGACCATCGTTGCGGTATCTACGAAACCCGGCCACAAATTTGCCGAGACTACACGACCGACGAATGTGAGTTCGACGACGACTGGTGCTACGACCAATACTTTGAAACGGCCGAACAGATCGACGAATATGCCGACGGATTGTATGGTCCACAGTTCGCCGATCCTAACCAGGTCGATCGTCAAACGCTACGGCGGCGACGTTCCGTTGGCCTGCCCGTCGTCGGCTGACCGAAAGCCGTTGTGATCGTCCGATCGCCTACGTCTGGTTCAACGATGTCGCTCGATTCGCTTACCGGCATTCGCGATTCGCTGTGTCAGTGTTTCATTTTCCATTTCCCGAACCATCCCATTCCTTGTCTTTGATTTCATGTCTTTGATAAAACCTCGAACCCTGAACGGATTCCGCGATTACTTGCCATCGGTGATGATCCCACGCGAAAGGCTGATGGAAACCGCCCGAGGTGTATTCCGGTCGTTCGGGTTTGCGCCGATCGATACGCCGACACTGGAATACTTAGAAATCTTGACCGGCAAAGGCAGCGACGAAACCGACCGGCAGATTTACCGATTCGAAGACAACGGCGGTCGAGCCGTCGGTATGCGGTTTGACCTGACTGTTCCATTGGCTCGGTTTGCGGCCCAGCATATCAACGAACTCGGCACGCCCTTCAAGCGGTACCACATCGCACCGGTATGGCGAGGTGAACGTCCGCAGGCGGGGCGCTATCGCGAATTCATTCAGTGTGACTTTGACACGATCGGAACCACCGGCGTGATGGCCGACATCGAAACGGTCGCGGTGATTGATCGATTGCTCTCTCAGATCGGCTTCGAACGATTCACCATCAGCATCAACAACCGCGGCGTCCTGACGGAACTGTTGCGGCACTTAGAGATGGAAAACAAAACGGTCGAGTTGCTTCGTGCCCTCGACAAACTGGCCAAGATCGGGCGCGATCGAGTCGCCGCCGAAATGTGTGACACCGCGGGCGTGACTGCAGCCCAAGCCGACAAGGTGTTGGCACTGGCCGAACTTAATGGTGATGCCGAATCGATCTTTCAGCGACTACCCGACTTGGTTGGGCCCGGCGAAGCGGGGCAAGCGGCGATCGAGCGTCTGAAAGACGTTTATCAAGGCGCGTTGGCCGCCGGTGTGCCCGCCGAACGAATCAAGATCGATGTCTCGATCGCACGCGGGCTGGATTATTACACCGGGATGATCTTTGAGACGACCCTGGACGACTTGCCAAAAATCGGCAGCGTTTGCAGTGGGGGACGGTACGACAACCTGGCCGGGCTTTATACCAAGCAACACCTGCCTGGGATCGGTGCGTCGTTGGGGCTCGACCGTTTGCTCGCGGCAATGGAAACGCTCGACTTGCTCGGCGATGCCAAGACACCGGCCGATGTTTTTATCGCTTATTTTGATGCCGACCGGCGCGACGATTACTTGGCTCTGTCGGCGGCGCTCCGCGACCGCGGGATCTCGAACGAGATTTACCCCGAACCGAAGAAGTTAGGTGCGCAGCTGAAGTACGCCGATGGGCGAGGATTTAAAATCGCCATTGTCGCCGGCGCCAATGAATGGTCCGAGGACCGCGTGCAGGTCAAGACGTTGGCGAGCAAGCAGACGCAGGATGTGAATTATCGGCATGACCAGTCCGACGATCTGGTGCAGGCGCTGAAGCAAATCCTTGCGGGCGAGGTATAATCTTAAGTGGCTCTCGCCTCGCTTCTTTTCTAGTTCCAAAGCCCTGATGGCCTATGTCGACTGCCGCACCGTCTTCGAATCGACAGTCTCGCTCTAACGCCGATCAATTGATCGATGATCGGATCGAAGAAGCTCGGCGAGCCTTGTGGTGGAGCGAACTGACTCGGGCGGTTCTGAAAATCGTCATCGGCAGTATGTCGGCACTGCTGGTTTGGCTCGTTGTCGATCATTGGATCTATGCGCCTTCGATGGCCGTTCGGCTGGTCTGCTTTCTCGTTTTTTTGGGTGTCATCGCATGGTACTTGGCGCGTCGGACGTGGCCGCTGATCACCCAGCAAATCAGCCGCGAGTACGCCGCTTGGGCACTCGAAAAAGATCACCCCGACTATCGCCAACAACTGACCAGTTACGTCACACTGAAAGCAGACTCGCCCCAAGGCATCCGGGCGCGAGTGGTCCAAGCGATCGGATCACGCGCCGCATCGCTTCTAAAGACATACGACGTACTGCCCGGTGAAGCGACGGGAACGTTCCGTTGGTGGATCGCCACGGCCGCCGTGTTCGCTTTGCTGGCGGCTTATATCGTCGCCTCGCCGAAAAGTTCCGTCGCTTCGGCAAAGCGGTTGGGGGCACCGCTTTCTTCGGTCGCACCTGCAAAGCGTGTTCAGATTCGTCGAGTCGCTCCGGGAAACGTTCAAGCGTTGGCAGGCAGGTCGATCGATGTGAGTGCGGAAATTGATGGCCTATTCAGTAATGAACCAGCGATCTGTTACGTCCAGAGCGATACAAACGAATCGTCGATCCCGTTGGTGTTCGAGACCGATCGTGACTTGTTCGTCGCGACGATCGAAATCGGTCATGCGGCAACAGGCTTGGTCAATTATCGCATCGAAGCTGGCGATGCGATCGCGGGACCATTCTCGATCAGAATCCAAAACGTCCCCGTCGTCGCCATCGAAAGTGTTCGCTACGAACCCCCGGCCTACACCGGTGCCCAGCCGCGGACGACATCCAGCCCGGCTATCAATACAAGCGATGGCACCAACGTGCGGCTGACCGCCAAAACGAATCATGCGGTTAAGCGTGCCGAGTTGGAACTGAACTGCAAGGAAGTCGGCGGTAAGATGCGTCCTACCGGCGGAACGATCAAGATGAAAATCGCCGATGACGGCGTGACGCTTTCGGCCGAGATGGTGATGCGAAGTTCGGTCGGGCGTCCTAATGCCGTCGAGCCTGAAAACTATCGCATCCGGGTTTGGGATCACGCCGACCAAACCAATCCCGAGCCGATTGTCTATCCGATCAAGATCATCCCGGACTTGCCGCCGGACGTGACGATCGTCGTACCGCGAAAATCACCCAAGGAAGTGCCTTTCGATGGTCAGCAAACGATCGAAGTCCACGCGATGGATGCGGACTATGAACTGGAACAAGTGAGTCTGAAAATCGTTCGTGGCCTGGACACCATCGTCGAACCGATCATTTGGAAACGTGAGGCTTCCGGCAAAGGAAACCAAGTCGCCGTCTATCGGTTTCGGCCCTTTCTGTATCGATTGGGCCCCGGCGATGTCGTTCGAGTCACCGCGACGGCAGTCGACAATCGTCAGATCCCCGGGGACGAAAGAGTCAAACCGAATCGTGTCACGACCGATCCGGTCGAACTGCGTATCGTCGATACCGACCCAGATCTTCCCGAAGACCCGACTGACAACGACGGACTTTCCAAACCCGATGATCGTCCGGCGACCAATGCCGATGGCGGTGACTCCGGCGAAGGCCAGCCGTCCGGCGGCGGTACGTCGGGCTCGGAAGGGACCGAAGGTGAAAGTTCTGATGAAAACAACGGCGGTTCGGGGCAGTCAGCGAGCGGTGCTTCCGGCGAGAACGAATCGGAATCCGAATCATCATCAAGCGATTCGAATTCGTCTGGTCAATCGGGTGAAGATTCCAATCCACAAGAAAATCCCTCCAATGATGTCGGCGATGAAACTTCCGACGGCAGCAGCGGAGGCAAAACGTCTAATTCGGGCGAATCACCGAATTCAGACAATGCGGATGGGAACGAGTCACCGGCAGCCGAACGTCAGGATCCTGGGGACGCAAGCACTGACCAATCGACATCCGGTGGCGATCAAGCTGATAGCACGATGAACGCTTCCGCCGAAGACGAGGCGTCCGGCGGGCAGTCAACTCAAAGCGAGACGAGCGACGGACAGCACCAGTCTGATAGCGCAGATCAAGATGGCTCGCAGGACGATGCCGCAAAACCGTCGGCACCGGAGCATGACGGCGAAGCATTTGAACGCATCAAAGATTATCTCGAACGTAACCAAAAGGACTCGCAGTCAGGTCAATCGGGATCGCGGCAAGCCGAAGAGAACCCAAATCAAAAACCCGAGAACTCCGATCAAGGCGGCGATCAGCAAGCGGGGTCGGAACAATCCCAATCGTCACCGTCATCGAGCGATTCTGGAAGTTCGCCTGATGGAAGTTCGCAAGACGAAACCGGCAATCGCGATCAACAAAGCGGCAGCGAGTCGTCGTCTGAATCTCAGGCGGGAACGCCCAAGGCTGATCCGTCGGCGGGTCAGGAGGGGGCGGGCGAGATGCCGAAGGATCAGTCACCCGAAGCCGCAGATTCAGAGCAGTCGGGGCAGCCAGAGTCGGGACAGCCAGAGTCGGGACAGCCAGAGTCGGGACAGCCAGAGTCGGGACAGACAGAGGATGCGAACTCCGACACTCGTCCGTCAACCTCGGAAAACACGCCAAGCGGTGATTCGAGCGGCGGTGAGCAAGGTAATCAAACCGGCGAAGATGATAACGGTTCGGATCAGGGGACACCCGCCGACGAGACGCCTCGTGATGATCCCTCGTCGTCGGCTCAGGACCGACCATCCGGCAGTTCTGAATCGTCGTCTTCAAGCTCGGGGCAACCGTCATCGGATTCGTCGCCACAAGCCGGCGATCAAACCAATCCGAATGGAACAGGATCGGCACCGGGCGAGGGCGACCGCGACGCCGAGCCTCCGCCGCCGCCAGATTTGGACTATGCCAAGAAAGCGACCGACATGGTGCTCGATTACCTGGACGAAAACCGCGACAAGATCGACGACGATTTGCTGGAAGAACTGAACTGGACGCCGGAGGATCTGGAGCGTTTCCGCAAACGTTGGGAGAACGTTCGCGACATCGATCAACCCACTGCGGATCCTAACCGAACGAGCGAAGCCGAAGATGCCCTGCGAAGTTTAGGATTGGAGCCTCGTGAGGCTCCGCAACGTAGTAACACGCGGCCTCGTGACACGATGCGTGACGTTCGCGACAGCGGTAACCGTCGCCGTGTGCCGGCGTCCATCCGTGATGCGTTCGACGCCTTTCGCCGCCGTTAGTCCCGACCGGGTCATTCCACGCATTCTGATTCACTCTCAACGAGCCCGGACGCTTACATCGTCGGAGCTAACGCTCGTCGCGGTATCTTGAACGAGGCGTGGTCTACTGGTTTGACTTGTTGATCTTTCTCATCAGTTTTTCGATTGCCTGTTTCTCTGAGGTTTCATCGAAGTCGGGGTTGGGACCGGGAATCGGTGCGCCGGTTTCCTGTCGCCACTGCTGCAGTTTTCGGTGCAAGCGATCACGGATGTCTGGGTGCATCTCTGCGAGGTTGGTTGTTTCACCGACATCATCCTGTAGATCGTACAGCTCGAGCGAACGGTCTTCGAAGTATTCATGAAGCTTCCATCGCCCGTCACGAATGATGCCGCATGGGCGGCTGCGATACAGAACGTCGCGTTGGCCGTCCATGCGGGCATAACTCTGAAGGTACGCCGGAAAGTGCCAGAATAGTGCGCGGTCGACGAACGCTTCAGACGTTTCGCCCGCCAACAACGGACGCAGGCTCAGTCCGTCGAGAGGTTGTTCGGGAAGATCCGCCCCGGTCATGTCACAAAATGTCGGATACAAATCAACGTTGACCACGGGGACGTCGCTCTTTGATCCAGGCTTAGTCACGCCGGGCCAAACGATAAACATCGGCTCGCGAATTCCGCCTTCGTAGTAGGTTCCCTTGTAGCCTTTCAGTGGATCCATTGAAGTCGCCGGACCGTAACCACCGTTGTCGCTGGTGAAGACGAAGATCGTATTGTCGGTTTGTCCGGCTTCATCGATCGCATTGACGATCTCACCGACGCCTTGATCGACGGCTTCGATCATCGCGGCCATCACGGCATGATTGTGCAGCATGCCTTTGGGTTTCTGCTGATACTTTTTCACCAACCCCGGTTCGCCCTGCAAGGGTGTGTGAACGGCGAAATGGGTGAGATACAAGAACCAAGGCTTTGACGAATCTCGTTGAATAAAATTGATCGCTTCTTCGCTAAGTCGACGCGTCAGATATTCGTCCTTCGGGGCGTCACGAAGTTCGGCGATCTTGCCATGCGGCGGATAGTAACCTTGCGGTGGGCTTCCGCTATGCGTGCCGGCGAAATTAAAGTCGAAACCATAGGGCAAGGGATCGTTGCTTAAGTGCCATTTGCCGATCGTCCCGGTTCGGTACCCGGCTTGTTTGACGCGGTGTGCCCAGGTTTCGATATCAGTTGAGAGCGTGTCCGTACCGGGGACATGCATCAAGCGACCATGCTGTTTTTTTCCACGTCGTTGGGTCCCGACGTTGTAGATCTGGTGCCGCGGCGTGTATTGACCGGACAACAAACACGCTCGTGAGGGGGCGCAATTGGCGGCACCGGCGTAAGCATCTGTAAACACCATCCCTTTGGCAGCCAACGCGTCCAGGTTCGGCGTCTCGTAATAATCGGTGCCCATGAAGCCTGCGTCACGCCAACCGAAGTCATCGAGGAAGATGAACAGCACGTTGGGACGTTCGGCGGCAGACGCCGGCGAGCAAGCGGGCAGGAAACAACCGATTAGTGCAATGACCAGAAGAACTGGGGTTTGCAGCGTGTATCGCATGGCAATCAAATAAGTGACCAAAGGGCGTTCGCTCATCGGCCGGAACACCTTGTCCGGTCGATCGTCGCCATCAGTCTAGCCCATCGGACAATCGCATGCTCATACGGCGGACTGTGACCGCATCGGCGTTAAACGGTCGGTTCGAGTCCCGACATTGTGGTTGTTCCGCTGGAGAAATCGCCGACCGGCAAACCGGTTTGTTGCAAGATCGAAACAAACAGGGTGGCCAGCGGATGGTTGTTCTTGGTGTCAAACGCCAAGTGTTGTCCGTGCTTAAAGCCACCGCCGCCGATCAATACCGGCAGATTGCGATTGTCATGATTTGACGCGTTGCCCAAGTTACTGGTCATCAAAACCGACGTGTGGTCGAGCAAGTTACCTGAAGGTTCTTCGAACGATGCTAACGACCGCAGAAACTCGCCGTAGGTGGCGACTAACTCGTCTTCGATCAACGCCAATTGTGCCAGCTTTTCCGGGTCACGCCCGTGGTGGCTAAGTGTGTGGTGTCCTTGGTCGACGCCTTCGATCGGCAGACGGTGATTGCTGCCGGGAATGTTCAGGGTGATGAAACGCGTTGAGTCGGTTTGAATGGCCAGCTTCATCACGTTCATCATCATCGAAAGACACCCGACGACATCGTTTTGGCTCGGCGGCACGGGGCGTTTCGCATCGACCGAAGGTTTGGGAAGCTTCGCCCAGCGCTCGTTGGCCGCCATGTGCTTTTCCAGTTCACGTACGCTCGTGAAGTAGGCGTCGAGACGTTGGCGATCGCCAGACCCGAGTTCACGTTCGAGTCGTTTGGCGTCTTCGCCGATTACGTCCATGATGCTGCGTCCTTGTCGAATTCGGTTCGCTTGTCGGACTTGCTCTTTTTCAGAATCATCGATGAACAATCGGGCGAACAGCGTTGCCGGTGAGCTTTCCGCGGAGATCATCGCCCCGGTGTCGGTGTATGACGGGCTTTGCGAGCCGCCGGTGCTAAGCACCAGCGATGGGAACCGCGTCGCTTGGCCAAGGTGTTTGGCCATCAATTGGTCGATCGAAATGGTATTCTTTGCGGCGCCTGAATTGCCGATTGGTGTCGCGGTCAGGATGCTCGCTTCTGCACGGTGCCCGTTGGAAACACCGGGGTGATGGGTCCCCGAGACGACGGTGAATTTTTCCCGAACGTCTTGCAGGGACTTCAGGTACCGCGATGTTTGGTAAGACTGGCCGGCGTCTTCGGGGAACAGGTTTTCGCCCAGCAGGCCAAGCCCGATCGAAACGGAAACAAAGCGGCGTGCCGGACGAGTGTCTTCGCTGGCACCCACCGATTGCATCGCCGATAACCATGGCAGCGCCACCGCGACGCCGCTGCCGCGCAACACCGTTCGCCGGTCGATCGCGTCTCGGGGGACCAACGTCGATTTCATTGCCGAACGCTTGGCGGTCGAAGGCAGTTTCAGTGACATGTTCCCACTCGCTATTTATTTAAGAAAGGTTGACTGGTCACGACCGCTTCGATCAGCGAACGCAAGCCATATTGGTTGTCTTCGGCGGCCGTCGCAATGGACTCCAGGTGATCGCGGTCGGAAAACGTGATCGGTGTCCCGGTGCCATACACGAGCAATTGTCCGGCAAAGTTCTTGGCGATCCGTCGAGATGTCGAAGCGGCCAATTCGCGAAATTCAACAAAGGAATCAAACTTGCGGCCATCGGGCATTTGGTATGACGCATCGATGTTCGGACCTTGACGATACTTGCCCGATTTCCGCACCAGATAATTCTCACGCCATTGTCCGGCGGCATCGAACATCTCGAGTGCAAACCCTGGCGGGTCGATTCGCTTGTGGCAAGAAGCACAGGAAACATCTTCACGGTGTTTGGCTAGCATCTCGCGGATCGTTTTGGCACCACGAACATCAGGCTCGATCGCCGGAACATTCTCCGGCGGATCTGGAATCGGGATTCCGAGTAAGCGATCGCAGATCCAAACACCGCGAACGACCGGCGAGGTATCCGTGCCGTTGGCGGTTACTTTTAAGATTGATCCATGGGTCATCAGGCCTCCGCGATACTCGTGATCACGAAGGTCCACTCGCTTCCACTCGGTGGGGCCGATTTCGACATCGATGTCGTAGTACCGCGCCAATCGATCGTTCAGCCAGGTGAAATCGCTATCGACCAGCTGTGACGCCGGTCGGTTTTCACTGATCAGCGTTTTCAAATAGCGACGAGTTTCACCCAACATCGCATCTTGAACGATTAGGTCGAAATCGGAAAACATCCGGCGATCGGGTTCGGTAAACGCGATGTCGGCAAGGTCCAACCATTGATCACCAAAGTCCGTTACGAAGGTATCGAAGTCTCGGCCGTCGAGTAGCCGTCGGGTATGGGTGATGATCGCGTCAGGGTTGTCGCGAAGTTGTCCCTTGTCGGCCGCTCGGCGCAGTTCCTCGTCCGGCATCGATCCGGTCAACAGATAACTCAATCGACAGGCGATCGCATGGTCATCAAGTTCACCAGGGGGCTCGGTGAAGTAGATCAATCGCGGAGAACAGAGGATCGCACGATACGTTTGCCGCAGCAGGGCGACCGGGTCTTGCTTAACATCCCAACCGGCCTCGATGATCTGCCGATAGGGGGCAAACGATTGCTCATCGATCGGGCGGCGAAAGGCTCGCGCGGCAAATCGTTTGGCTTGTTCGACCAGCGCCGCTTTGCCGGCCGGGTTATCCGGCGAAGCGTATTGCAGTTGCCATTGTTTCTTTTTGGGATGCCAGGTGACGTCGAGATCACCGAACAACGCCCGCCGCGTTTGATTCGTATCGCCGGCCGGATAGATGCGTTCGAGTTTTAGGTGGTGCATCGCGATGCCGGGAACCTTTTGCGGTTCGCCTTCGCCGAATCCGACTTGTCCACCGCGGAATTTCGCTTTTTTGAGTGTGTTGTCGGCGGGGCGGATTTCCAGCATGTGATCTTTCTCGATCCACGCATCAAACTGAAACGTTTGTGGCTTCTCGGTCAGTTCGATCGAACCAATCCAAAACATCAAGGCGGCTGTCGAAACGCACTTTCCACTGCGGATCGAGCACCACACGTTGCGGTCATCCGGTGGGTTCAGCGAAGACGCTTCGAGTGTGATCCGGTACCAGCCCGCTTCGTCAACAGTCGTCCGCGAAATACGACCATAGAACGCCATTGTCGACATCCAAATCACCGCCGCGTCTTCGCGGAGTTCAGGGTCGCGGTTGCGTTGGCCTTTGCGTTTGTTGGCGATACGGTTCGCCGGTAGATCGATGACCTCGGGGATGTCGGCGGTACGCAGTTTGGCGAAGGCCGCGTCCAATGCGGCGTCGACGACCCGCAGGTGATCTTCGAGATGATAATACGACATCGATTGGGCGTCGGCGATGTTGCGAAACCCGTCTACACGAGGCTCTTCGGGCATCAAGCGAGCAAGCGGAACGTCGATCGATAGTAGGTCACCCAAGGTTGCCGTCAGTTGATCGTTGGTGAGACGACGCGACAGCACTCGGCCATTCGACTGATGGTGACGATCTTGCGAGTTCTTGATCGCAGTGCGCAGGTCTTTGACAAAGGTTGCCCGCGTTTCGGAGTCGACTTCGACGTCTTCCGGCGGTGGCATCTCGCCTTGTTCGACCCGATCAAACGCACGGATCCAATGATGCAGGTCCTTCTCACTGGCGGCATCGGCAAAGATGTCAAGGTTGAGCGATCCGGCATTAAACCCACCTTCACCGTCGGGGCCATCGTGGCAATCCATGCAATGGTCGTTGACGAATGACGTCAGTGATTGAACGTCTTCTGCGGCCGAGCAAACGGTGCCGAGCGGAAAGCTGATCAGTAACAATCCAAGCGCGGCAGACGGCAGACCAAGCGCAGCGTACGGCCGACAAACCGGTGACCGGTCAGGAATGAAGCGTGACTTCATCGGGGAAGTTGTTCTGGTGGGAGTGGCGGGATCAGCCGGAAGTTCCTCTCCTATCGGGCGGACACTTCGGCGAGATCGGCTTTGCAGGCGGGACCGATCGACGGCTGACACTGGTCGTATTGTATCGCATCGGCCAGCAAAACCGAAATTCAATACGCTGATTTCAGCCAATTGCCACTTTGGCAGGGAGGTGCCGGGAACTTCAACGGACACGGTGACTTTGCAGCACGAATCGCCGTCTTAATCACAATAAAAGCACTAGCGATGACTTTGAATCGCTTCTCGAACGAGCACCGGATCAACGTCACCGACTAAATCCACCCGTCCGATTTCACTGGGCAGGATGAAACGCAACTTTCCGTGGGCGACCTTCTTGTCTCGCATCATCACCGGCAGCATCGCGTCGACATCGGCAGCGGGAAACGTGATCGGAAGCTGACAGCGTTTGAGCAAGTCGGTTTGCCGTTCCAATAACGATGGCTGGCAGAGCCCCAATCGAATCGCCAAGGTCGCCGCCATTTGCATTCCGATCGAAACAGCTTCGCCGTGTAGCAACGCCCCGTAGCCGGCGGTTGCTTCGATCGCATGGGCAAACGTGTGACCATAATTCAAGATCGCGCGGCGTCCGCTGGTTTCTCGCTCGTCTTCGCCGACGACGCTGGCTTTGGATTGGCAGCTTCGGGCGATCGCAAATCGCAGTGCGTCCTCATCGCGGCGGACGAGGGCTTCGGCATCTCGCTCCAAGCAATCGAAGAATTCCGCATCGTCGATCACGCCGTACTTGACCACTTCGGCTAGGCCACTGAGGTAGCTGCGGTCGGGAAGCGTCTTCATCGCTTCGGTGTCGATCCACACCAGTTCGGGCTGCCAAAACGCCCCCACCATATTTTTGGCTCCCGACAGGTTGATGCCTGTCTTGCCACCGACGCTGCTGTCGACCATCGCCAACAACGTCGTGGGAATTTGGACGAAACGGACGCCACGGGCAAACGACGCAGCGACGTATCCGGCTAAGTCGCCGATGACGCCCCCGCCGACTGCGAACACGACGCTTTTGCGATCGGCACCGCTTTGAAGCATCCACTCGAGCAACGCTTCGAACTGCTGAACCGACTTGCTCGGTTCGCCCGAAGGGACCTCAATCGAGTCGATTCGGTCGACCTCCGGTTGCAGTTGCTCGCGAAGACTCTCGCCTAATGCCGCCACCGCTTGGTCGCAGATCAGGACGGCATGCGAGAGGTCGCTGATCGATTTTTTCACCGCAGCGGCAAAACGCCCGGTTGCCGAGGAGACAATATGAATTGGATAACTACGGTCACCCAAGTCGACCGAAACAATTTTCTCTTCTGCTTCGGCGGTTCGATCGGATTCCATCTTGTGACTCGGTTTGGGCGGATTCAAGAAGCTGATTGGCGAGCAAGTTTACCCCATGCAATCTCATCCCGACGACCGGCCTGATTCGGAAACTCTGTCCGACGCCGAACATAATCTCGCGTCAGAAAACTCGTCGGCTGCCCAAGAAAGCTTGCCAGCCGAGGGGCACGTTCAACAGAGACATGCTGACAAGTACAACGATCCGCGTGTTCAGATCACCAGGCGAGGCATTTTGTTCGGCGTTGTCGTGCTCGTCTTTGGGATCGTCGGTAGCTTCATCAGCATCTGGGCGCGCAGGACGCAACTGGAAAAGACGACCGAGTTCTGGGGGGAGGATGTCGTGACGGCCTTTCAGTTGGCCGAGGAGGTTGAACTGCAGCCGATGTTCAACCAACCCGAGGCGAACGGTACCCCGGTCCGTTTAAGCGGAATGCCTGGCCTGGGACACCTGCGTCATGTTCTGCTAGATGATCGGAGCTACGCGTGGGGGTCGGTGACCCAGAAGGAGTTGGCTTCCGGTGCCAGTGACGACCCAAGCAGTGACGACTCAGCCAGTGACCAGTTGATCGTATTGCATTGGTCGGACCCCACGGCCGGGCGGTTTGAGGATTTGTCGGTTGCGATCGAGCTTGAACAGGGCTGGGTCGGAAAGCTCGGTGGGGGCAAAAAGGTGCAGCTGAACGAACGGTATCGTGAAGCGGTTCCGAAGTACCTCAAACGGATCGCCGACTTTGAACCGATTCGGGTGGAGAATCGAAAAGACCCGAACCCCGAGCCAGAGAGTTGACCTCAGGTTTCAATTCGTAGCGTCCGAATTCTGACCGGCTGAGTACAATTGAGTACTCGATGCCGTTCATTAAGGCGGACGGGCATGGTCACTACAGCGGTGGTCAACATTGCCATTGGGTGATCGTCGGAGAGTTAATGACCGACGCGATGTGCCGGGAAGTGAACCCACCGGGGTGAGTGCTTTGTTCCATTAGAAAATACGGGTGCGAGTTTTCAGCCGACGGGCGTTAGCCCCGATGCTTGCTCGGATACCGTGGCTAACACCATTCGGCTAATCCACAAATTGAACTGGGACGAAACACTAGTCTTTCATGTCAACACTTCGAAGCGCGTGCGAGGTGGCATCGCTTGGCAGCTTGACATCAGTGTTGCGTCGTAGATGCTTCATCGATCGGTATTTCGCAGGTTGCCCTGTGAGATAGCACGGATACGACCGGCATCGTGTGAATTGCACCGTTGTGATTGCGCGGTCGCGTATGGGTTGCCTCGTCGCATCAACGCCCGTGTTGATTACTTGTGATTCGATTGACTGTTATCAGGCCGCCGGAGCAAATTCTCTCGTCGGCTGATCCCGCCTTGCCTGTCCCTCCTAGTCTGTTTCAGCTTGTCTAATTTAGGAATCGAAGTCCGTGAGCACGAACGCTGATACGAACGAGCTCTCCGAAGAACCTGACGCGATCAGTGCGGCCGCACCGGCTTCCGCACAGCCTGCGGCGGAGTCCGAATCCGATGGCGGTGATGACTACAGTACTGACCGGCGTTTTGTCATGTTTCAAGCGATGCCGGCTTGGTTGGTCAGCACGCTGGTACATGTGTTGATCCTGGTCATTCTCGGATTGGTGTCCATTGCCGACCCGATCCAGATCGTCAACGTGCTGACGGCGTCGAGTTCACAGGACAACGGTCCGGAGGTGGAAGAATTATCGATCGAGGATTTCGATCCTGGCGAATTGGCCGAGTCTGAGGAAACCGTCGAGGAGGTCGAGATCACCGATCCGGTCGAGATGGTCGAACCCGTGGCAATGGAAACCCCGGTGATGGACATCGCGTCGGTGCCGCTGGAGATGAGCGATTTCGCCATCGACGTCGCACCGGCAGCAACATCGTTGCAGTCGATGTCGATGATGAACATGCGGCCTACCGACAGCCGTTCATCCGACATGAAGAAAAAACTGCTGCGTGAATACGGCGGTACCGAGAGCAGCGAAGCGGCTGTTACCGAAGCGTTAAAGTGGTTTTCCAGACACCAAATCAAAGTCGGCCCGAATGCGGGGGCCTGGACGTTCCAGCACGAAATTGTCTGCAAGGGCGCGTGCGGCAATGGCTGTACGAAAGAAGGCCGGGCCCGGCAACTCAATGCCGCGACTTCGCTGGCGCTGTTGCCATTCTTGGGGGCCGGTCAAACGCATATCAAGGGTGAATTTAGCGGTGTCGTGATGGCGGGACTGCGGTTCCTCGTCCAGAACGGAAAGCCGGGTAAAGAACGCGGACTGCCCTACATCGACTATCGGGCTGGCGGATCGATGTACGATCACGGTCTGGCAGCGATCACGCTTTGCGAAGCGTACGCGATGACCGGCGATCCTGAATTGGCCGGGCCGGCGCAGGCGTCGCTCAACTTCATTTCCGTCGCCCAGTGTCGTGACGGGGGATGGCGATATGGGATTCGCGACAGCGGTGGCGGTGACACCTCGGTAGTCGGTTGGCAGGTGATGGCGCTCAAAAGCGGTCACATGGGACACTTGATTATTCCTCCCAACGCCATCCAAGGGTCCGTCCTGTTCCTCGACAAGGTCGCCAGCGACAACGGTTCGATCTACGGCTACACCGGGCCGGTGACCAGTTTTCGCCCCGCTACCTCGGCGGTCGGATTGCTGTGCCGCATGTATACCGGATGGGATAAGAACCACCCAGGAATCAAGCGGGGAGTTCAGCACCTCGCCAAACGCGGCGTGCTAAAGAAAGACCTGTACTACGACTACTACGCCGCCCAGGTGTTGCGGCATCACGGTGGCAAAGAGTGGGATGAATTCAACACCGAATTGCGCGATTGGTTGGTCGAGACCCAAGATCAATCACGCGGTGCCAAAGGCAGTTGGTTTTTCCCCGAAGTCAAGCACCTCTCCGATAGTGGCCGACTTTGCCTGACTTCGTTCGCGACGATGATCTTGGAAGTCTATTATCGTCATATGCCGTTGTACGCCGAAGTCGCCGCCGAGGAAGAGTTCCCGCTTTAATCGTCAGTCTTGGTAGCGTTCGGTGCGGCGTCATTGGTTCGGCGCATTGCCGAACACGCTGCCGCTAAGTGTTCGTCGAGTCGTCTTCAGCAGGGGCGCCACTTCCGCGATTGAGTTCGAAGCGTCATACTGGCGGGCTTTTCCCCAGATCAGCCCTTCAGCGTGACAGGTACGGCATGTTTGAAGATAAAATTAGCTACAGCGGTGTCACGTTTGACGACGTGCTTCTGGAGCCCCGGTACAGCGAAGTCGTTCCCAGCGAAGTCGATGTTAGCAGCCATCTGACCAAACGCATTCGGTTGCAGATTCCGCTGCTATCGTCCCCCATGGACACGGTGACTGAAGCCGAGATGGCAATCGGACTGGCCAAAGAAGGGGGGCTTGGGATCGTCCATAAGAACCTCTCGACCGAGGCCCAGACTGAAGAAGTCTTGAAGGTCAAACGCTCGGCCAACGGGATTATCATCGATCCGGTGACCCTTCCGCCGGGGGAAAAGGTCGGTCGAGCAGCCGAGCTGATGGATCAAGCAAACGTGTCAGGGATCCCGATCGTTCATGAGGACGGAACCCTTGCCGGGATTCTCACCCGCCGCGACCTGCGCTTCCTGGAGGACCCAGATCTCCCAGTTTCCGAGGTGATGACCTGTGAGAATTTGGTGACGGGTACGGGGAATGTAACGCTTGAGGAAGCTGAGCGGATTTTAACGGCAAAAAGAGTCGAGAAACTCTTGCTGATTGACGAAGATAGAAAACTAACGGGTCTGATCACGATTCGCGACATCGACATGATGAAGCGATTCCCTCGAGCCTGCAAAGATTCGCAAGGGAGATTGCGAGTCGGGGCGGCGATTGGGGTCGGCGATCTGGTCCGTGCCGAGCAGTTGATCAAGCAAGGCGTTGACTTGCTGGTCGTCGATTCGGCGCACGGCCACAGTAAGAATGTGGTCGAAACAGTTCGTGAGATCAAAGCACAGCAGAGCTGGGATATCGATGTTGTCGCCGGAAACGTGGCGACGGCAGAAGGCGCCGAGGCCCTGATTAGTGCGGGGGCCGACGCGATCAAAGTTGGCATCGGTCCGGGGTCGATTTGCACCACCCGCGTTATCAGCGGCGTTGGTGTACCACAGATCTCCGCGATCATGCGAGCGACCGAGGTCGCCAAGAAACAAAACATACCTGTCATCGCCGACGGCGGCGTTCGCTTCAGCGGTGACATTACGAAAGCAATCGTTGCTGGTGCCAGCACCGTGATGATTGGCAGTCTGTTTGCCGGACTCGCCGAGAGCCCCGGCAAAGTGATCCTTTACCAAGGTCGAACGTTCAAAGCGTACCGTGGGATGGGATCGATGGGTGCCATGGTCAAAGGCAGCAGTGATCGATACCGCCAGAAGGGCGTGCAAGCTGGGAAGCTTGTCCCCGAAGGCGTTGAAGGCCGTGTGCCTTACAAAGGTCCGCTTAGCGACTACGTTTACCAATTGGTCGGCGGCTTGCGAGCGGGCATGGGATATTTGGGAACAAGGACGATCGAAGAGCTGCGGCGGGATGGACGATTCATCCGTGTCTCCGCAGCGACGGTAAGGGAGAACCATCCGCATGACATTGCGATCACGCAAGAAGCGCCCAACTACAGTCCCGACGTCGGGTCATCCGACCAAGGCTAAGGCCAGACTGGCGCGTCCGACACGGTTGTTGCTCGGCGCCCTGGTCACGTTTTCTCCGCTGAGCAGTCTTGGGCTCGGCGAACCTCTGTTCGCCCAACAGGCGATGGCACCTTTGCCGGTCGCCGCCCAACCCGCTGGCCCCCAGCAGGTGAACTCGCAGGGATCAAATCTGCGATGGCGGAAAAGTTCACGGGTCACGCCCGCCCCGGTTCAAGTTCCTGCGAACGATGTCTTTGCACAGCCGGCACGCAGCGATTCTGCAGCCAGTGTTAACTCTGCCGCCAGTATCAAACCGCCAGCGACGGTCAACCACACCGCCGCTCCGGTCGCACCGCAAGCTTACGCCGCACCGCAAACGTTCCCACAATCGCAGCGACGGACGGCTCAGTCCTCGATGACGCAACAACACGCGTCCGATCAGCAATTGCACGCGCGGCAGTTTATTCAGCGCGGCAGTGTTCAGTCAGCTTACCACCAGCAGGACAACGCGTTCGCCCAACAGTCTTCTGTTCGGCAAACCCGTCAGCCGGTGATCCAGCAAACCGCGCACACCGAATCGGTACCTGCGACCACGGCCGGTGGTTCCGGCTTAGGCCGACCTCAACGCGGACCGGTGGCAAATTACCGACGCGGCGTGGCCCCGATCGCTCAAGGCCAGCTTCAAGAGCGTTTGCCTCGACCGGAAGATTTCTTCAACGATCCGTTTGCCGATGGAACCAAGGCCGCTCCGCCTGCCAGCTCGGCTCGCATGGCTGCCGCCCCAATTCCGGTTCCGGACCCACAGGTCGACGAGGCGCCGGCGACCGGTGGATTTGGTCTTCCCGAAACAACGCTGCCGCAACAATCGACGCCAGCGAATCCGTTCCGTGGTCAAATGATGCCTGATCCGACGGCTCCGGCGACCGAGCAGATTCCACTACCCGATCAAGAATTGCCCGCACCGGCCGACGCGTCTGCGGGAAAATCCGAGCTTCGCGGATTGCTGAATGATCCCAGCCTGTTTCCCGAACAACAGGCCGATCGGCAAGCCGTCCCGCAGGAATCGGCACCCGCACCAGCCACCGAGAAGCCTCCGGTGCCGACCCCGGATACGTCGCCGGACGCAGCCGATTCGATGGACGGCTTTCGTTTTACGCCACCGGCGCAGCTTGATCGCCCTTCCGGTGAGGCGTCTCCGAGCGATCGTCCGACGGACGGGTTTCCCGGACGCGGCCGAATGAATGAGGAAGCCACCTTCGGCGAAACATCAATGTTGCGACCAAACGAACTGTCCTGCGAAGACTTTCGCGAACGGATTGCCCGGGAAACTATCGATACGATTTCGCTGGATCCAAGCCCACCGTTTCGTCCCGATTTGTTTGATCCGGAAGACTACGACAAACAACGGCAAAAGTTTGAAACGCGTCAATCGATTCGTCCTTGGAGTAACCTTGGCGGCCAAGAGATCGCACGTGGACGTCTTGTTGGCCTCGCGTACGAGCAAGTGATCATTGAAACCGAAGCTGGCGAACGAGAAGAAGTTCCCGTCAATCAGTTAAGCGAAGGTGATCTCGGTTATCTTGCCGACAACTGGGGACTGCCGAAGGAATGCTTGGTTGAGCAGGTTGCATATACGCCGCGAAACTGGACTCCGCTGACCATGACTTGGAAGGCATCCAACCTTTGCAGCAAGCCGCGTTACTTTGAACAAGTCAACTTGGAACGCTACGGCCACACTGCCGGTCCTTGGTTGCAACCGGTCGTCTCGTCGGCGCACTTCTTCGCCAACATCGCCGTGTTGCCTTACAAGATGGGAATTCATCCTCCTGACGAATGTGTCTACGCCCTGGGTTATTATCGCCCCGGTAACTGTGCCCCTTGGATCGTTCCTCCGGTGCCGATCAGTGCACGTGGCGCGTTGGCTCAGGGCGCATTCATGAGCGGTGCGTTTTGGTTGGTTCCTTAAAGGAACGCTGACCGACGACCGCAAGTGGATCGATCGTTTTTCTGACCGCAATGGCTTCCGATGTTGCAACTCGATCAAGTTGATCTGTCGAAACTAACGCGGCTCGCCGACGCGATGGTGGGGCGTTTACCGGAGCAGTTGACGATCGGGTTAGTGGGGACCCTTGGGGCTGGGAAGACGACGTTCACCCAGGCGATCGCGAAGGCGGCAGGGATCGATGCGAGCGACGTGACCAGTCCGACGTTCACGTTGCTTTCCAGCTATCAAGCGACCATGGCTGCCGGTCCGATCATGCTGCATCACATGGATGCTTATCGTGTGCATGACGAAGATGAGTTCTTAGCACTTGGCGTCGAGGAACTGTTCGACGCCCCACAGACTTGGGTGCTCGTCGAATGGGCCGACAAAGTCGAATCGGTGATGCCGCCGGAGACCCTATGGATCACCATCGAAGCGAGTGACCGCAGATGCTTTCGCTTTGAATGTCAAAACGCGTCGGTCCTATCGACGTGTGATGAAATTGTTCGTTCGTTGCTCTAACGCTCCGTCGAGACAAAATGTCTGGCGTGGCTCATCAGCCGACAGGCGTTAATCCCGGTTATTGCGCAGAAACCGTGTCTAATGCCGTTCGGCTGCTTTAGATTTTTGACGTCGAAGAAACACTACCAGCATGACGGCAAGCTGGCTCGTCGCACAAACCCGACGTGTCAGTTTGGCTACAATGACGGGGCGTTGTTTGGCGGCTTAGAGTCTGGCGGATTCGATTCGAGCTGATTCAACGTTTTCTCCACTCATCGAGCGTTTGAATGCTGAGACTAGTATTGATGGTAGTGTCGTGCGCGGCGTCGATTCAGTGTCGCGGGGAGGTGGTTTTTACGCTCAGTGAAGCGACCGTTCCGATCGGTGGCACTGGCCAGCTTGATGTTTGGGTCTCGACTTCCGGGACGACCGAGACTTTTGCGTCTCTAGAGTTTGAGTTGCTGACCAGCCCCGACCCGTACGCCAACCTTTGGTTTCAAAGCTCACAATCGGAATCCTTTGCGACGTCTCCAGACTACATCTTTGCGGGAGACAGTGAAGCGATCGCCGCCGACGAAGCGATCACGGATCCGTCCGGACAAATCCGCTTGGAGTTCGCGGATAGCACTTTAAGCAATCTGGACGTCACGTTATCGCCTGGCGAATCAAAACGAATGGCATCGTTGGGGATCCAGCACAACGGAGATTCAGCGGAAACCTTTTATGTCAGCTTTTCCGGATGGGTACGTCAAGCCGATGGAACTCCGCTGCAATACTCAAGCAACTTCGGTAGGGTCGATGCGATTACCGCGATCCCCGAGCCTGCGTTGCTGTCCGTAATTGCTTTTGCGTCTGTTCCGCTTTTACTTCAGCGCCGACGGGTGAATGCAAATCAATCGCACCTGTAGGGTGCCACGCACCTGTAAGGTGCCACCCACCATTTGCACATTGGAGATTTTTCTCGCGTGATTCCAGAGGACGTTCGGCAGTTATTACTTGCTTGCAATAATGTTGAGTCGACTCATCTGGTACCCGGTGGCTTGAGCGGTGGATCCGTGTTCCGATGTGTTGTCCGCAAAGACTCTGGTAGCCTTTTGGGCTCAACTGAAGCAGCCGCTGGTTTTGCTCTCAAATGTTGGCCCGCGGGGGCGTCAATTCAACGTGTCACCCAAATTCACCGAGTCGTATCAGAGCTGGCAATTCGGACTCGGATCATTCCGAAATACAGAGCGGCTCTCAACGGGCAGACTTTGGTAGCCGATCAACAGGGGCGACTCTGGGAGCTGGCCACATGGGTCAACGGTCAGCCGATCGCTCAGGACGCAGATTGGGAGCTCGTTCGAAAAGGTGCTCAGGCAATCGGTTTGGTTCATCGGACGCTCCGCGAACTCAAACCTTGGCCTGCTCTGTCCCCGTCGGCCGCGATCGAGGAACGACTTGATCGGATTCGCCGGGGCTCTGTCACCCTGCAGACTTGTCTTGCTAGCAAGACAGTGGGGTCTGTCCCCCAGGAGCTTTGCTGGCGCGTTTCCGATGCCTGTCATGTGCTGCGGCTACATTGGGAGCGGAAATGCCATCAAATTGGTGCCGAACTGGGAGAGTTTCGCGGCGTTGATTTGCCACAACATTGGATTCTTCGCGACGTTCATCAGGAGCACCTGTTGTTCGACGCCGGGCAGGTCACCGGTATCATCGACTTCGATGCGATGAGGGTCGATTCACCCCTTGTCGATTTTGCCCGCTGGTTGGGGAGTTTCCAGTGTTTTTGGCAGGCTCCGGCCCAGATCGCCGAGCAAACGTTGGCGGAATGTTCTCCCGGCACGCCATTTCCTGCACTACCAGCAACTTCTAGTAAACTATTGGTAGCGATTGCCCGTGCTTCACTATGGATTAGCTTGGCAAATTGGGTCGTCTGGTTGATAGACGAGTCACGACAATTTCCTGATTTAGACCGTGTGCAACGGCGACTTGGTCGATTGACCGATTACGCCTCTCGCGATGCAGAACATTGACGTTTTTTGTCCTCGACAAGTAAACTTCGGGGGCAACAAAAATGATAGTGCGAGCGATCATGAATCGAACCGATACCCCTATTCGAATGATGCGGCGACCAGCAATGACGTCTTCCCTGTACAGCATGGCTTCGTCCCGTTTGACGTTCCAAAATTCGCGTCGGCTGGCTTGGGCCGCTGTCGCTTTTGTGGCGTTGATCTCGGTCGCGATCGCGGCAAGCCCGGTCGCCGCGCAATTTGACACTTCGACGTTTAATCCCGATGGGTTCGGGCAATTGGGAAGCAGTGAAGATGACGAAAGTCTCTTCGGCGATATCAATTTTGGAAGCATCGCGGAAAACAACGCCGAGCCCTATAAGTTTTCCGCCCGTTACTTCGCATCGGGTGACAAAGGCCGTTTGGAAGTCGAAGCGATCATTGGAAAGTCATGGCATATCTACTCCACGACTCAGCCATCCGGCGGTCCTCTGCCAACCAAGATCAGCATCAAGAATTCAAGTTCGGTAAAAATCACCGGTCCCGTCCGGCCCGACGCGCCGCCCGCCAAAAGCGTTTCGGACGTTTACCCGGGCGTAACGATTGAAGAACATGACGGCAAAGTCGTGTGGTCGGCACCGCTTGAACTTCCCCGCGGATATCAAGACGCGATCGAAGTCGACATTAAATCGTTGGTTTGTAAAACCGGCGGTTCTTGCATGCCCGCGAACGCGACGTTGACGGCAGCCCACGCCGGTCCACTGGAGGGCGGAACCACGGTTTTTGCGAACGCCGACGACGCGGCTAAGAATGTCGACCCATTTGCCGATCCGGCTGCAAAGACAACGAAGTTTCAAGAAGAGGATTACGAGGTCTCCTGGTTGGCCGGTGTTTCAGCGTCGATCGCTCCCGGCCAACGTGGGCAATTGGTGTTCCGTGCCAAACCATCCGGCGAATACCACGTCTACAGTGCGAAAACGGATGATAGCCGGAATGCGACCAACTTTGTCGTCACCGAAAAGGGCGGCCTGAAAGTTGGCGAGCCCCACACAGAGCAGCCGCTTGTCAAATCGGAAGTGCTCCCCGCGGTACGTTATCACAAAGGCGACGCGACTTGGTCACTGCCGATCTCCGTTCCCCAGTCCGTCTCGTCTGGTCCGCATGAACTGAAGGGCTTCATCGCCTACCAAGCTTGCACGGACAGCAGTTGTTTGCAGCCGATGGGGTTGGAGTTTACTGCGACGATCAATGTCACCGACAAGACCGAGCAAACACTTCAGCCGATCAAGATCACCGCGGCAAAGTACGTCAACGTCCTCGACGCCGCAGCCGAGAATGCTTGGGTTGATCGAGTCGCTCCGATCGGAGCGACCGAAGAGCCAAAGCTGTCTTCGCAGTCGACCGCCGATGACGAAGCGATCGCAGTCAATGATTCTGCAACGGCTGAGGATGGATCAGAGGACGCCGTAACACCGGTTGTCTTGAGCCAGTCGGAGCAAAAAGCTGCTTTGCCGTTCATTTTGTTGCTCGCCTTTGGTGGCGGTTTGATCTTGAACCTGATGCCCTGCGTATTGCCGGTCGTTGGTCTCAAAGTGATGAGCTTTGTCCAACAAGCCGGCGAAGATCGCAAACGTGTGATGATGCTGAATTTCGCGTATGTTGCCGGAATTTTGTGCGTCTTCGGATTGCTCACCTGCCTCGCCGTCTTCGCTTCCTTCGGGTGGGGACAGCAACTCGCCTACTTCCCCGTGCGTCTTGGGTTAACTGTTCTGATCTTTGCATTGGCGTTATCGTATTTGGGCGTTTGGGAGCTGCCGACGCCGGGAATCGCAACGGGTGAGAAGTCACAAGACCTGCAGCAACGTGAAGGTCCGGCGGGGGCGTTCTTCACCGGGATTTTCGCGACGCTGATGGCCACGCCTTGCAGCGGTCCGCTGTTGGGGGCGGCCTTGGCGTACACGATCGCAATGCCCGGACCAGAAAAGGCGGCCGTGTTGATGACCGTTGGTTTGGGAATGTCGATTCCCTACATCATTTTAGGGATCTTTCCTAGCTTGGTTGGTTTCTTGCCCAAGCCCGGCAACTGGATGGTGACGCTCAAAGAGTTTTTGGCGTTTCTGTTTCTCGGAACCGTCGCGTTCTTTTTCAATCAGTTCAGCGATGGGCAGAAGTTGCCGGTCTTCGTAACCTTGATTGGTGTTTGGTTTGGTTGTTGGGTGATCGGTAAGGTCCCGCCATGGGAATCACTGCAAAAGCAGGTGCGCGGATGGTCAATCGGTGTGACCAGTGCGATTGTCATCGGGTTGGCGGCGTTCACCTACCTGACCGCCAAACCCGTCATTCGAGCTGAAGGCAGTGGCGTCGAGTACATTGTCGACGACCACCTGCGTTGGGAAAAGTATGACGAGGTGCGTTTGAAAGAACTGCACGCGATGGGCAAGACTGTCATGTTAGACTTCACCGCCGCATGGTGCGTGAACTGTATCGTTAACAAAGAAGTCGCGCTCGACACCGAAGCGACTCGCAAGATGCTCGAGGACCTTGATGGCGTTGCGATGCTCGCCGACTTAACCGATCAACCTGAGGATCTGGTCAAAAAACTTGAAACCGAACTCGGTAGCAAGTCGATTCCGATGCTTGCGATCTACCCTGGGAAATCTCCCGGCAGTCCAATCATCTTGCGTGATCTGGTTAGCCAAAATATGGTGCTCGCTGCCCTTCAGGAGGCGGGCCCCAGTGTCGGCGATGGAAGCGACTCGGCAGCCAATGTCGCCGGCTCCTCACCACAGGCGACACGTCTGATCTCGGCCGTCAAAGAACCGTCGCCCGTTGCGAGTCGTTGATGCGAACGGTGAAGCAAGAGCCAGTGAAGTAAATCGAGTCATGATGGGCGTCGTCGAAGTCGGCGAAACGATCGTTGCAATCGCGACACCGTCGACTCCGGCGGTGCGCGGGGCAATTCGAATGTCGGGATCCGAGGCGATTGAAATTGTGCGCCGGCTTGGGATCGAGCCGACAAGTCACGCGCGTCCCCATTGTGTCGACGATCAAGTAGATCTTGGCGAACCGCTCGGCCGGGTCCCTGTTCGTGCGTTGCTTTGGCCAACCGCACGCAGCTATACCGGCCAGCCGTCAGTCGAACTGCATACCTATGGTTCGCTACCCATTTTGCAGTCCCTTGTCGATGCGTCGATTGCCGTCGGCGCTCGGGCGGCGAGGCCGGGAGAATTCACGATGCGTGCTTTCTTGGCCGGTCGTTTGGACCTCGCCCAAGCCGAGGCGGTGCTGGGGGTTATCGACGCCGAGTCACGCGGGGCGCTCGATCATGCACTTCGGCAGTTGGCGGGAAACCTTTCCAAGCCGATTGAGCGGCTTCGGGGCGAACTGTTGGACCTGTTGGCCGATGTCGAAGCGGGACTCGATTTTGTCGACGAAGACATTCAGTTTATTGAGGATGATCAGCTGACGGCTCGACTGACGTTGATGGCTGAAAGTCTTTCGAAGACACGTGAACAACTCGAGTTACGCCGCGAGGACAAATCGAATTGGACGTTGGCTTTACGAGGCCTTCCCAATGCAGGGAAGAGTAGCTTGATCAATGCGATGGCCGGACGCGACGCCGCGATCGTGACCGATGTCGCCGGGACGACTCGTGACGTCGTTGCGATCACGATGCAGATCGGTGATTTTGACGTGACTTTTGCCGACACCGCTGGATTAGAATTCGTCGAAGGTGACTCGCCGGAAGATCAGATCATGCGGGTCGCGCAGAGTCTCGGCGGTCGGGCCGGTCATGATGCTGACATACGGCTCTGGTGCGTCGACGTCAATCATCGGGACTTCATTGTACATGCCGATCAGATGAGACGACTGGCCAATGAGAAGCGGCGGTCGTCGATTGATTTGTGGGTCGCAACTAAATGCGATGATCCTACATGTTTGGTGGAGCCACCATGGATCGCGACGAGTGTCAAAACGGGACGCGGCCTTGAAACGCTGCGTCAATCGATTGAACGTTCACTCGAGCAAGTTTCAGGGAATGACTCGGCGTCCGTCGTCGGTACAGCCGCGCGGTGTCGCGGTAGTCTGCTCGCAGCCGAGCAAGCGATCGAAGCGGCGATCGGTTTTGTTCGTGGCGGTAACGGTCATGAATATGTCTCTAGCGAGCTGCGGTTAGCCGCATCTTTCTTGGGTGAAGTCACCGGCGCCGTTTACACCGATGACATACTTGATCGCGTCTTCAGCCGTTTTTGTATCGGCAAGTAAATTTGCCAGGCGCCGTCAGGCCGCGCCCATGCCTTTGATGCGTCGCCATGTGCTGAACTGTCCCATGTGGATCATCAGGTGTCCGCCCAAGTAGAACCCATGCATCGCCGCGATCGTCGGGAACTTTTCACGCATCGCTTCGTTCGGATTCGGTGCATCGAACTGATCATCGGTAGCTAATCGGACCGTTTCGATCGCGAGTTGATGAGATCGGCGAAAAGCATCGACGACCGCATCCATGTTCGGGTAGATCGTTCCGTCGACATCGTCCCTGCAGGCAGCATCCTTATTGAAGCAGGTCTCAAACGCGTCAGTGGGTTCGATCGACGCGGCGTCCCCGCCAAGCTGCGAGACGACTCGGCAGGGATACAAACTCAGGTGCCCGAGGATGAAGCATGGGTGATTAGCCTGAACAGTCGTATCACCGACGGCAGCAAAACGTGCAAAGTCGTCTGGCCCGACTCCCGTCAGCAGTCGGTCCGCGTACCCCATTGCTAGCTTGGCCGATGCCGCGATCATCTCTCCGATCAAATTGCCCGACTGGCTCATCTCGTTCCTCGACATTAAACGTGGTTGATACTCAAAACATCCCGAGTGTACCGAAACCATGTAAAAGGTGTCAGGACTCTTTTCGGCGATCTGGTGTGTGGTTACACTGGGGGAATGCCACGACCCAAGCGAGCCGACGAGAAGAACGCCATTTACCATGCCTTTAATCGAGGCAACGCGCGATCGACGATCTTTCATAAAGACGCCGACTATGAGGCCTTCGAGAATATTCTCAGCGAAGGATTAGAGCGATACCCGTGTCGTATCTTGGCATACCAGTTGATGCCCAATCACTGGCACTTCGCCCTGCAGCCGACCGCAGACGGTGGGATGAGCAATTTTTTGCGGTGGGTCAGTCTTACCCACACGATGCGATACCATGCCCACTACAGCAGTTCTGGCGAAGGGCACGTGTACCAGGGACGCTTTAAAAGCTTCCCGGTCCAAGACGATGACCACTTTCTGACGCTCTGCCGCTACGTGGAACGCAATGCCATGCGAGCCGGACTAGTCGCCCGCGCAGAAGCCTGGCGTTGGGGATCACTTTATCGGTGGAACTGTTCGAGCGAACCGATTCCGAAGCTCCTCTCGCCCTGGCCTATCCGTCGTCCTCCAGGCTGGCTGGACCGAGTGAATACACCACTGGAGGAAAAGGAGCTAGATCGAATCCGCTGGTCGATTCGTCGGGGCAGCCCGCTAGGCGATGCCGGCTGGGTCGAGTCAATCGCCAGGCGTTTGGACTTAGAATCGACACTCCGTCCAAGAGGCCGCCCTAAAAAGCGGCCACCAGGGAACGGTAAAGAGTCCTGACCCCCTTTTTTGGGGTGGCCCCTCGTTGGGGTGGGGGAAATAGGATGTGCGTTGACGTGGTGTCGTTCGGTTTGCTATAGCCGTCGATGAGCAATATTTTGGGGCGATATGATTGCCACACCGCCCCCAGCCGCTTCGGTTTTGGGCCACCGGCCCGGCCGAAAAGACACCAAACACCGAGTACCTGCTTTCTCCGAACGAATCGGTCTCTGCCGGGCAACTCGCGAAACGACGACGAACGGAATCGAACGATGGGCGAGATCTTTGGACTGCCAGTATTCCCAATCTTTGTGTTCATCTGCGCCGGGTTTGGTCTTGGCTATCTCTATTTCTATTCCGACGGTGACGACAAGGATCAGCGAGTCAAGGAACTTGAAGAGCAACTGAGGATTCAGACGAGCGGTCAGCAAGATCAAAGCGGTCAGGTCGAGCAGCTGACTCGGTCGTTGGAGACCGCGACGTCCGACGTCGATCGATTGTATGACGAGATCGCCGCGCTGCGTGCAGACAATGAAGAGCTTGACGCGGCGTTAGCCGAGGCAAAATCCGATTCGCAAGACCGGACAAAAAAGCACCAGGAGATGCTCGAACAACTCGATTCACTTCAGATCGCGAACGAGTCGTTGCAGAACCAGTACGAACAAGCTGTTGCGGCGAAAGAGCGAGCGATCGCGGATCGGGAAGTGGTTGATCGCGAAACTCATTCGACAGAATCGGCGACGATCGCCGCAAATGAGAAGATCGCGCGGCAAGACGAAACCATCAACGCTCTGCGTGAATCGAATTCGGCACTGACGATCGAGGTCGAGGAACTGAATGAAAGGCTGGAAAAGCTTTCGGTGTTCCAAACTTCTCACGCAGAGCTAACTGCGTTAACTGAACAGTCCGAACGTCAAGCTGTTGAACACAATGAACTCGTCGCGTCGCTGCGGGAAGAGTTAAAGCAAAAAAACGACCGAGTCGCGGGGCTGGAAGATAGCTTGGAAAAGTTGCAGCAATCGGTGTTGCTGCGACAACGTTCCGACGAAGAGCTTGAACTCTCGTCGCAACAACTACTCGAACAAACTGAAACGCTGCAATCAGTCCTCTCCGAGAAAGAACGGCAAATCGCAACGCTACAGGGTAGCCTGAGCAGCCAGCAAAGACAGTCCGAGCAAAACGAGACCATCGTCGAACAGCTGCGGCGGAATATCGAGTCATTGGTCGAACAAAAAGACGAAGCGACCGGCAAGTATGCTTCGATCGTTACCAGCGTCGAATTAATGCAACAGCAGCTGGCGTCGGCGCTCGACCAAGCCGAACGGACTGCGGATCAAAATGAGCGTTTGGCAGACCTCGTCGAAGAAAAGCAAAACCAGATATCGGATCTAGAAACCAAGCTTGTCAGCGCCGAAAGCTATCGAAATGAGCTACTAGAACTTCAGCTCGAAAATGATGGCCGGATGTCTGAGTTGGACGATCGAGATCGCTTGATCGCGACGTTGCGAACGGAAATCCAGACACTTCGATCTGAGTTGCAGGAACTCATTGACGTGCGTCAGCAGTGCGATGATTTGGAAGCACAATGCAATGAGCTTAGCCTTCGATGCGGTCAGCAAAACGAACAACTGGAGCAACTGCCGGTCCTGCAAGCTGAGCTCGAAGAACTCGATGCGGAAATGGAATCCTGGATCAGTGATGTGGAACAGGAGCATGCGATTCGAGTCAGCCTGGAAGCAAGTGTAAGTGATAAAACAACGCGGATTGCCGAGCTTTCCAAACGTTGCGAAGAGATCGAGCCACTGAAGGCTGAAAATTCACGGTTGGGAGAGACCGTAACCGCGCAACTTGAAACGATCACGCAGCTTAGTGAGCAGCTTGAGTCGACTGAGTCAACGTTGCGAGATTCCGAAGAGGGACGAGAGCAGCTTCAGGAGCAACTTGCCGTCATCGAATCCCTTGAAAGTGACAATCAATCGCTGGCGGACAGACTGCGTGATCACGTCGACAAAATGGAATCGTTGACCAACAGCGTCCGTGACAAAGACGTGGAGCTGACCGAGCTGCGCTCGAAATCAGAGTTGGCCGAAGAGCTCGAGTCGAAGCTCGCGACATTGCAGTCGCAACTGCAGACACAATCATCGCTTGCCGAAGATTTGGAAGATCGATTGGGAGCCCGGGAAGTTGAAATCGCATGTCTGCTCGAACAGGTGGAATTGGTCGGGCCTTTGACCGAAGCGAACGAAGCCATTTCGGAACAACTGAAGGAGGCGAATCGACAAATCGCCGGGCTGAATGCTTCACTGAGCGATCAAGAGATGGAGATCGAATCTCTTCGCGAATCAGAGCAGCAACTCACCGAGATCCAAGAACAATTCGAACTCGCCCTACAGCAAAATGATCAGGCAGCCGAAGTGATCAAAGCCGTCGAAGCAGAAACTGCTTCCGTCAACGCACGGTACGAAGAGCTTACGGTGACGTGCGAAGATTTACGGTCGATCAACCAAGAACTTCGGGACGAGGTCGAAGTTCGTCAGGAACGATTGCAGTCGGCAGTCACGACGATCGAATCGATGGGGGCTGATCTTCGCGAAAAAGAACAAGATATGGCAGATCTAAAAAGCCGGATGGCTGATGTAATCGATTTGGAAAAGCAATTGCATCTGCGTGATCGAGACATCAATCAATTAAAACAACAGAGTGAGCTGCAAACGCGGGCATTCGCTGAGCAGCGTGAGGAGTTGCTTCGTTTGCGTGATGAAGTGGTCGACATGGACGCAACCCGTCAGCAATTCGAATCGGCAAGGCTACGGATAAGTGAGTTGACCAACAAATACGAAACTCTGCTGTCAACGAACAAGACGGTCCGCAATCATGTCGACGAGTTGACTCGCGAGCTGGATTCTGGCAACGAGGTCATCGCCGACTTGCGGCGTCAATTGTCCGAACGATCGGATCAACAGCAGGCAACGACGGCCCGCTTAAAAGATGTGTCTGCAGAACTTGAAGCATTAAAACGTGCGAACGAGCTGCTGATCGCGAAGGCGTCCGACCTCACCGCTCATTTGAAACGAGTCAGCGAAGAACATGAGGCAAGCTTGCAAGCGAACGAGCAGGCTCACTCTCAAATCCGTGAACTGCAGACTGAAATTCATCGCCAGAACACCACTATCCGCACTCTACGGCGTGACCGTGGATCGATCGATCAAATCGACACTCGCGATGCGGCATAGTTGAACCTGCTCGTGCTGAAAGTAAGGGCTCATCATCCGGTAAAGAATTGCTTCATGCTGTGGCTTGTGCTCCGTCTAGACCAACTGGTCGGGTTCGACTCATTAACCGACGTGCGTTGTACACCGGCTATTGCACTGAAACCGTGGCTAACGCCCATCGGCTAAGTCGCATTTCAGATATCGACGAAGCACCTACAGCAAAAGTCTGTTGAAGCAATTCCTTCGGCATCTAGATGTTCGCTTTCGGGGGGCTAACTTTGGTTGGCCCGGTGTACCGGTCTTTCCGGCGAGCTTTTGCGGTTCTGCGGTCACCAACTGATTCGGCGACTTTGGCCCGTAGCTCTGAATAGATCCAGAAATCGAGCTCGAGATCGTCTTCACCGATGGCGACAAAGTTGTCGTGCCATGACTGGACCAAAGCTTGTTCGTCGCCGTTTTGGGATTCGATACAAGCGACTCCTGAGGAAACCAATTTCGCCATCTTTTTGAAGGAATCATCGAGCTCGTTTTTGTTGACCAGTCCGATCGCTTCGCGAAGGTCTTCGACCGGCGCTAGGTGCACACAAGCCATCGCGCGCACAATCAGGAACGTCGCGTCGATGCTATCGGGGCGATAGGTCACGCCATCTTCGAGCAATTGACCGACCAATCGGTAGTCTCTTCTGGCGAGTCCGGCCAGGATCGCGGGAACGAGGTGGTTGGCTCCTCGATTTTCCACCTTGTGAAATTTTGCGGCGACCGAGCTTGCTTTTCGCCACTGTGCACCGGCAAAAAGCATCCAAAGGGCGGGTTCCCAGAGTTGCACACGCGAATAGAGGGTCGATCCAAGTTTGCGAATCAGTTTAAGGGCGAGTCGATTGAAGTGTTTTTTGGTTTCGGGGTCGTCGGAGCGGCAACCGTTGTGAACTTTTTGCAGTAGTTCGTGGGCGGCCTCGCAGGCCGCGTCATTCCGTGGCAGTTTACCGAATCGTCCGATGGCAGCGGCGATGTCGCCGCCACCGACTTGCAAGATCCCCCATGCCCTGCCTACGCCAATCGATGCGTTCTTTCGTTTCATCGTCTTGGCTAGAACGCTTGCCAATTCACCGTCTGGGGGGAACTCAAACTGCTTAAGAGATTCGATGCAGACGTAGTAAGGATTTTGGTCATCAGGCAAACGCTGAAGCACCGTCACAAACCCCTGGTAGTCTTTCTTCGCCAAAGCGAGCGTGCTTTGAGCGATCGCCAACGGCATCGGTTCAGCCTTATCGGACATCGAAGACACGAGTGATTCAATTTTTGAGATTTCGTTGTCATCGATATATAGACCCAGTAATTCTGGGATTGCATAGACGTATTCTTTGTCGAGCTTAATTGCGTGCCGCAGGTGCTCCTTCGCAGCGTCGCGGCTTCCCTGGCGTAACTTGGTAGCCGCGATATACCCGTGGCTGGAAGCGAGATAGGGGGCGCGATCAAGAAGTTCGTTTGCCGCACGATCATACAGTTCGTTATCTTCCAGTGACTCGGCCCAATCGGCCAGGCGTCGCCAGCCATCAAGGTTGGTCGGGTCGCGTTCCAGTGCCAATAGGATCCGATCACAGGCTTCTTTCGTTTTGCCGTTAAGGTTCAGCAGGTTGGCGGCATAGAGGTTCAATTGGTTGAGGTCGAAGGGATCAATCCCATCTGGCGAGCAGGCGGCGATCGCTTCGTCGACCATGTCGCGTTCATTAAATCGTTGAGCGAGCAAACCATGCAAGTCAACGTTGCGTGGGTCGCGACCAATCGCCGATCGAATGACGGCGACCGATTCCTCCCACTGGTCTTCACGATGTAGCATTTCGGCCAAACGTAGGTTGGCGTTGGAATCATGAGGCCGCTGGGCGACGAGTCGTTTGGCTGCATCGACCGCATCGGATTCGCGGTTTTCGTATTGGCAGAGCGAAAGCAGTAGCTCCCACGTTTCCCCGTTGTTGGGGGCGAGCATTGCCGCATCGAGAATCAGGGTCGAGCGTTCATTGTCGTCTTCGACAACTCTGCCAAGCTCGACCATAAGATTCGAGTCGGCAGGAGAGGCCCCGAGTGCGCGCCGGAGAGTTTGTTCGGCGTCTTTGGGACGTTCGACCGCTTGGTAGACGTGTGACGTTCGAATGGCCAGTTCGCTATTGAACGGATCCAGTAGCAACGCCTTTTCAAAAGGATCGAGTGCTGCCGGCAGGTCTCCCTTGGACAGGAATACTTCGCCGAGGAACTGCCAATACTCGGGAAGGTGACTGAAGCGGTCTTGAACATCCGTCAAAGTCTTTTCGGCGACGTCGAATCGTTTGCACTCGCAATGATGATCGGCGGCGACCTTATGCATGATCAATACATCCGGACGGACCGCACGCAAGCCATCGAGTTGTTCGCATAGTTCGCTGTCTTCGACGATCCCCGTGGAAAAGCGTTTATAAGCGATCACGCCATCGCCATTGCTGGGTTGTTCGATCAACTGTTGAAATATTTCGCCGAGAATTTGACGGGTCTCTGCTTCGTTTTCACAGAGTTTGATCCAGGTCAACATCGCCGGAGCATGATCACAATCACTTTGCATGGCGAGTCGGCAATTAGCCCGAGCCGCATCGAGTTCTCCTCGTCCGACCAGTGCTTCGGCTAAAATGTTGTAAGACATCGCCGAGCGTTCACATTCCAAACCGCGGGTTGCGCTTCGATGGGCTTCGTCATACCATCCTGCAGCCGCGCAAACGAGTGATCGTTCACGCCATGCCCAGGCGTCGTAATCACAGGTTTCTAAGATTCGATCGAGATACTCGACGGCTTCTTTGTACCGTGCCGCGCGGTGTAGGTATTCGGCCGTGACAGACAGTAGGCTACGGCAGTGTGGGAATTTTGAAGTGATGGCTTCGAGGAATGTCAGGGCACTATCGAGACCTTCCAGGTCGGCCTTTAATTCTGCAATTCGGTTGACCGCGTCGAAGTTCATCGGCTGAAGCTCGTATAGTTCCAGCATCGCTTGCAGCGCGTCTTTGGGATGGCCGTCACTGATCGCCAAATTCGCCTTTGCATAGAGCACTTGGTCGGCGGGCAATGCAATCGTTGCGTTCTCCAAAAGCTCCAGCCCGACCGAAGGTTTTTCAAAACTTCCGAGTGCCGATGCGGCTTCACAAAGAAGTTCGGCATCGTCGGGGCGTTTCGCAAGTGCTTCACGAATGACATCTGCGGCTCGGTCTGCGTGGGTGGTGCGAGCGAGCGCGTAGGCGTATGTCAATCCGGGATTTCCGCTGGCATGCCCGTGTTTCTCGAAGCGTTCTTTTAGAATGGCTATCGCTTCGTCCTTTCGGTTCATACGAGTCGCTGCGGCTAAGAAACGACGCGCGTGATCCTCGTCACGTTCGCCGGACATCGCGGCCAAACGCAGGAGTTCCAACGCATCGTCACGTTTCATTTCATCCCACAACCGAATCGATTCCTGAGACAATCCGTCGGGATTGGTGGGGGCCGTTTTCAGGATCTGTCGAAGCAGGTCGTTGCGTTCTTCACGATCGTCTTCGCTTTCAAGAAGCATCAACAGACGCAATCGACTTTCGGTGCTCGGTGTTTCGCCTTTGACACATTCGCGTAGTCGTTCGATCACTTTGTCTTGGCGATCGATCATCGACAACAAATCGCATTCCGCGATCGTCAATAGTTGATTCTTGGGGAACTTGTCTCGCAATGACTGAATCGATTTCAGACGCAGCGGCAGGTTCATGTCATAGCGAGCAAGCTCGGTTTCAGACCAGAGTGCGATGGGATGATCTGGCGAAGACGTTTGTAGCGTTTCCAGGATCCGTACGGCTTGATCGCGGTCATGGTGTTGCAACGCAACGGCAATCGCGTGTTGCTGATCATATTTGTCAGCATCCGGCAGCTCGATCGCATCGAGACGTTCCTTTTGATCACTGGGGATCAGTACCAGTCCACGCGGTCCAAATGCTTCGTATTGCTCGATAAATTCTTTGAGCAGCGCTTCAATCCCGTGCCATGTTCCCGGGTCTTGCATTAAGAGAACGCCACGGCGGGAATCGTATCCGCAGACCACGTTGATATGGCCGCCACCGGGATCAACCGTTGAAATCCCGAAGGGAATTTTCGCGTCGATCAAAGCCTGTGCCGATGATTCGGTCATACGGAACTCGCGCGCGATCAACCCTTGGGATTCAGCCCACACGCGTTGTTTGACAGGAGCCGTTCCGTCGTAGCAGATTTCATCCACCACGGAGTCATGATCCACTTCCAGTCCCCAGTACGCTGATAGCATCGCCAGCGTAGCCGGCGCGCACGTCACATCGTTCTGGCGGACGAAGGGGACCTTCAGACGAACCCGTTTGCCTTGTTTTCCATGGTTTTCAAGATTCTTCGCCAAGGTGTCATGAAAAGGGTTGTTTGCTTTATGGGCCAAGCAAATCGAAGTTTCAAGATCGCCGGCATGGCAAGCGAGTTCGGAGCGGATCTTAGCAATTGTCGATCGAACGCTGTCCCGTTTTGCACGGCCATCACGCAACGGATCGGCAAGCGGAAAGAACTCTTCGATGTTCTCTACTAACTCGCTCGCTTTTTTGTACTGGCGGTTCTGGATTTCCATCGTCGCCAACTGCAGTCGGCAACTGCCCGACTGGTTGGATTCGATCGATCGGTAAAGCAAATCAAATGCCTCGTCGATCTGGTTGTCTTGCAACAACAGGTGCGAAAGAGTTTGGATTGTCGGCGGAAAACCGGGAAGCAGTTCCAACGCCGTCCGGCACGTCTCGATAGCTCGCGTCATCTGGTCGCTGCACAGATAAGATGTCGCGATTCGCAGCAACGGACGTGGATCATCGGGAACGAGCTCGCGACCGGTTTCAAGCCATTCGAAGCCACGATCAAAGTCCCTCATTCCGCACAGGATCAGACCTTTGACGACACACCAGTTTGAAACCAGTTCGGGATCATCGGTGTCTAAGTTTTGGTCACGAATCTGTAGCCAAACCCTAGCCAGTGGTTGTCGCGAGAGCTTTTGCATCGTTCGCAGAAACCTGACTTCGGGATCATCGGGAAATTGACGACCCATTCGATAAGTCAGTACGTCGGATAGCTGAGAACCACCCAATCGGTCAGCCATCTTCAACGCGATCAATCCGCCCTGACAGTCGGGCCATTGATAAAGGTCTTCGCCGAGAATCGACTTTGCATACTCGAACGCGTCGAGATAGAGGCCTTTGTCAGACAACCGGCGGAGCTGTTTCCGAACTGTTTCAAAGTCAATCGCGATTGCTGATCCGGAGTCCGACACACGTTCGTTGTTCTTAAGCATCACAAGCACCAAGATGAGGGCGGAATGACTTGTCCGATATCCTGGCAACTCTCACGATCGGGATGCGTCGAAGGCGCCGTCAAAGATCCGATTCTAAAACACGATCCTGCGCATGGTTCCAGTTCGATTTGAGGCTTAGTCGGACGATATCAATGATCGCTGAGCCGCAAAAATCCGGGCAAACGCCCGTCAGTGGATGCATCACATCCGAATGGTTAATTGGAACGAAGCCCTGGTATAGCAGTTGTAGAAGTGGATCCGACTGGCTCCGAGTTGACGCGACCCTGCAGTCAAAGTCTGTCAGCTATCGGGCATAGCCAGGCAACCAAAGAAGGACATGTTCCGAGTTGCCACGCACTGCAAAAATGGTCAGCGCGAAGCAAGCCAGGCTCACATGCGATATCACTCGGTCGTCAAGCTAGTCGGTGAGACAAGTCATCATAGCAACTTGGTTGGCACCGCACGGGACGATCGAGGGGGTTCATGCGATCATGAACAAAAAAATGCTACCGGGAGGCAATAGCGCAAGAAGTGCTTTGAAGCGGTGAGTGGAACGCGATCAAGACTGTGAAGGAACGACCACGGTTGACCCTCGAACCTAGTGCTTCGTTCCATTTGAAAATACGGTCCAAACTCGTCAGCCGATGGGTGTTCGCTGCGGCTAATTGCAGCGAAACTGGCGCTTACGCGATGCGGCTGATCTTAAAATTGAATTGGAACGAAACATTAGCAGTTTGCCAGCGATAGCCCACTTGACGTTTCTTCGACACAGCATCGAACCGCTGAATTGAAGTCGAGTGACTTGCCTGCCCACAGACGTTGCATCGAGGCGCCATTTCCACGATTGGCCAATCGTTCGACGAACGAATCAACCTGCGCTTCATCGCCGGATGATTGTAACGACGGACGACACCATGAGACTAGCTTCTCGACGGCTTCGACCGCCGGTCGAGATCTCTTGTCAATCGGGTCAATCAGATCTTGATCCATCCCGTAGCGGGCGGCGTGCCACAAGGTGTAACGTAGCAATTGAGTCGAGATCGGCGCCTGCTTCACCCCGTCCCGGATGTCGGCTTGTGATTGCATTACAATCCCACGGATCAAGCCCACGTACGCGACAACATCGTCGATCGACAGCATCACATCAGCGACACGGAATTCAATGGTCGGGATTTTTTCTGGAAGCCGGATATCCCAGTAAATAAAGCTTTCGTCAGCAATCGCGCCAATTTCGATCAGGTCGGAAACCTTCCTGTTGTAGTCTGCGAAATCGACGAAATGTGGAGGCGGGCCTGCCATCGGCCATTGTGCCCAAAGTTCACGTCGGTAACTTGCGTAACCCGTATCGTGTCCATCCCAAAAAGGACTGTTTGCCGAGACTGCCAACAATGTCGGCAGCCATCGTCGGGCACGATTCATCACTTCCACACCGAGTACTTTGTCCGGCATTGAGACGTGGACGTGGCAACCGAAAATGAACAAGTCACGAGCGAGTTGTTGGTAGCGACGCGTCATGCGGTTGTAGCGTTCGCTTGGTGTGATATCGTCGGCATGTGGCAAAGGTAGCGGGTTGGTACCTGCCGCAGAAAGTGCCGATCCCGCCTCTGCGGCGGCCTCTTGCAACGCACGTCGCGTCTCGATCAGCGACCGCTTCGCGTCATTGAGCGTCGCACAAACCGGTGAAGCCATTTCGATCTGGGTTAAGTGCAGCTCATGCTGGATTTCCGCATCAACGTCATCCTTCAAGCGACTCATCACTCGCTTGCAGTCGGCGCGCATCGCGCCGTGAACGGGATCGACTAGTTGGTACTCTTCCTCAACGCCAATTGCTGGAATATCCATCGCACTAATTCTTCGAGCCGACACGGTCGTAATCTTGCTACAGGCGTGGGCGCCTGCGTGCGACGAACGTCCCGCCGCGTGATTCGGCGATGAAGTGCATTTTATGTGCCAAAGAAAAGAGCGTTTTAGCCGCGGGCGCCGGCGACTTCGGCTGCTTTGTAGACAATCCGAGACTTGCGAAAACCCATGCGTTCATAAAGTCGAACGGCACCGGTGTTTTCGGTTGTGACTTCGAGATGCATTCGTTCTAGTCCTGCGGCCGCAAAACCCGCGGCGGCTTTGGCCAGCAAGATGGTTCCCAGTCCACGCGAGCGGTGCTCGGGGGATACGCCGAGGTTCTGGATCGATCCCCACCCATCGCATGCAAGCCCCTGGATCGTTCCGACGGGGAGCTTGCAAATCGATCCCGTTGTCGGGTCTTGTTCCAGATGCCGGATCAACCAAGTCGCTCCGGGGACGAAGTCACTGCGGTTAGTGATATCCCGCATCAATTTGAGGCATCCGTCTCGTCGAGCCAGGCAAGGGAAAACGTCGGCATCGAGTTCGAAGCGGAAGCTGTTGTACTTCGCGATCGCGTGCTCACGAAGCTGATCGCTCGCAAACGGCAGCAGTTCATAGTCCGCTGGGAGTACGGGGTCACCTAAACGCAAGTTGCGCAGGTCGAACTCCATTCGGTATCGCTTGAAATATGTCATCCCCATGGCATTCGATTCTACCACGCGTTTACCGTTTGCGCCGTCATCGCCTACACTTTACCCGATCGGAACAATAGTCTCATCCGTTCCGATCGCGCTTTCGTCGAAAACTTGTTCAGCATGCCCCGACCGACTGACCCTTCTCCAGACCAAATTCAGACCTTCCCGCCGCTGATCGACAAGGCGATGGTCATGACCGGCGCGACGGCTTCCGGCAAAAGTCAACTCGGCATCCAACTCGCCGAGCGACTGGATGGCGAAATTTTGTCACTCGATTCGATTGCCGTCTATCGAGACATGGACATTGGCACGGCGAAACCGACGCGGGCGGAGCGCGACCGAGTTCCCCATCACTTGCTGGATTTGGCCGATCCAGACGAAGACTTCAGTGTTGCTCGATACCTGCACGCGGCGCATCGGTGCGTCGACGAGATCCTTGATCGTTCCCGAGTGCCGATCTTTGTCGGTGGGACGCCGATGTTTCTCAAAGCGATCTTGCGAGGATTTGATCCTGGGCCGCCTCCGGATTGGGACTTTCGTCGGTCGGTCGAAGCGGACGTCGAAAAGTTTGGTGTCGAGCCTTTAAGACAGCGGTTGCGTCAAGTCGATCCAATTTCGGCATCCAAGATCGGTCCCAATGACATCCGCCGAATGATCCGAGCCCTCGAGGTTTCCAAAGCGACCGGGTTTCCGCTCAGTCATCGCCAGATTCAATTTGATCGTCAGACGGACGCCGAAAAGTGTCATGTGTTCGCGCTCATGCACCCGCGATCACATCTACACGAACGAATTAACGAACGAGTCGAAGTGATGTTCCGTACTGGGCTGATCGATGAAGTCAAAGGCTTGCTGAAGCGATACCAGACGCTTTCGCGAACCGCTTCACAGGCAGTCGGTTATCGTGAAATCATCGAGTGGCTGTTGAACGCTAACGGGCGACAGGAGAACCTGCGTGCCGACGCGAATGGATTTGATAACAACACATCACTTGATCAACATCGGCACTTGATTGAAGACGTTGCCACACACACACGTCAGCTTGCCAAGCGGCAGGAAACCTGGTTTCGTTCTTTCACTGAAATCACTGCCATCGACTGCGGCGACGTTTCTTCGATGGAGGCAATCGTGGAACGGATTGCCGGACGTTGGCATCAAGCCCACCGCAGAGATTAAACTCTGAGACTTTGCGGAACAGGTTTCGCGTTCGTTGCAGTTTGAGGTTTCGGTGACGGGCGTGTCTACGTAGGGGTGATACCGTCATGAAATACGCTGGTACATTGATCTTTGTCGCTGTCGTTTTATTCCTCGGTTCCGGTGGTCGCCTTTCATGCAGGGCGGAAGAGCCGACAGTTGTCGTAGCGAACCAATGGCAGCAGAAGTCAATCGAATACGCTCGTATCATGTCACAGGTTCAATGGACGCCCGTGGCCAATACCATGCCAAGACGCGGCGGCTACTTCACCGCGGGAGAACAGTACACCGGTGTTCCATACTCAAGTGTCAAACATGTCGGTCGCTACATCGGGTTTGACATCTACTTGAAAACGTTTCTTGCCGCCGTCGAAAATCCGAAGAGTGTTCTCTACAGCGAGAACTTGTACGGCAAGGTGAAGAACGCTGAATGCTACTATGGAAAAGTTTGTTCTTCGTACACCAGTTATGCGCTTCAATGCGGCATTTGGTACGTCAGCAAACTGCACGGCCCGAAATTCCGAGACGGTGTTGAACGAGTCGAACCGCAAGCGGCGAGCGCGGCCAATCCAGGTGATGTCATTTACACACCCCCGGCACGCAAGGGTGGCGGTTCGCATATTGAGTTGGTGACCGATGTGATCCGCGATGATCAAGGTGTGGTCACGCACGTTCGTGTCGAAGAAAGTCGTCCACAGACGACACGAGATACGTTGCGCACCGTTAAGGAATTCAACTCGCATCTGGCATCGCGCAACCGAGAACTTTTTCACATCGTTGATCTTGATGCCTGGCGGGGTGAGAACAGGGCGGAATCCTTTCTGTTCCCTAACTACGAAGAAGATTCGGCCACACCGCAAATCAATCGTGTTCTGCTACTCGATCTGGGGGACTGGGTTGTCTATCACAAAGGCCAACCCGTGAAGATCAATGTCATGGATCGCGAGAACCGAGGTGTTCGCGCATTGATCATTCAACGTGGTCAAACACTGGTGGAAAGGATCAAGCTGACCGGTACAGGTGTCGTGAAACGGGCGTTCGATCAGTGTGGTGACTACACCGTTCACTGTGAAATGGTTGACGGGTCGCGAAGCCAAGCATGTGAATTCGCCGTCTCTGAACTTGACTTTCAGCTTCCTGAGAAACCACTTAAGCGAGGTCAGCCTTGGGACATCAAGTTAAACACCGATAACATGGATGCGGTGATTGTTTACTTTAAGAATTCATCGAGCGGGTATGACGAACACAACGTGTTTGTTACCGACGATGATCGTCGTGTCGGCAAGGTCAGGGTCCCGGCAAGCGTGACAGAGAAAGCCGATAAGATGCAAGTCTGGGTGATCGGGGAGAACCGTTATGGGCGGCTAAAGAAGCGCCAATTCATTCAGGTCGTCGGTGAACCTGGAGCGAAGTAGTGACGGTGCGAACCCCACCACCTGATCCGTCACCGCCAGACTAGGCTTCGTGTTGTCGATTTGACACCACTTGTGGGGGGCGGCGAGGTTTGTCGACTCTTTCGAACCAATCTCGACCGGTTGATTGGCAATCCGGTAGGATACCCAAAGAAGGCAATTCGTAGTGAGTTTTCACAGTGTTTGCGAGTCTTCTGGCCGCGGTGTTTGCGGCGTCCTCTGGGTGGGCAGGGCCTCCAGAGCTTCCTTTCGCGATGAACAATCCTTTATTTAGTTGGCTCGAATGGGACTGTATGAACGCGACTACGGTCGCGACGACGAGATGTCACCTTGGGAACGTCATCAACGCTCCCAGCAGCCGAAAAGCATGGCGATCATCGTATTAGCGGTGACCTGTGGTGCCTGGGTGCTGGACATTCTGACAACGAAAAACGTTGACGGAACGCGAGTGAGCGTGATGGCCGAGTGGTTCGCTTGCTACGGGACGTCGTTGATTCAGCCCTGGTATTGGTATCAGTTTCTTAGCTACGGATTTGTTCATGATATTGAGCGTCCGTTCCACATCCTGTTCAATATGTTCAACCTGTTCTTCTTCGGACGGGCAATTGAAATGCGGTTGGGACGTTGGGAATTCCTTCGTTTCTATTTAGTTTCGGTCGTCTTTGCCGGAGCGCTTGGGGCATTGACTTACTGGGTTGCCGGTGATCCGAGTGGTCGATTCATCGGGGCAAGTGGCGCGGTGTCGGCGCTGTTAATCCTTTTTGTTTGTTTCGACCCACATGCCGATTTGAATTGGTTCGGTATCGTTCAGATCAAGGCAATGTGGATCGTTGTCGCATTCTTGGTTTGGAACGTTTATGGGTCATTGCAGATGCTCAGCGGTCCTAACCGAATGGGTGGCGGAACGGCGTTCACCGTCCACCTGGCGGGGGCTGCGTTTGCCTACCTCTATCATGCCAAACGCTGGAATTTGGCTTGGCTTGACCCATCTCGATTTCAGCAGTCTTTTGGGACATCGGTCCGGCGTTCGCGGCTAAAGATTCACGATCCCGATTCAAAGCTTCGAAAAGAGGAAGAGGAAGTCGACAAGATTTTGGCTAAAATTCATGCGTCGGGTGAAGAGAGTCTGACCCGAGCTGAAAGGCGAATTCTGGAACGCCACAGCCGTCGCCAGCGCGAGATGCGCAACCAAAAGTAACTCTGATTTGCAGTATGAATCGAATCGAAAACGACTATTCATTCAGCCGCCGACAATGGCTCACCGCTGCGGCGGCGACAGGCTTGGCCGCCTGGCTGGCCCGACCTGTTCATGGTTGGGCGGCTCAGTCGGCGGCAGGACTTCCGTATCTGAATCGTCTTGGTTTGCAGCTATACACGGTCCGTGACCAGATGGCCGAAGATCCTCGCGCGACGTTGCGGGCGATTGCCGCGGCGGGCTACAAGCAGGTCGAGTTGATGTCGATTGATGAGGAGGCTTTGCAATTGGCTGCCATGGCACGTGAGGAAGGCCTTCGCGTTCATAGCGGTTTCTTGAATTGGCGATGTATCGCTTCGCCCGAAAATAATTCCGGTTTGAACGTCGAACAGTCAATCGAAATGGCCGAGAGGATCGGCCTGCGGCATGTCGTATTCGGCTATATCGACAAAGGGTCGCGTGACACGGCAGACAAGATTAAGGCGATCGCAGATCGGTCCAACCAAGCAGCCGCGAAAACACGTGACGCCGGTATGCGGATGGCTTATCACAATCATTCTTTCGAATTTGGCGATCTGGATGGCGGAAAGACAAACGCCTACGACATTTTCATCGAACGGTTTGATCCGCAGTTGATGGATTTTGAGTTGGATGTTTTTTGGGTCAAAATCGGTGGTCACGATCCGATCGCGCTGATGAAGAAGTTGGCCGGACGCATCACGATGGTCCATCTCAAGGATCTGAAGGATGGGACTGCGACGATTCATGACGAAGGAAACGTGCCCAAGGATGCCTTTCAGGAATGCGGCGACGGGACAATTGACATACCCGCGGTGATGCAACTTGCGAAGGAAATTGGTGTTTTGGAATGCCATGTCGAGCAAGACCAATCACCGGCACCACTGGAAAGTATCGCGGAGAGTTATCGTTTCTTGGCAAACGCCTCGGTAGTCGATTAGTGGGTGAGCACCGTACGTGCTTATTCTCATTCGAATGGCGGGTGTGTTGATCAGACGACGGACGCTAGCCCCGGTTGCCGTGGCGGGAGTCATGCGGCTAGACGGCAGTCAAGCTGAAGCACCGGATTCGGCCAGGGCTATCGCGAGCCTTGCGGTTTTCATCGACTGCTTGATCGTTTCTATCTTTACTTATTGAAATCGGTATTTTGAGATGATGAAATTGAATGGGCTGATCGGCTGTTTGGCAGTGGCGGCGACGTTGGCGTCAATCCCTTCGGTCTCGGCAAAAGAGCCCGTCGCGGTTGGTGATAAAGCTCCCGATTTTGAATTGCCCATCCAAGGCGAAGACGCCTATGCAACCCTTTCCAAGTTGACCGAGGACGGACCCGTCGTCGTCGTTGTTTTACGAGGTTATCCAGGCTATCAGTGCGCCGCATGCCAACGTCAAGTCAGCAGTTTGTTGAACCGTCGTAAGGCGCTCGCAGCTGCGACGGGCGACAAGCCGCATCGCGTGGTCTTAGTTTATCCCGGACCGGAAACGGAGCTCGACAAATATGCCGACCAGTTTATCGGAGCCAAACGCGTGCCCGATACTTTCTTATTCGTTCGTGACCCCGACATGAAAATGGTTAGCGAATGGGGGCTACGATGGAAAGCTCCCCGGGAGACCGCCTACCCATCGACCTATGTGATCGGGCCGGGGCAGCGAGTCAAGTGGAACAAGGTCAGTGAATCACACGGTGGTCGGGCAACCGTTGAAGAAATCCTCAAAGGGCTGAAGTCGTCTTAGTCCTGTGTTTTGATTTGATTTCAGGAGTAGCCGCTCAGCTTGAGTCACGATTGGGCCGCAATGACGGCGGCTGACGATTTTATGGCGAGGAGTTTTTTGGGATTCCCAACTCGATACATCGGGTTGGGAAGAAGCCCCGCTGAAACGAACCGACTGAGATGAATCTTGATCAACGCGGACATTATTTTTGCCGTCTCGCCTGTGTTGCCAACCATTGCCGCCGTATAACAGAGTTCCTATCGATTGGTGGGGACTGGTTTCAATTGGCGTGATCGCAGACGGCGATCAATGGTTTTCAGGAGTACATTGCGTGACCGCTCGGATTCATATTGTCGGAATTGGCGATGACGGATTAGATGGACTGACCGGACACGCCAAATCGCTGCTCGGAGCGGCCGAGGTGGTGATCGGTTCTACGATGTTGTTGGAACGAATTGGTTCATCGCTATCCGCCGAGCGAATCGAATGTAATGGTGGACTGGACGAGTTGAAGCAAGCGATCTCACGATTGCCCGACAAGCCCACCGTACTGCTCGCCAGCGGTGACCCGTTGTTTTATGGCATCGCGAATTACTTGACCGAAACGGTCGGTAAAGATCGGTTCGAGATCGTACCGCATGTCAGTTCGATGCAATTGGCGTTCGCCCGTGTTAAGGAAAGTTGGGACGACGCCTATCTTTCGAATCTTGCCGTTCAGCCACTCGATCGAGTTGTTGACATGATTCGTTCGGCAGAGCGGGTCGGGTTGTTTACGACCGAATCGATCACGCCATCGGTGGTTGCCGAAGCATTGCTCGATCGCCGGATCGAGTATTTTCACGCGTACGTTTGTGAGAACTTGGGGACACCACATGAAACGGTCACGCGAGGCGACTTGCGTTCGTTTTTGGGGCAAAACTTTTCACCACTGAACGTGATGGTGCTGGTTCGGCGAACCGGTGCGGCTGACTTGCCTAGCTCGGGAAAGCGTACGCGCCTGTTCGGCAATCCTGACGATGTGTTTTTGCAGTCTCGTCCCAAACGTGGATTGCTGACGCCGTCGGAGGTTCGCTGCGTGGCCTTGGCTGAATTGGAGCTTCGACCGGACTCAATCGTCTGGGACGTCGGTGCCGGAAGTGGCGCATTGGCGATTGAAGCCGCATCGATCGCATCGTCTGGCAAAGTTTTTGCGATCGAAATGGACGCCGAGGATTACAACTTGATGCTTCAGAACGCCGAGCGTTTTGATGTTCCCTCGCTCGTACCCGTACACGGTCAAGCGCCCGCGGCTTGGTCGAGTCTGCCGGACCCGCACGCGGTGTTCGTTGGCGGAAGTGGCCGAATCGTTCCCGATTTGGTGCGTGGCGCGGCCGAGCGAATGAAGACCGGACGGATCGTGATCAGTGTCTCGAGCCCCGACAACTTGGTTGCCGTTCAGTCGGTTTTAGAAGCCGCCGAGTTCCGAACCGAGGTGCGAATGATCAACATCGCACGCGGCCAGCAGCAGCTTGACCGAGTGCGTTTCGAATCACTCAACCCCACATTCTTAATCGTCGGTGGCAAATAGCTGGTCGGTGAACGAAACTGTCTTCCCTGCCCGCGTTAAGGATTGTGTTGGGGTTAAGCAGGCAAACACGAGTCTTTGGGTTTAAACATCTGGATAACACCTTCCCGCTTGCGGGAGGGTCGGACGAGCAAACGGCCGGGGAGGGTGCCCTCTCCGGGCCTGAAGGCCCGACTCTCCCAGTGGGAGAGTGAAATGACTTAAGCCGAATCTTTCGTGTTCAACTGCTTAGCGTGGGCGTTTCTTCTCCAGCCATGGTTGTGTCGGAATCAAGCTCGGATTGTTCTTTGCCCACGCGGGCACGGGGAACCATCGCAATCCGCTGATTCGCGGATACGTTTCCCATACATGTGCCGCTTCGGGGTCGGTCACCCGTAAGTCACCCGTTTCGGTCAGATACTTTGTCAACTGATCGGAGAGTTCGCGGTGCGTTTGTGCGTGCGCCGGATTGCCGATGAGATTTTTTAAGCAATCGGGGTCCACGCGAACATCGTAAAGTTCTTCGGCGGGGCGCAGTGCGACGGCATCCTGAAGTCGTTGCCGGACCACGGTTTCATCTTGGTGAGCGATCATGAAATCAAGTGTCGGGCAAGCATCGATATCGTGGTAGCCGCCTTCCGCGGGACCGAGCTTGCCGTCGATCAAATTCCCGCCGTCATCATAGATAGCACTCGCGTACTTTTGCGGCGCCCCGGCCGGGTATCGCTGTGGCGTGAAGTTTCGGATGTAGAGATAGCTGTTTGATCGAACACAGCGGCAGGGATAGCCAAGCGTATTAAATCGCGACGAGGAGTGACGTTCTCGGCCACTGTAGACATACCGGCGTTGCGGCTTTTTTTCGGAGGCGTTCCGAAGATTGGGGAGCAGGTCGATCCCGGGAAGCTGATCGGCTTGGTCCGCAGCGACACCGGCGGCACTAAAGAGGCTTTTCGTCACGTCAATCAGGCTGACCAGATCATCGTTAGTTTGGCCACCGGGAATCTGTTGTGGCCAGGCAATCGCCAGTGGCATGTGGATGCCGTATTCGTAAAGGTTGGCTTTCGCCCGCGGGAATGACATGCCGTTATCGCTGGTCACGACGACCAGCGTATTGCCAAGTAGGCCTTCTTGTTCCAGCCGGTCAAGCATCCGCTGGAGGTGTTGGTCAAACCACTGAATTTCATACAGGTAGTCGGCGATGTCTTGGCGGACTTCATCGGTGTCAGGCAAGAAGCCGGGGACGGTAACGGTTGCCGGATCGATGCCATTGCGAGCCCCGATGCCTTTGTCAAATACTCGGTGCGGTTCGGTCGCACCGTACCAAAAGCAAAACGGTTTTCCATCTGCGTTGTCATCTAGGAAAGCATCAAAGTTTGCCGCGTAGTCATTCGACGAAATCCCTTTGGGCGACTTCATCTTGTGCTTGCTGTACGATTTACCAGCGGGGTTGTGCGGCCATCCAAGAGCCTTCCCTGGCGACCAGCCTTTTCCCGTCATGCCGACGTGGTAACCGGCTTGTTCAAGCTGTTGGGTGTAAACAGGAAGGTCCGTCGGAAAGTAACTGGCGTGGGTTCCGGCTTCGCGAATTTGCCAGACTTCACGTCCGGTTAAAAAGGCGGCTCGCATGGGACTGCAGCCAGGGGCGGGCGTGAATGCATTGCGGAACAATACGCCCGACTTTGCAATTCGATCAAACGCCGGGGTCGAAATCGCCTGTTCGCCGTACGCACTTGCATGTGGATAGGACTGGTCATCGGAGATCGCGATCAGGATGTTGGGGCGATCGGCTTGACAGGAACCGACCGAGTTGACAAGTGCGATCAAGCATAACGCACCGACGGTGCCAATGGGTTTCAACATAGATGAATCGATTAATTGAAGGAGGACTGAACCTATCTGGAAACCGGGGAATCAATGTCAGGGCCGGGCATGCGTTGCCGAAAACGTCGATAAGCGGGACCGCGGCTAGCGTTGACGACTCACAAAATAGCGTGCACCGATTTTCGGATCGGCAGCTTAGATGCGGGGAAGGCTATGGTGTCGTTTGCGATAACGGAGTGGAGTTTCACCGATGTGCTTTTTGAACTGTTGTGTGAAGGCGCTTTGGTCGCAAAAACCAAAGCGGGCTGCGATTTCACCGACACTCGAATCGGTGTGGATCAACGCATCGCTGGCTGCCTTGATTCGGGTCTTGGCCAAGAACTCTTGAACATTCAGGCCAAACAGTTGAACGAAGCGGCGATGGAGTTGGCGAGACGAGATGCCGGCGATTTGGGCGAGTTCGGTGACACCGATTTTTCGATCCAAGTTGTTATGAATGAAATTCAGGATATCGTCGACTTCCGAGTAAGCTTTGATCTCTTCCTTGGCACCGCTGTAATCGCGAACGGTCCCCATCACCCCGATGACCGACCCGTCACGGCCGTAGACCGGTAGCTTGGTCGTTACAAACCAATCCAGCAATCGTTGTTCGGTGTACCAGATCTCGACGCGGTTGATCAGCGGGCGACCGGTACGCATCACCGATTGATCATCGCGAATAAACTCTTGCGCTAATTGCGCCGGGAAATGGTCGAAATCGGTCGTGCCGATGACTTCCTCTTCTTTATCGACGCCCAGGCGTTTCAGGATCGCGTTGCTAGCGCCCATCATCCGGCTGTTCGTGTCTTTGAAAAAGAAATAGACATCCGGAAGGTGCGCAAAGAGCTGCTGAAATTGCTGAAAGCCACCCATCCGATCAAAAAAGTCGGCTTGCAGCGGATGGATAGTTTGATGTGGTATCGTGCTCATGGTTAGAAAATAGCGTTTCGCATTCGTCGCAAAAGGCGTAGAACGCGGGAACCCATTATGGTCCAACCGCCGAACGCAATGGGCGAAAACTGAACACGGACGACCATGAAAATCGAATCCGACTGGAAAGTTGGGAATTCATGGCTTCCGATTCTACCCAGCGGCAATCTCGTTGATTCCATAGGCCGACCGGACGACGGCCGACGGTGAAACGTGTAAAATCATCGGTTTCGTGATGCATGATCCACTCGGATCAACCCACCTTTCCCATTCCCACCCAGCGAGCCTCCCACGATGCGTTTGACCGCAGCCCTGTTTGCCGTTGTTTGTCTGGTCGCGATCGGACTAAAAACGGCCGACGACACCGGCACCCAAGTCGCGACCTATGCCAACCAGTTTCTCAGCCAGCTGGATGACGATCAGAAATCCAAGGCGGTGATGGACTATGACAGCGACAAACGCGTGGATTGGCACTTTATCCCGAAAGACACTCGGAAGGGACTGGCGCTACGTGACATGAACGAAGCCCAGCGGGTCGATGCATTGCGTCTGTTGCGCTCGGCGCTGAGCGAAGCTGGGTATTCGAAAGCCAGCCGCATCATGCTGATGGAAGGCCTACTGCGAGAAATCGAAGGCGACGATCGGCGTTGGGAGCGTGACCCGCAAAAGTACTTTGTCACCATCTTCGGAACGCCAGGTGAAAAAGGTCCTTGGGGACTTAGTTTCGAAGGTCACCACCTATCGATGAATTTCAGCTTCGAAGGCGGCGCGATGGTCGATAGCACCCCACAGTTCTTTGCCGCGAATCCGGCGACGGTGATGAACGAGGTTCCCGAACTGTCCGGCAAGTTGTTGCCCGGAAAAGGAACTCGGATCCTGAAAGACGAAGAACAACTCGCGTTCGATCTGATTAACTCACTCGAGGGCGAAACAAAAGAGGCGGCGATCATCAATCAAGATGCACCGGCAGAGATTCGATTTGCCGGCGAGCCACAAGCCAAGGTGGGGGAACCGGAAGGTGTCGCCTATGCGGCACTCGGCGACGATGCCAAGGCAACGCTTAAAAAGCTCGTGATGACCTATGTTAACGTTGTCGCCGGGCCGATCGCGAGTGAGCGAGAAAGCATTATCGAAGAAGATGGCTGGGACAACGTTCACTTCGCATGGGCCGGCCCGACTGAGCCTGGCATCGGGCACTACTACCGGGTTCGCGGCAAGCGTTTCCTGATCGAGTTCGTCAATACGCAACCCGATGCGGCTGGCAACCCGGCAAACCATATCCACTGTGTGTGGCGTGACCTTTCGGGCGACTTTAATCTCGCGTCGGCCGAGTAATTTTTTGAACGTCGCGGCGGCTTTCGAGATCGATTGAACGCTGAAAGTTATTTGATCGCGACGATGTAGCAGATCCAGCTGGGATCGCTGTCGGCGGCGCCGCAGCGATACCAGCCGCCGTCGAGCTCAGGGTCTTCTTCGTTTTCGCGTTCCCAGTAGACTTGAGTTTCGCGGAAGCCGGCTTCCGCCAGCATCTCACGGACTTCGGGGATCGTCCAGAACCGCCAGTGGTATTCAAAAGCTCGTTTGAGCTTACTACCGTCGGGAAATTTGAATGAGATCGAAAACGACGCATCGGCCGTGATCGGATTGAAAGATTCCTGGGTCCAGTGATAGGCAAAGCCCTTTTTGCCTTTCTTGATTGTTCGCTTGTCGGTGTGTCGTTCGGTGTAACATTCACCACCGCCCATCATGTCCATCACCATGATGCCGCGTTCGGCGAGGTGTGAACGGGCGGTCTTGAAGTACTCAATCACCTCGCGCCGTGTCTTGAAGATCCAAAACGAAAAATTTTGGGCGGCGAGTACATCGACCGGTTCGGTGTTGCCATCGCGAACGTCTTGTTCGAGTAGTCGGACTCGCTGTTGTTGCTCGGAAGTCAACAGTGCCAAGTTATGGTCTCTGCCCCACTGCAGCGTTTCGCTGCACAGGTCGACACCGATCGCGGTTCGTCGTTTGCTGGATTTCGCCCATTCGCAGCAGACCGCAAAGGTGCCACAGAAATCCTCGCGAAGGGTAATGGGTTTGCGATTGTAGGCTTCGCGATATGCCTGTTCGAAGAACTCGACCTCGTGCTCGGGTGTTTGCACCGACCGTTGATAGAGGTCAAATTTATCGGCCTGTTCGGCAGCGGTCAGGTTCTTCGGTTGGCTTTGGCGTTTTCCCATCGCAAACAGTGGCACCTAGCAGTGGCGGAGGCGTTATCGGCGAGCCATTCGTCGCGCGATCGCTTCGGTCGGTAGCGGCATGATTTCGGCCGGCCCGCTGGGATTGAACAACGCGTCGTCACGACCTTGCGTGTCTTCGGGTTGTTCGTACGTCACCAAATAGGCGCCGATGATGTCACCGCCTCTTTCGTAGACCGGCGGCCAAAATTCTTCACCGCGAATGGCAAGGGTCTTTGCCAACAAACGGGTGGCGCGACCGGAGAAACCGCTGAGCACCATATCGAGGCGCCCGAGGGCTTCTCGGTAAATGTAGAACACCATTGCGGTGTCTTTGTTTTTACCGCCAGCGAATTCCCAGGTTCCGTCGTCTTTTTCGTAATAGAACCCTGGTTCGGGGGCGTCTTCGTTCTTGCTCAACCGGGTTCCCGCCGAAGCGCTGTCCGGCTTTGGGTCGGTATCGCGATAACGCAAGAAGAACGGGCACGAGCGAGCCTGGACATCGTCGACGTCGTCTTCGGTCACAAACGGTGTGAATCCAAACACGTCCGAGAATAGCAGCTCGACCACCGGATTACTTTTGATACTGCCGACGCAAATCATGCCGCGATCGCCGGTGGCATCAACAAATCCGTCGAACACTTCTTCGGCACGACGGCGAACATCTTGTGGTTCGACTTGGCCGGGGCTCCAAACCAGGGTTTGTTGGAATCGATCCGGCATCGGGACTTCGCGTTTTTCTTCGCCAGGCTCGGTTTCCTTGTGCTTGGCAACTCCGCCGAGAGTCGAAACACCACTCAGGACTTCACCGACCAGAACCGAATCGCTAGCGACAACCGAGGCGCCTTCGGGGGTCGCGTTGGCGTCGGTCGCACGAACGCCAACGATGATCTCGATTTCATTGCGACGGGCGATCAGCTCCCAAAAGTTCTCGGGGTTGACCGCGAACAAGGCACCGGGCAATTGTTCGGCGGTCGCGTGACCTTGATCGATCAAGTAATCGCACAGGCGTGACAACGCATCGAGTGGAATGTATTTGGCTTCGTTTTTCAAAAGCGAAGCAACCTGATGGCGATCCAGTCCGGTGTGTTCGACGATCGATTTAATCGTTCCCGGACGTTTGCGACGGTCAGGGGTGTGGCCCAGCAGCTCAGCTAGCCGAAATGCGTATCTCATGTGCAAATCTGTTTCGAAAAAGGCTCTCGTGATTAGCAAGCCGCGCGAGGTCCGCCTCGATCTACGCACAGCAACGTCAGTTTCGTCGATCCCCCGACGCCCGACTACCCCACAACAAGCGTGACAGCCAGTATGCAATCACGCCTAACGAGAGTGTGCCTAGTCCTACAGTGCCCTGCACGGGTACCCGTACAGCCGTCAGTGTAGCAATCATCAAGGTGCCGAACACGTAGACGACCGGGACCCAAGGAAAAGCCCATCGTGGAAGCACCGGGGCGTCTTGCCGATGAACGACGAAGACCAATGCCCCACAAAGTGCCGCACACACCGAGAGTGTGAGTCCTAGGTAGTCTAATTGCTGGCGAAGCGTTGCAATGCCGATCACGAGGCATCCCAACACCGCCTGGGTGAGTATCGCCGGACGGAGGTTCAAGCCAACCCCGTCATGGCGGTCGCCCAAATGACCGCGAAGGAACGATGGTAGTAACCCGTCGGAGGCCATCTTTTGATAAACGCGTGGTCCGGTCTGGGTTAGCGCAAGCACCGATGTGGCTAATCCGGTAAGGATTGCGATTCGCACCAAAGGGCTAATGTAACGGCCGATTCCACTGCCGCTTGCCGTCAGCTGCTCTCCGATGGCCGCCGCAGCGGCTGTCGCGACATTCGGCTGGGCTGTCACCCGTGCGGCTGCCGGTGCGAACACAAAGATTGCATTCAGCGCGACATAAATGACGGTCACAATCAGCGTCGCATACAACATCGCTCGGGGGACATTTCGGCGAGGATTTTTTATCTCGCCAGTCATATAAACGGCCGCGTTGAATCCGCTGTAGCTGAGCGAAATCCAGGTCAACGCGTTTGCGAATGCCAATATTGACGCAAATGGTGATGGCGCCTCCGGGGCTTCATCGATTCGATCGTGGCTGGTGTCGACCGTCGCGATACTTCCGCCTGGGGTTGCACTGTTTGCTTGATTGCCAGAGCCGGCGTGGCCCGTAAAGCCTTCCCAGTTCGGCAGGTTGGCCAAGGCGAGCATGATGAATAGGCCGATCATCATGAACTTCATCACGACGACGGCATTTTGGACTCGCGTCCCCGGATGCAGTCCAACGCTATGGACGCTGGCGGCGATTAAAACCAGGCCAATCGCGATGCAGCGTTCGGGGAGTCTCTCTAGCGCCGGCCAGCCGGTTTCTCGAAGGTACGATTCGAACGTGCTGGCGGCGAAGGCCATCGCACCGGCGAACCCTGCCAGCAACGATACCCATCCAGCCATCATTCCGGCAGACGGATGCACGGCGCGGGCCAAGAACAAATACTCGCCACCCGATTCGGTAAAACGTTGTGCGAGTCCGCCGTAACAAATTGCGCCACAAATCGCGATCGCACCGCCGATGGCCCATGCCAAAACGACTTGGGTAGGTGACCCCAGGTCAGCGAGTGTCCATCCGCTCGTCGTGTACACCCCCGCACCGATCATGCTGGCCGCGACAATTGCCCCGGCCGAGAAGGGGCCTAGGGTTGGTGTGACGGTTCCGGTGACGTCGTCCCTCGGTTGGTCTACATGCGATGCTTCGAAAGGATTGTTAACGCTTTCGCTCACGCCAGGATCTCGTTTACCACTTGCCCGCCTTCGACGCCCGTTAGTCGCTGATCGAGCCCTTTGAAAGCGAAGGTGAATCGATTCGCATCGATGCCCATCAAATGCAAAATCGTGGCATTCAAGTCACGGATGTGAACCGGATCTTTGGTGATGTTGTAGCTGAACTCATCCGTCTCTCCGTGGACAACACCACCTTGGACGCCGCCGCCGGCTAGCCAGACGGTGAAGCACTTGGGGTGATGGTCACGGCCATAGGTTTTCTGGGTCAGTTTGCCTTGGCAATAAATCGTTCGCCCGAATTCGCCCCCCCAGACGACTAGCGTGTCATCCAGCATGCCGCGTTGCCGCAGGTCCGTCAGCAGCGCCGAACTTGGGCGATCGATATCACGGCACTGATTTGGAAGGTCTTTAGGGAGGTTGCCATGCTGGTCCCAGCCACGATGAAAGATCTGGGTAAAACGCACGCCACGTTCGGCCATCCGCCGCGACATCAAGCAGCAGTGCGCGAATGTTCCTGGGGTCGTCACGTCGGGGCCATAGAGGTCCAGGATGTACTGGGGCTCGTCGCTAATGTCGGCCAAATCTGGAACGCTGGTTTGCATCCGAAAGGCCATTTCGTACTGCGCGATTCGTGCCTGTGTTTCAGGATCACCGATCGAATCGGCGGTCATTTGATTCAATCGAGAAAGCGAGTCGAGCATTTGCCGCCGGACGCCTGGGCTGACACCTTTCGGGTCGGACAGGTACAGCACTGGGTCACCACTGCTGCGAAGTGCAACGCCTTGGTACTTACTGGGCAAGAACCCGCTGCCCCACAACCGGTTGTAGAGCGCTTGGGCTTCCTTGCGTCCCGTCCACGACGCGGTCATGACCAAGAACGCGGGAAGGTTCTCGTTTTCGGTTCCCAGACCGTAGTTCAACCATGACCCAAGACTTGCCTTACCGGGCAATTGATCGCCAGTGCAGATATACGTGATCGCCGGGTCGTGATTGATCGCCTCGGTATGCATCGATCGTATCAGCGCAAGGTTGTCAACTTGCTTGGCGGTCTCCGGCAAGAGTTCGCTGACAAGGGTTCCGTTGTCACCGTGAGGGGCAAACTTGTAGATGCTTGGAGCGATCGGGAATCGTGATTGCCCACTGGTCATGGTGGTCAAACGTTGGCCCATTCGGATCGATTCAGGCAGGTCTTTATCAAACCACTCGGCCATCGCGGGCTTATGGTCCCACATGTCCATTTGGCTCGGAGCACCTGACATGAACAGATAAATCGCTCGCTTAGCCTTTGGGGCGTGGTGCGGCAAGTTCGGCAATCCGCCCGGTGTCGGATGTGGCGTGATGCTGTTTTTCGGCGAAGCGTTGGCAAGCCGGGCGTCAAGTGACGAGAGCGCGGCAACACCAAGGCCTGCGGCGGATCGCGAAAATAGGGAACGCCGCGTCATCGCTAGTCGTTGTTGTTGATCTAAATTCATCGCTCGTTTTTTTGCTGCGGTTCGCTTAGTTGTTGACTGTTTCGTCCAAGTTTAGCAGCGTGCTCGCCACCATCATCCACGCCGCTTGCTCATCGGCAGTGGTCTCGTCGAGTAACGTCTCGTCGACCACGGAAAGTAATTCTGACGCCGCGTCGACGTCTTCGCGGTAATACGAGCGGAGATTCGAAAGTAGACTCATCAGTTCTTTCGCTTCGTGATCACTCGGCGGTCTCGCGGTGACCGTTTCGAACATCCATGTCAAACGCGATGCGTCGTCCGCTTCTCGTTGGGTGCGGAACGTTCGTTGGGACAAGTGCTTGGCCGCCTTGAGGTATTGGTTCTCGTTCATCAGCACCAATGCTTGTAGCGGCGTGTTGGTGCGTTCGCGTCGCGCGATGCAGGACTCGCGGCTGGGCGCGTCAAAGGTTGACATCTGCGGCGGCGGGCTAGTCCGTTTCCAAAAAATGTACACGCTGCGTCGCAAACGTTTTTCCGGTTCTGTGTCAGCCTTGAAGTTCGCGGTGTTACTGCGGGTGTAACCGACGGCGTACCACAACCCCGACGGCTGAGGTGGTTTGACGCTCGGTCCGGTCGGTTGCTCGTTGAGTAGCCCGGCCAGCGATAACGCTTGATCACGAAGAACTTCGGCGTCGAGTCTGAATCGAGGCCCGCGGGCGAACAACCGGTTGCCTGGATCAACCGATAGCTGCTCTGCCATCACCGTCGCGTCACGCCGATAGGTCTTACTGGTAACCATCTGTTTGATCAGCCGCTTCATGTCCCAGCCATTCTCTTGGAAGTCGACGGCCAACCAATCGAGCAATTCAGGATGGCTCGGCGGATTTCCCTGACTGCCGAAGTCTTCGCTCGACTTGACCAAGCCCGATCCAAAGAGCCATTGCCAAACGCGGTTGACGGTGACGCGAGCAGTCAACGGATGCCCCGGTGCGGTCAGCCACTTGGCCAGACCGAGTCGGTCCCGCGGAAGGCCTTCTTCCATTGATGGCAAGAACTGAGGAACGTCGCGAGTGACTTGTTCCCCAGGTTGATCGTATTGGCCGCGAACTAAAATATGGGCGTCGCGTGGTTTGTCTAGTTCTTTCCAAACCAACGTCGTCGGGATTTCATTGCGGACGTTTTCCTTGGCTTTTTCCAAGCCACGCACCATGTCTTGCAACGCCGTCCAATCGGGATGCTCGCATACGACTTTGCGATAGTACGTACGAATCGATTGGTTCTCGGCGTCACTACGCTCACTGGCATCTTGCGAGACAACATCGGCGAATTGCTTCGGCACCGGTATCGCGGGCGATCGATATGCGAACGCAACTTGGGCAGGACGCGATTCCGATACCGTCTTGATGTACAGATCGTTGACGCCTTTGCGAAGCTCCAACGCGTACGTCTGTGAGAGTGGATTGATCGGTCCGACCGCCTTTGTGATCTGCAAGCGACGGTTGTTCAGATAGACGACGTGCCCATCACTGCTACCAAGCAATAGGTCGATGGTTTGTTCCTTTGGCGACGTCAGCTTTTGGTACAGCACATTGACCGCGACAGAATCATCGTTGATTGGCAACGTGTGAACCGCGACGGGGGACCAATCCGGACGGGCGGTCCATTTCACTTCTTGATCGCGATACTTGAACGTTTCTTCCGGGTCGAACTTTCGTTGTTCAGACACGAACACACGCGAATAACCCGGTGCCGAGCTTTCCACTGCAAATGGGCCGGCGCTATAAATTGGTCCCAGCGTGATCCAGTCGTCGCGGCTGACCTGCGGGGCTTGATCGGTCAGGCTGAATTTCATCGCATAGAATTGATGGGCCGTGTAGACCGAGCGAAAATCCAAGGTAAACCGAAGTTTGCTCGGGCCAAGTTTCAGCGTCGACTGCAGGTCGGGAAGCCCGAATTGAACGCTTCTGCCGCCCGCGGTTTGGTGACCACCGATCGCCCAGCCGGCTCCGTCCCGACGCCCATCGATCGCATTGGTGACTTTGAAATCACCGCCTTGCTGTTCGATATCTGCGATGGCATCATTGATCGCGATCGGTTGCCATTCGTTTTCCAAGAACGCCTCGACGGTGAACTCGGTTAGGACGGCATTGCCGTTGGCGGATACCCCGGCGCGATTCGTCTTGGGGTCTGGCAACACATCCATCACCACTGTTTGCCAGGCTTGTTCCGTAGAGAGGTTCGCGATGGGGATTTCGACCCAAAGTGTATTCTTGTTTTTCGCGGGTTGATCGGAATAGACAACTCCGGCGTCATCGACCTTCAGTTCGCCGCCGTCTTTCGCATTCGCTTGTTTAGGAATCAGCCGTTGCAACCCCGTTTCGGATGCTTGCTCGGGAGAGTCTTGCAGCGAGAGTTCCCATTGTCGTTGGGCTTGATCGACGGTTTCGATCTCCCCTTCCATTTCCCGTTCTAGTTCCTCAATTTGTCGATCAAAATCGGCTAACTGGGCCAGTTGCTGTTCGCTGGGGACCTGAACGACTGGAGGGTGATCTTTCTTGTTCCCATCCATCGCTCGCCCGTCCAAACTGTTGAAAAACGCGCTCAACGAGTAATAATCTTTTTGCGTGATCGGGTCGAACTTATGGTCGTGGCAAACTGCGCATTGTGTTGTCAGGCCTAAGAAGATTGTTCCGAACGAGTCGGTACGGTCGATCACATTGCGGGCGAAAACTTCTTCGTAAATTGAGCCGCCTTCGTTGGTCGTTACGTTCAAACGATTGAATCCACTGGCGATCTGCTGTGAGAGTGTCGCATCGGGTAGTAAATCGCCCGCGAGTTGTTCGGTGATGAATTGGTCGTATGGCAAATTCTTGTTGATCGCATCGATCACCCAATCACGGTAGGGCCACATCTCGCGATAATTGTCGAGGTGCAAGCCGTGCGTGTCGGCGTAGCGAACCAGATCCAACCAGTAGCGTCCGAAGTGTTGGCCGAAGGCAGGTGACGCAAGGAGTTCATCGACCAGTCGTTCGTAATCAAACTCTCCACGACGGACACGTTCAATTTGTTCACGGCTTGGCGGCAGGCCGGTCAGGCCGAGTGTGACCCGCCGAAGCAACGCCTCCGAAGACGCCATGCCGTTTGCCTTTAAACCGGCTTTGGTGATTCGCGATTCGATGAAATGGTCAATGGCATTCTCTGTTCCAGTCGGGACCGCGGCTTTGGTGGGGGCTTGAAATGCCCAGTGCCCTTGGAATTCGCCACCTTCGCTGACCCAGCGTTCTAGGATCGCCTTTTGCTCCTTGGACAAAGGCTTACCGTATTCTTGTGGCGGCATTAATTCGTCTTCGCTGTACAGTCGACGTACCAACTCGCTCTCTTCCGGATGTCCGGCTTCGATCACCGAGTCAACGCCGTCGGCTTGATCGAGCCGCAATCCGCCGCGGCGATCGTGTTCGTCTGGGCCGTGGCACGCGAAACAATGGTCCGACAGAATCGGCCGAACATCGCGGCCAAAATCAAGCGGCTCGGAAGAACGCTCAACGTCTTTTTTGTCGGGGCCACTGGTCGCGGCGGCGAGTGGGGGCTGATTCGCGAGCGTCGCAATGACGAAGGCAACGATCAAGTCACAAGCCGCGATGAGACGCATGGGCATCAATCGGTGGTGCATGTTGGGTAGGCTGGCGGGGGTGGGAGCGTGGGCCGCTCGTTCTATTTTAGCTGATCACCTCCCAGGCGTCGCCTAATGTTTCGGCGCCAGCGGCATGATTGAACGACTCTTCCGTGTGGCATTTGGACAGTTGTGATGAATCCGCCGCCATTTATTAGCGGATTGCCACGACTGTGTCTGACATGGCAAAAACGCGGACGCACTTACTTGAGAGGGGGCGTGATTCCCTTCGTTAGTTCGATCAGGTTCCGCGGGTTTTGCCCGAGATCGCCTTTCCCTAATCGCGATTCGCTGGTCGCTTCGATTCGGCAGCCGTTGCCATTGGGATTCGGAATGATTGTTACAAACAGATCGTCGACGAAGCGAAATACGGATGTGCTACGGGTCAGATGCAGCGTCCGATTTTTCTCGGATTGCTGGTCGTCGGACGTCGGCTGGGAATCGGGGATTGCGTCTTGATCTTGGGGCCCGATCACTTGCCAGTTGCGTTTGGTTTCCACCCATGAACAAATTCTCGACTCCGCCTGTTCGGCCGATCCATCCCATCGCACCGGGCGAAGTTCGGGTTGGCTTGCGTCGTCGCTTAATTGGGCCGTGTTTTCGGTCCAGTCGCGACTCCAATCATCGACACGCCAGGCGATCGCCGCCAAAATGGTTGCGGTGATTGCCAACGCGATCCATCCGATCATCTTCATTTACCGTGGTACTTCGAAACGGGATTCATTCATCGACATGTCAGACACTCCGTCCCTATTCGAAGCCGAAGAGTCAACACATCTGGATTCTGCTAAACCGCTGGCCGCGCGAATGCGACCAAAGACGTTGCAAGAATACGTCGGGCAGCAACATATCCTAGGGCCTGGGAAACTGTTGCGGCGAATGGTCGATGCCGGCAAGCTGGGGTCGATCATCTTGTCCGGGCCGCCGGGGACCGGGAAAACCACTTTGGCAAATCTTTTGGCATCGGAAACCGGCAGCCGGTTTCGGCCACTGAGTGCCGTTACCGGTGGGGTGAAAGACGTCCGCGAAGCCTTGGCGTGGGCGAAAGACTTGGTCGCCAGCGGTGAACCGGCGCCGGTCTTGTTCATCGACGAGATTCATCGTTTCAGCAAAAGTCAACAAGACGCATTGCTACCCGACGTCGAAGAGGGAATCGTGTCGTTGATCGGTGCGACGACCAGCAATCCGTACTTTGCGGTCAACGGGGCATTGATCAGCCGCAGTCATGTGTTTTTGCTACAAACCTTGGATGCCGAAGAGATCGAAGTTGTCTTGCGACGGGCGATCGGTGATCGCACTCGCGGTCTCGCCCGCATGCAACCAGCAATCAGCGACGACGCGATTCGTTTGCTTGCCGATGTTTGCGAAGGCGACGCACGGCGAGCCCTGACGTCCTTGGAAATTGCGGTCGCCAGTAGCCCTGATACCCCGCCAGTGGTCACCGAAGATTCGGCCGCCGAATCAATCGGTAAGCGAGTCGCCGGGTACGATGGAACCGGGGATGATCACTATGACCTGATCAGTGCAATGATCAAAAGTATTCGTGGTAGCGATGCCGATGCGGCACTGTATTGGTTGGCGCGAATGCTTGAAGGCGGCGAAGACATTCGTTTTCTATGTCGTCGGTTGGTTATCCTGGCCAGCGAAGATATCGGCAATGCCGACCCGCATGCACTGCCATTGGCCGTTTCCTGCATGCAGGGTTGTGAGTTTGTCGGGCTTCCCGAAAGCCAACTGATGTTGTCACAAACGGTCTCGTATTTGTCGCTCGCCCCGAAAAGCAATGCGTCAACGGTGGCAATCAATCGAGCTCGTCGCGATGTCCGCGACAACAAACTGATTGCCGTACCGCAGCACTTGATGGATTCGCACTCAACGTCGGCGGCAAAGCAGGGACGCGGCGACGGGTACATTTATAGTCATGAGTGCCCTGATGGGATTGCCGCACAAGACTACCTCGGAACCAGCCGAACATACTATGAGCCGGTCGAACGCGGGTTTGAACGGGACTTGCAAAAGCGAAAAGAGTGGATCCGAAAACGGCTTAGCGGCGACGCTTGATTAGGCTATCACTCCGCATCGGCAATGCAGATGCTTCGCGTTTTGGGAACGAACTGTTGCTCGAGAAACGATGCGACTGAGATGCCCATCGAAGAATGACGTGCACGGTCTTTCTCACAGCACAATTCGCACAAATGTGAATCGTAAACTGAATTTGAACGCAGCACTCGTTTGACGGCGCATTTTGCGAAACCAACCGAACTTCCATTTAAACTCCGATCACCATGATCCTCCGATTGCTCGCTTGTGCTCTGATGACCGGCCTTTCGTTTTCAACCGCGCTGTCCCAGCAAGACGCTCCACAACGGATTCGTATCGCGACATACAACGTTTCGCTTTATGGAAAAGAAGCTGCGGAGATTCGGCAGCGGTTGTCTTCGGCGGATGACACGCAAGCGAAAGATATCGCTCGAGTCGTTCAGACGGTTCGTCCCGACATTTTATTGGTTAACGAACTCGACTACGACAAAGATGCTCAAGTCGCGACGCTGCTGGCGAAGAACTATTTCGCCGTCGGGCAAAGTGTCGCCGACAACGAAACACTTCGTGGCATTGACTATCCTTACGTGTATTCCGCGCCCAGCAACACGGGGGTTGATTCCTCGCTCGACTTGAACAAGGACGGGCAGCTGCAAACCGCCAATGACGCGTTTGGTTATGGGATTTACCCCGGCCAATACGCGATGACGATCTATAGCCGATTCCCGATTCAGGATGATCAACGACGCACTTTCCAAACCTTGAAGTGGAGTGCGATGCCCGGAGCGATTCGGCCCAGCAGCGAAGGTGCTAGCTATTACCGCGATTCGACATGGCGTCAACTTCGCCTGAGCAGCAAAAACCACTTGGATGTGCCTGTGCAGGTCGGAAAGCAGACCATTCATGTGTTAGCAAGTCATCCTACGCCTCCGGTCTTTGACGGCCCAGAAGACCGCAACGGTGCACGCAATCATGACGAAGTGATGTTCTGGGTCCATTACATCGATGCCAAATCTCAGGATGCCGACTCGACTTGGATCGTGGACGACCTTGGGAACGTCGGCGGATTGTCGTCGACCGAGCCATTCGTCGTGATGGGCGATCTAAATGCCGACCCGGTCGATGGTAATAGTCGCCGTGAAGCAATCCGGCAACTGATCAGCCACCCGCGTGTCAACGATGTCGAACCGAAGGCGACCGAGGAAGCGATTTCCACTCGCCGCTCGCGTTATCGTGGGCGCGGCGACCTCGCTACGAAGACTGCCGATTGGGGGCGAAATTTGATGCGAGTCGACTATGTGCTACCCAGTGTTCATTTAAACGTGGTCGGCAGCGGGGTCTTTTGGCCGGGAGATGATGACCCTCGCGAGAAATGGATTCGAGCGAGCGATCATCGTTTAGTTTGGATCGAGGTTCAACTGCCTTGATTGAATCGCGGGATCTTTCCAATGTTCGAAAACGTGTCTTGCTGATGATCAGCTCGATGCGCGGCGGCGGCAGCGAACGTCAAGTGTTATTGCTTGCCCAGCACCTCTGTCGCGATCGGTTTGACGTGCACTTGTACCTTTCCGAAGCTGCCGGGGCGTTCCTTGACCATGTTCCCGTGGATGTAACCATCCACGTCGATCCCAAGGTGGCAAACGGAATGTACTTTCCGGGACGACGGCTACGTCAACAAATCTCGTTCGTCCGCTCGGTGATTGAGCAACATCAGATCGATGTGGTCTACGATCGAACGTTTCACATGACGATGCTTGCCGGTCCGGCCGCCGTTGGGGTGCGACGTGTTTCAACGATTGTCAGTCCTCCGCATTTGGCCGTTCCTTTTGTCGAGCATCGATTTGTATGGCTTAAACGCAAACGCTTGGCCAAAGCCTACCGTGGATCAGATGTCGTTGTCGCAGTCAGCAAGCAAGCCGCCGAATCTGCAGAACGGTTTTATGGCCTGCCTTCCGGTAGCGTTGTTGTGATCCCAAATCCAGTGTCGGTCGACTGGAATGATTCACCGCAAGCTGCCAACGAAACGGCATTACGCCAGCAAACTCGCTTGCTGTGCGTCGGGCGAATGACGGCCGAAAAGGGGCATGCCGATTTGATCGATGCGATGGCACACGCCGTTAAATCTTGGCCGGCGACAAAGCCACCGCCGGAACTGCGTCTGGTGGGCGATGGCCCGCTGCGATTCGAACTGGAACAACAATCACATGCTTTGCAACTTGATGCGGTTTGCAAATTCCTAGGCAAAAAGAATGACGCAATGAACGAGATCTGTGCCGCCGATGCGTTGATCCTGCCATCACGTTTTGAAGGCATGCCCAACGTCGTTCTCGAAGCGATGGCAGTGGGGACGCCAGTGATCGCTACGCGTTCCGGCGGTACGGTCGAACTTCAGCGTGACCAGCCCACCGCGTTTTGGGCCGAGGTCGCCAATCCAAAGTCACTTGGGGAAGCCATCCTTGAATTCTCACGTCATCCGGATCGCGCCCAACAGCACCGGCACAGCGCGCTGGACCTGATCGAACGGCATCATCGATTGGAAGTTATACTTGCGAAAATCGAGTCTCTGCTTGATCCAAGATAATTAGTTCGCGATCAAATTTTGGTAGTTGGAAAGTTAAGCGACTTTGTCGCTCGATTCTACGAATCGTTGGCATGCCGATTCCGTCACCAACCGATAGTCTTGGCGTATTGAATTGTTGGAATTCCGGATACACCATTGTTGTTTGACTAGCTAGCGGTTGATCGCGGTACACAGGAACTGATCGAACGAGTCGAATTCGGAAGCCGTGAGGTCACTCACGGCGAAGGAAATCGCATCGCATGGATAGATGCTCAGTTCTCCTCGGGCGAGTCGCTTAAATTCGTTTGCGTCTTGGCATTCGAGATAAGTGAGCGCTTCGGCAGCGAACTCGATCGAGTATCCCGGCGTTTCGGCAACTTGATCAATCATTGCTTGGTTTTGCCAATGGTCAATCAATGACAGTGCCAGTTCGTGTTTGAGGAAACGAGCGCATCGGCGATCCTCCCAAATCACTGGATTCAGACTTAAGAGCGATAGAGTTGCGGCACCATATTCGACCGTCCGTAGTATCGACCTGCGTTGGCTTAAACTGTTGCGCAGCTGGTCTATTTGATGGCGGTGACGTTGTTCGTTGATCATGAGGGCAATCGAAATCGCCGCGATGAGTGTGACCCCCAGCACATCTTTCAATGAAAATTGTAGTTTCATGGTCGCGTCCGTTGAGGTGATGGCCGTTTCGTGACCGGGAACTGTTAGTGTTTCGTCAACCTTTGAGATGGGGCTTGGTCGTTTGGCGTCATCCACGGTTTCGGTGCGATCGCCGGTGTAATCGCCAGTCGGATCATGAGTCGAAACTGCACTCTGGTCTAGACGGAACTGCTAGTCCTTTTTCGCTGCGTTGATCGCTTCGATGATTCGTTTCTTGCTATAGTCGCTTCGTGTTTTTCTCAGCGCAGTTTGGTACGCTTCGATTGCGAGTCGTTTTTCACCGAGCTTGAGGTAGAACTCTGCGATGCGCGTGAAGTCATACTCGCTCGAACGATCCTTTTGTTTGTAATGATCGACGACATGTCGATAGGCGGCGATTGCTCGTTCATGTTCTTCCGCCTTCAGCCAACTTTCCGCCGCCCGTTGCCAATAGGTATAGGCGATGGACGATTGGTTTTCCTTAGCTTTATCTTCCTGCTCTTGAGCTTTGACGCGATGTTCATTCAGCGGGTCAAGTTTTTTGGCGACTTCAGGGTCAAACGTTGGTAGCGTCAGATTGTTTTTCTCGGCCAAGACGCTTGCTGACTGGTGGTAACGTTGAGCCTGGCGGTCTTGGGTAGCATGTTCGACGGCATGCGCATAGCAGCGGACGGCGGATTCATTGAGACCGGCCGCTTCGTAGACGCTCGCGATTTTTGCGTACAGTTGCTCGTGCGGTCCATACCGGGCGGCGGTGGGGATCTTTGCGATCGCCGTTTCGATCTCTTTGCCGACCCGTTCGACTTCATCGACAGCGTCGGCTTCTAGCCATTTTCCCGCGGCGCGCGTCAGGTTCATTGCCGTAATGTGCGGTGTGCTCGAGGATCGTGTCTCGTATAGCTTTGCCGCGATGCGGTAGCGATACGATGGATCAAGTAATGGCTGGAGTTCCTGCTGCTGCTGTGAGTCCAACGTGCCGATGGCGGTGAGAAGTGCGGACGCCTTGTTCTGCAATTTTTCGACGTCGTGTTCGCTGTCGACAACCCGCAAGGCATGTTGGAGCTGTGTCAACGCATCGAGTTTCATTTCGACCTGTTCGTACAAGTCCGAAAGCGTCTCGTGATCGCGATGTTTTCCGCTGCTCGTTTTCGAACGCAAGCCGGTCACCGCAGACTCGATTGCTTTTTTCGCTCGCTCGATCTCACCTGCTTGAATCCAGGCCTGAGCCGCCTTGGACATGGATGAAAAGCGAATCGATGGACTGTTCCGTGCCAATTTTTCATGCTGTTCAGCTTCGGCACGCAGCGCACGATTAGGGTCCAGCAGGGCCTGCGTTTGCGCAGGTAAGGCGGTGGTCCCAGTGACTTCGTTCGGTGCCATCGGTTTCGCCTGGCCGCCAGCCGAGTCGAGGTTTGCCAAGTTGCCGTCTTCCACAATGGGCATCGTTGGCGTCGTAGCATTGGTATCGCCGAGGCTGTTTGGCAAGGTCGCGACGGGATCGATCGGTGTGCCGATCGCAGAGAGTCGCTCGATCCGATTTTGAAGGTCTCGAATTTGATGAGGCGTTTTTTCGTTTTTCAATGCGGTGGTCAAAACTGCGATCGCTGAATCGCGATCGGGGAGCTGCGCAAACTGCTCCGACAACTCGATCAAATAATGTAAGCTGACTTTGGTAGAGGTCCCTTCGACCTCGCGTTTGGCACGCAGTAAGGTTTGCTTCGCCTTCTCTGCATCGCTGACTTTCGTCCACGCTTTCGCCTCGATCAACCGTAAACGCAATCGTTCTTCAGGTGGTTTCGAAGTCGCCAGATCACCGAGCAGCAGGGCGCCTTGGCGAGCATCGCCACGATCGATTTGCAGTTGTGCCAACGCAAGTTTTTCCGTCGCGTCCAGAGCGTCACCACTTAACTCGTACAGCTTCGCAAAGACCTCTAGCTTTCGATCAGGATCTTCATGGATCCGGTCGACGAGAAACTTCAATGCTCGTAAGGCGATCGCATCGGACTCATTGCGCGACAAGCGATTTTGTAGTTTGGCATCGATCTGATTGCTAATCGACTCTGGGAGAGTGACCTGCAATTTGTAAACCATCTTTTCCTGCCAAGCATGCTGACTGACTGGCGATCGATCTGCAAACGCCTTCGCCGATCGGAAAAGATTCGAAATCGAAAACTCAATGTTTGTCGGATTTGACTGAGCGTCGATGATCGCAAGATGAGCTTCCAGCAGGTCGTCGAAAGACTCCCCACGTTCATAAATCTGAACCAACATTTGGAAAATGGTCGCTCGAAGGGCCGCATCAGGGGCGAGTGATGCGGCGAGTTCGAGTTGCTCCTGCGCTTGGTTCCATTCCTTCGCATCGAGATGTTGTTTACCGCGATTGAATGCGAACGCCCATTCACCGGCCACTCCGGGGCGGTTACCCTCGCGACGTGCCGACGGTCGCACGATGGCGGCAATTCGGCTTGCGGTTCCTGTAAGTTTTCCGATGCCCAGTACGCTGGCTAGCGCGGCATACGTTTGATCAAAAGTTTCACGTTTGACCACACCGCCGGGGACCTTTAATGCGCCGAGGATCCGCGCCAGGTTTTCGTCTTTCATACCGGCAAGTTCACGCTGTAGTTGCCGGGCTGCGATCCCAAGTTCCGCTGCTGCCGTGTTCAAATTTACTTCGCGTTGGTAGCGCCGTGAAGTCATCTGGATCGGTTCACCAGCCAGGGTTGGATTTTGAATCCCAATTTCGTCGCTTGCCAGAGCATCCAAGTACAGCCGTGTGTCTTGTTGCATCGATCGGGCCATCATCGCTGGCTCTTGATAGAGCGCCAGGATTTCATTGGCTTTGGGATAGACGTTCCGGTTAGCGAGTACTTGGCGGCGAACTTCATCTGTCTTTTGAATGAAACCACCGAAATGGCATGACATGCAAGACACGCCATTGATCACGGTTTTGTCGCCTTGACGTGGGTCGCTGACAATATTGATCGGACCGCGGTCGATACGTCCACCGACGTGATCGGTCAACATGAATCCAAGCATTCCGTTGGGCAGTTGAAAGATGATTTCGCCCCCATCGTGGGCGAACGTGCCGGCAGATACTCCGGGGCCAAGCGGATTTTGAAACAGATTCTTGCGTCCCGTATTACCCGCAAAGTCATAGCTTTTCCAATAAGCCCCGAAAACGGACTCATGCCGCTCGATCATTCGATTGTTTTGCGACACCCCCGATCGAGAAAACCCCGCGCGGACCACGCGACCGTCCTTGATGTTTTGCAGCACGTCGACGCGAAGCAGTTCTTCGAGCCGTTTGTCAGAACTTGGGATCTGAGCGAGTGAATGGTACAGCGGCGGCCGCGAGGCGACGTGCAGAAACCAATCGGCTCGTACGATCGGCATCTCTGTCTCGGTCGCCTTGAGCACCATGGCCGCATCGGTGCCGTCGGGGACGACGCCATGAGGGTGAGACGATAAAATTTCATCCCAATCTTTACTGGTCCAGCCAAGGTCACGAAGATCGATTCGAAACACGTGCTCGTCGCGATCGACAGGATCGAGAGAGGCTAGGCGACGATTCCATGAAAGGCTGTTGATCAGTTTCGCCAGTGCCGAGCGGTAAATCGCTTGCCCCTTTTTCGGCATTCCGGCGTTCGCCAAATTAACGATCGAGAAATACCGAACGAAGGACCGATCAGCAGCCGCCAGTTTTTGTACGTCCAGCGCGATCTGCTTGAAAACCATCTCATGTGTTGTCAATCGCGAAGGGCGATTGCTTTCCACCGGAGCCGCTCCGCCACGAATCCAATTGCGGATGACCGCGATTTCGTGCTCACTAGGTGCCGGCTCTCCTTCCGGCGGCATTGGTGAGTCCTGGGAAATCAATCGTTGGAAAAGAGGTGACTTCGCTTCATTGCGAGCGGTGATCATTCCTGACGTGACTAACTGATCGCGATCCAGGACTGAATCGAAACCTCCTTCGTCGGACTGATTTAGTCCATGACAGCGATGGCAATACTTTTTCAGCACGGCCATCGCTGCGGAGGGAGAACTCGCGTCTTTGGGGGGCGCAGCTTGACCGCCGTCGCTGTCGGTCTCTGAACTCTCTGGCGATAACTCGGATTGCTTCTTTCGCAAGAACGCTTGGTCGGATCGACTGAGCCGATCGATGGGTAGGCTCACAATCCGGCCGTCGGCTCGTTCCAAAATCACCGTTTGGCCGCGGACGGCGACGAGTTCAGCTTCGACGCGATGCTTCCCTGTCAAGTCGATCCACTCGCGACCCACCGCGATCGATCGAAAACTGAAGGCTAGCGTCATCAAGGCGAACATCAACCACAAACGCATTTCGACCGGCCTCGCATTCAATCGAAAGGGAAAACAACTCAGCGTCACACCAAGTCGCTAGCCTATCTCATTTGGTCACCATTTTCCATAAAACTAAAAAGGGGTCAGGACTCTTTTAGTCGTGAGTAGACGCAGCGTTCGTTCATCCACCAAGTGTGTTGACTAGAAATAAGCAGTCGCCATGACCAAAGATGAAGGTCGGAAGACGAGTTTATTGATGGACACCGAATGTGGGCGTCAAGGCGTCTTGGTCGCTCGTCGCAATTAAAACGAATGCAATCGCTCAGCCGATGGATGTCAGCCGCAGTCATTGTGCGGGAACAGCGGCCAGCGCCATTGGGATGTTTCTCATTTCCGAGGTTCACGAATCACCGGAAGCCTTGTTCAAAATGCGATCACAGATGCGAAAAGAGTCCTGACCCCTTTTTCGAAGGGTGGTCAAGGCGAAGAGTAGGATTGCTAGAAAACTCAGTGACGAGGGTTCGGGGACGGCGGTGATTGTCAGCGCGTGCGTTCGCGAACGATCGGCTGCGTCGATGGTCGGATCGATGGCGAACAGTTCTTTATCAAACGTCGTGAACAACGCATCGTTGAAGGCAAAATCCGCTCGATTGGGACGAGGGTCGAAGTCGCCAAAACGGATCTCACTCGTTCCCTTCGCGGTCGTATCGACGGTGAACGCGCCGAGCAATATTTCGCTTCCTTTCGGATCGATCCCAATCAATGCTTCCCCGACGATGGAAAACTCGCTGGGAATTCTTACTCCCGATGAAGCACTGAAATCGGAAAATAACAATGAGTTGAAAGTGACGTCGCGAATGGTAATGAACGATGGATCGATGATTGCTCGTGTTCCAAATCCGATCAAACCATCGTTGGACAATCTGTTCTCGCCAGCAGTTTCACGTAGGTAAAGTTCGACATCTACCGAGTCGCCGACGGTTGTGGAGATGGCATTCGTAAACGACGCGCCGCTGTCTGTCGAAAAACTAAGTACGATTGCCGCTTGGCAGGGCATGTGCCCGCACAACATTGCCGCGATCGCGATGCTGGTCCAAATGAGTCTAGGAATCATGATGTGAAAACTCTTTCAGTGTTAGAACCTATTGAAAATCCAATTCGCTGCGATAGCGTCGGCGGAACTGGCCGAAATCTTGTATGCCGATGTAGCCATCACCGTCGTAATCGAGTTGCGGTTCGAAACTCGGGTCGGTCTCGTCGACTCGGTAGGCGTGGCGGAAAAAACCGAAGTCACGAATGCCTACATAGCGATCCCCGTCGACATCACCATACAGGCTGAAGAACTGGTCGGCCTCGTCGGCTCCGAAGACCATCGCACCTCCGGCAACCCCATCCCCGTCCCCATCGATCTGAACGCTGGTGCCAGCTCGGCGGATTCGATCGGGATTGATCGAGAGTTCATAATTGCCGTCTTCTAAGGCACCGCCAATCGGACGAACGCCGTCACCCCTAAAGGTGATCGTGGCAATTGTTTGGCCATCTTCGTTGAGAGGTGCGACGGTGAAATCGGTGTCAATGATTGATCCCGTTTCGCCACGTCGGGAGAGCTCAAACGCGGAGGGATCGATGTCGACTGGGCCGTCGAAAATGACTTCTAACGCATTGATCGTCGAGTGTCCGCCGGTACCGATCAGTTTCACCGAAGGGCCTTGGATCAAGTCGACTAGTTCCAATCGTACATGATCGACCTCTTCGATCACGTCCCAACCACGACCCTCGGGAGCCTCCGGAAGCATCTCGATGTTGAAGTCATCCGGCAGGACGTTGATTCGAGCCGATTCGATACTGGTGAATTGAATCAGCTCCTGCCGCTTGATTGGCGGATCTATCGTATTCAAATCAAATTCGGTTATCCCGCTCGCGGTCGTGACAAACAGTGTATGATCGCCGACCACTTCTAAGTCACGCGGCGCTTCGACTCCGGCAAGCCCAAAACGCCCCTCTTGTAGCATCTGGACGAATTGCAACTGTCCCGTAGCTACGTCTCTGGCGTAAACGGCGATCGAATTTTCGCTTTCACTGCTAATGATCACGAACGCGTTGTTGTGGGTTAGCTCGATGTCGGTCGGTGAGACCAGTCCGAGGTTTTTCTGATTGCTGAATAGTGTTTCAATGGCACTAAGTTGATCGGTTTGCAAGTCACGCTGGTATACGGTGATCGCATGACTGGCAGCGGAGGTGACATAGACGAATCGATCGTCGTTACTGACTTGAATGTCCGCTTGTCCGGGCAACCCTGCGAGTGTCTGGACGGTGCGGTCATAGTCGGAAAGGCTGACATTAATGAGCGAGGTCACCGAACCGCTGGGGAGCAAAAAATTGCCGATCGTATAGTCGGTACTGTTTCGGAACCGCCGACGCAAACCATCGGAGCCTTCGACATCGATTGACCAATCGCGTAGTGTGCCGTATTCGCCGGTGGATGGAAACGTCGCGCCGGTATCGTCGATGACCTGCAATTGCCAAAGTCCGTTGGCGTCACGACCATCGAGAGCCGACAACGAGCTTTCTGGACGATAGGTGCCTGAATTCAAGTAGCTTGTAATTGACCGATTGGCTTCGTCATCGAGTGTCACCGTTTCCGCCGATCGAAAACCGCCGACGTCAGTGAAAAGCGGTACCGTTCTTCCCCAGGGTGATCGTAAGTAGACATCCAATTCGCTCATGATGTCGTGATCGATACTCACATTGACATCGACATCGACGATCGTCGAAGGGGCCATTCGTTTGATGACTGACAAGCTCCCGTCGGATGAATTGACGGTGTAAGTCAGGGCGCCGTCGATGCTGGAGGTCAACGCCGAGATGCCGGTTCCGAGGTTGCTGTTCGGGTCGTTCGATAGGGACCCATTGGTGTGGCGGCTGAATCGCGTGACCGTTGATCCGGTCACATGTAGTTCAGAACCGTCGGGTTTGATCGAGATCGTTCCGTCACCTTCTCCGATATCGACATCCAATTGTTGTAGAAACACAAGGTCACCGGAGTCCGGGTCGCGGGTGAAGGTTGCTAGCTGATTTGAATCCGAATCGCCAACATAGATATTGCGACCATCGGGACTGATAGTGATGTCACTGGGGTGGGCGACTCCGCCGAAGTCTTGGCCGCTGACGAGCTGTTGACGCTGCGAGAGATCTCCTGAGTTCAGGACCAACACGGTGCCGTCGCTGGCGCTGACGGCATACAGGTGATTCCCGTCTGGACTTGCCGCGATCGCATCAAACCCATTTAGATCAACATCGGGATTGGTCGGATCAGCGGTCAGGTAGGCCACTTGGCCATTGGCTAATGGAACGTTCTGTAGTGAGTTGAACCGACCTGCGATCGAAGCGTTCACGCCGATGGCGTCTTCGGGAATCAGTGTCGCCCAAACGTTGCGACTTCCGATTACCGGCAAAACGGTTGCGCCTTGAAAACCGGTGCCGGGTGTTCCGCCGAAGCTTGGGTCGATGGCGAAACCAGCGGTGAGCAGCGACTCGGTGAAGGGGGCATCTTCATCGGTCATCGTCACCCCGATCGCAGGATCGATTAGTTCACCGAATGACAGATTCGCGAAAAGCAAGATGTCATAGCCAAGGAAGTTTTCGTCAGTCGTCGCGGTCAGGTCGGTGTCGAGGGAATCGAGTCGATAGACGGCGGCGACGGCGGTTGGATTGCCAAGCAAATCAAACGCATCAAAATCCGACGCTTGATAATGGTCAAGGATCCCAAAGACGTCGGCTCCACCGATCAAGTCGGTCACATGGGGAGTCACCGGAACGCCGGCAACAAAAGGATTTTGTCCTGCGATCCACTGTGGTCTTTCGTGACCAGTAAAGGTCAATGTCGAGCCACGGCGGTCGACCAACAACTCTGAGTCGATCACGGCATTGCTTCCCAGGATCACGCGGCCATCAGCAGCATCGCCGTAGGTTCCCCAGCCGCCGCGAGCATCGACCTGGACTTCATCGGGAATTTCCAAAGTCGATCCGACGAGTTTGACGGTGCCGCCGGCGCCACCCGAACCGGCCGTTGCCGCACCGCCTTGTCCGCCGCCGCGACCGTATCCGCCTGATCCACCTGAACCGCCACCGCCACCATTTCCGGCATCGGGCGTTAACAGTGCCGTCTCACCATCGCCGCCGCCGGACTGGCGGCTTTCGTTTTTACGGTGGTTCCGTCCGGAATCCAAACCAACGTTGATTCCGGCATTTTGATCAGACGAATCCTGATCGGTTCCGGAACCACCACGAACTAAGAACGTCGTGCCGCTGGAATTGCCATCGGCCTCACGATCTTCGGCGACAGTCAGTCGTCCACCGGCGATGATTTCGAATCCGCCACCACCACCGCCGCCGTTTCCTCCATCGGCCCCATCACCGCCGTCTCCTCCGTCGCCGCCATCACCACCACGGCCACCGTTTCCACCGCGGCCGCCGGTCAAATCATAGTAGACCACGGCAAACGGAATGGGCGTGCCGCCATAACTGGATCCGCCGCCCCCACCGCTGCCACCGCTCGATCCCCCGGCACCTCCGCCGCCTCCGGCGCCACCACCTCCGCCAGCACCCCCGCCGCCTCCTCCGCCGCCGGAGATCATGTAGGGATCAATCGCTTGATGTCCGCCGGCTGAAGAAGCAGACGCACTCCAGCCGTTCGCACCGTGGGCGCCGTCGCCGCCTTCGTCGCCGTTCCCGCCACTTCCGCCATTGCTTTGGACACTGCCTCGGTTTCCGCGAGACCCGACCGAAGCCGAGGCGACACCACCTTCACCCGAGTCTCCGCCCAGGCCGCCGCTGCCGCCGACCCCTGGAATACCACCATTGATTCCGGCACTACCAGCCGTTCCAGGCTGACCGGTGGCTCCCATCGAGCCGTCCGTCCCGTCGCCGCCGACAAGACCACTACGGCCATAATCGCCACGATCGAGCGAACATGGAACAGACTCCCATGCGGCGACAGTTTTGCAGCCCGTCGACACGCCACCGGAACCACCGGCCCGATAGCCACCGCCGGAACCTCCGCTGCCACCACTGCCGCCGTTTCCGCCGTGCCCGCCCTGTCCGCCTTGGCCACCACCGGGGCCGGCCAGATTGCCTTTCGCTTCAAAATCAAACGTCACGTCATCACCGATGTTCGCATCGTTGGCCACAACGAAGCTGACCCCACGGCTTCGATCGCCCAGCACTTCGACCGTCGCACCATCGGGAATCAATAGGTCGCCGGCAAAACGAAACTGGGCGATCGTTCCGTTCTCGATCCATTGGGAGTAAAACGTGGTGCCATTGAAGACTCCGCCGCTTGCGATTCCGTTAAGCGTCAAATTTAACGTATCGATTTCCAGCGACGCTGACGTTGCGGTTGTCAACGCTACCGGTCCGATCGTCGCCGCCGATCCGACCGGGTAACGCAGGATTGAAAGATTGTCAAACGTCAGCGCCACACCGTTGCTAGTCCAAAACTCCGCCGATGTGATCGCGCTAAAACTGGTGGGAAGTTGAATTCGCTGAGCCCCAGTTCCGGGGGCGATGACATACGTTGCCTCAACAGGCTGTCCCGACATCGACGTTGCCGCGAAGGAGACGATTTGCTCTCGATCGGTCCGCGCGAGATCGATCGAGTAGAACGCGAACCCGGATCCGTTTTGTGTTTCGACTAAGATTCTGCTTGTCGTTGAGGCGGCGCGACTCGCATCGTCGCTACCGGTCATCGAACCGGTTTCGGTGACGACCACCATACCGTCTTCGACGTGAGTCTGTGTCGAGGACGGCAACTGATCAAAACCAACATGTGATCGAAAGCCGCGGAACACCCAAGCACGAGGTGCGGACAAGACGTCCAATCCGTTTTCGACAAACAGACTTGGTCCGACCAAGATTGTTTCGCCTGTCGCGTCCGTTTCAAACACTAAACGGTCATCGGCGTTGGAGGCTAACAGTTCGATCCGATCCACGCCCGAGGCATCGATAACTGAAACGATCCGATTCGGGTCTGAATTGTCGATCGGTTGTGCGGTGAGCCGGAAATCGGCATGCAGCGTCCACTGAGATGCGATCGCACTAGAACGATTGTCGACGATCAATTGGTTGATCTCAAATCGATGCCCGGCAAAGTGCGACGCCGAAGGCACTGCCGGAATCAATAGCGTCGCGAGATCATCCTGTTCGCCACCGATCGTTCGCAACTCAAACTGGTTGTCCGGATGGATAACGAATTCATCGGCCCCTTCGCCACCATCAAGCGTTAAGCCAACCGAGTTGTCAATTCCACTGCCCGCGGCACGGACTTCGAAGTGGTCGCTTCCAGTGCCCAGAAGCACGTTCGTTTGATCAAAATTGTAAATGAAGAAACGATGATTGGGAGGCGTCTGACTTCCCGGGCTCGCAAGTTCAGCTTCGTAGTCATACATACCACCCCACGTCAGCAACGTCGTTGGCTGCGCAGTCAGGTATTGCCCGATTGATCCATCGACGATCGTTTCAGTCGAATCGCTTAAATCGATCGAGACATTGTTTTGTCCGTTTCCGGCGGCGACTTCAAAGTAATCAGCCGTCGGGACGATGGACACTTCGTTGTCGCCATCGTTTAGTCTGACCGAGCCACCCGCATCGTTATTCAGGATTTGAACCGTGTCGTTTCCGTCACCCAACTGTAGATGCGTTTCGTAGCTTCGCAGATTGGCGATGATTTGATAGTCAACCAAATCAGAGCCGATAAAATTGACTTGACTCATCGGATTCAGATTCAGTGTGATCGAACCGGAACCAAAACCCGAGACGATTCGGTCATCAAATCTCCCAAATCGCGACGATCGGTTTTCGGCATGGCCGTCATCAATGAGCACGACTGCACTTTCTGCGGGGATGTTAAGTTCGATCGGCCCGGCGATCGATGACAAACTTCGCGAACTAACGAGGCCCACGCCCGAATGCCCGATGGTGATGTGTGGGGCGGTCGAGTTGATGTCGTTGACCACCACGCGTTGGTTCGCTTGCGTCGAAAGCACACGGATGTCCCGTGATGGATGACCGCTGTCGAGTGTGTAGGCAAGCGTCCCTCCGCCGATGCCTTCAAACACCGGTTGTGATTGTTCCAGGCGGTTTCCCAAGCGAAGTTGCCCGTTGACGATCAGCCAATCATCGTGGACGTTTGGGTTGTCAACGGTAGCGGTTAAGTGTGAATCGGCATTGGAAATAGTGAGTAGCGGATGCTGCGACTGTTGCGTGAAGGGGACCAAGTAGGTCGCCGACACGTTGTCTTGACCAGGCCCGCCGTCGATAGAAAGGTGTCGTTCGCTGGCGGCCGATGATTCCGTCAAGCTCGCTTGGCCATAGGTCACATCAAAAATGTCATCGCTTGAACTCCCGATCGCTTCGACGGTTTCAATGTCGTCGGCAATTTGAATCGGATTCGCGGTGATTGGCGAGGAGATCGAATCGCGTGTGATCGTTAGCGAAACGGCACTCGAGTTATCCGATGCGTCCCAGCGAACCGTGTCAATTCCATCGTCGCCATGTATGGTCAGGTTTCCTGTAAACGCTGAGATCGGAACGCCACCACCGAAACGAACGTGGTCGTCATCACCACCGAGATTCAACGTGGTGGTTCCGCTAACACGTCGAACATCAACGAGGTCATCGCCGAGCCCTGCCGAGACAATCGTGGAGATGGTTTCCGCGGTTTGATCGATCGTCAATGTGTCGTCATCAGGCGAAAGCATGACCCCGACGTTGTTGAATCCAAGGTAGTAAACACCCAGCGGCATCCCAAGCCCTTGCACGGTGTCGTAGACCGTGGTGCTTTCCAGATTCGATGACCGCACGAATCGGTTCGGAACGCTGATCAGGATTGGCATCGTCGAAAGCATGCGGATCTCTAGGATCGCACCGTTTTCGTCCAGATCGGTTTCGAGTTCGAAGGTGATTTCCGAATTCGCTAATCGCGCATCGCCAACGACTTGCGCGATCCCATCGTCATCAACACCTGCCTCAAAGGCTTGGGTTTGAGCGAAGGCAGAGAAAGCGTCAAATGAATCAAACGTGTTGATTCGAGTTCCTGGCGAAAGCGTCACCTCAGTCGCGCCGTCTCGATTATCCGTCGCGAGGATCTGGTCGATTAAGCCTTGTTGGCGGATTCGGTGTAGGTCACGTAGTTTGTTCAGAACCGCGTTTTCGATCACGACGTCCGAGACACCTTCTGGGGTGACCGGCGTCAATTCCGAACGGTCGGTGCTCAGTGAAACGTCTTCGACATCACGTCTTCGCAACGCACCAACTAAGTGATCGGTCGAAACAAGATGCGCCTCGCTATTGTCAAACGTGATTGTATCACCGCCGCCGTCGATGTCCTGAGTGACACCATCGATGATTACGGGACCACGGATGCCAGAGAGATTCTTCCGCTTGGGCATCGTGACCGGTAATAGATACCGCGGGATTATCACCGTTTCGGTTTCTTCGAGCGGCGGGACCGGGGTCGTGACCGTGTAGGAATATCGAACCGGCGGCACATAGGTTCGGCGGTAGATCGGGAACAATTTGAATGCGGGGACTCGGTAGCCGACCAATTTGTTGTAGTAATACCCTGGGAATAAGGTGATCGTAAATCGTTCGACCCTGTCTGGTTGCGGAATCAATTTGGTTCGCGTTTCCATCGATTCGGGAATGTCGACGATCATTGATCGCTCGTCGCCACCAAAATAGACTCCGTCGTCACCGCTACCGGTGTTGATTTGAATCTCTTGATCGGCCAGCGTGCCGTATACATAAACTCGATCGTCTCCCGCACCGGTCAAAATAATCAGCCGTTCGATCCCTTGGATCTCGGGAACCACTAGGCCGACGCCGTAAATCCGCTGAACCAATTCGCCGTTCTCGTCAAGTTCCGTGAAAACAAAGAACTCGTCGTCGACCTGTGTTCCCAGAATCACCAGGGTGTCGATTCCGTCGCCACCGAAGACATTAACCGGGGCATTGCGTACATAAGACAGCACGTCACGCTCGCCTTCGGCCGAATGAACATTCACATCACTGAGCGCCAACGGCTGACTGACTGATTCATCCGCCGGTGAAGTCGTCAGGTGTGCCTGTAGGAAGAACGTGTCGTCGCCGGATTCGCCAAACAGTGAAATCTCGGCGATGTTGTGATTGACTTCAAAGTAATCGTTTCCGCTGCCGCCATAGAACGACGATGGAAACGAAACACCGTTGGTGATTTCGTCGACGACATCGATTTCACCCAGCGTGGGGTGTTGGAACTTTTTCGTCGAAATGACGTTTCCGATAAAGAAGCGATCGGCGCCGGAGTCCCCGTAGACGATCAATTCACGACTGCTGTCGTCAACGATGAATAAGTCATTTCCTTCTAATCCAGATGTGACCAAGCCTTCGGCGCTACTGTAGCGAACCGATTGGCTGAAGAACGCATCCAGGGCCGGATCGCGAACGGTAATGTCGGTGGTGAAGTCGGTCAGGGCATCGAACAGGCTACCGGTGGATTGGCCATCACGTGCAATCACACGCTCGACGACCCCCGCACGAAAACGGAAGGTGTCGCTTGCCGATGTTCCCATGATGGTGACGTGGTCGAAGCCGTATTCGCCAGTGTCCCCAATCGTGATTTCCGAATTAGTCGATCGCGGGATTGATGCATCGAGCGTCAGCTTGTATTCGTCGGCGGCGGGCCCACCGTCCAGGTCAGCTACCCCGCTCCACCCATAAACCACGAATTGATTGACACTGTTGGTCTCGTGTAGACCGTCGGTTTCCGAGCCATCATTGAAAGAGGCATGGTCAGCATCAGGGCGGAAACCATTCAGGTCAGCCGATTCAAATAAACCTAGTAATTCATCCGTTTCGACCAGCCATTCCGTACGTGGCAAAATCACCAGGCCGTCATCATCGGTCTGTATCGTCAGGAACGCCATCGTTAACGCTTGATCGGACAGCGTGAAGTTTGCGTCTTGGTATTCCGTGATCGTATCGATACCACCGGCGTCGATGAAGTAATCCACGCCGCGGCCGCCGGTCACAATGTCATCTCCCAACCCGCTATTAATGGTGTCCGCGAACGGTGTCCCGATCGCGATGTCGTTTCCATCCCCGGTCGATAGATTCAGATTAACTAGGCTGGTCGTGACTTCGGCGGCGTCGATGGTGTCATCGCCGCCGAAGGTTTCGATCCACAATTGGTCGCCACGTTCGGCAGAGGCATTGGTGATCGAAAATTGGATCCCGTTTTCGATCGAACCATAGATTTCGTCTTCGTCACCACGAACGGTCACGTTGTCGTTTTCGGGGCTGCCGAAGAAGTGCAGAGTATCGGCATCGGAATCGATTCCATACTCGGGAGTGATGAAGATCTCTTCGAGTTGCACGCCGTTGGCATCCAGAGCCGGTTGACCGTTTGCATCGAATACGGGGATCGATTTTTGTCGCGAACGTTCGATGTACCGCAATTCAAATAGCACTGGCTGGTCGGCAGACCCATTGATCCAAATTGGGTTTCCTTCGTCGTCAACTTCGCCGTCGCCATCAATGACTTGGTAAAAGACCAATGTGCCATCATCATCGAAACTCTCTAGGACCGGTTCGCCCTGTGCGTCGAACTGATAGCTCGCATTGGTCTGCAGCGTTTGTCGTCGAAACGGCTGGATCGTCGAATCGATCGAGACGCCTTCTGCCAAAGCTTCGCTCTGCTCGAATACGCGGCGAACCTCGCGATAGCTGATCAACGATCGAGTTTCGAAAGGAAGGAAGATCGGATCACCAGCATCGAGAATTGGCGTCCCACCGGAATGGCGCTGCACCAGTACAACGGATCCATCGGGCAACATTGCTTCTCTCAAGGCCGGCGCGCCATCGGCTTCGAATTCGTAGTCACCGCCGACAAAGGTTTGGCGGAAAAAGACTGTCGTGGTGTTCGTGTCGGGGGCAAACGCATCGTCGGCTCGGAAGACCGAAGCCTGACCTTGGTTGCCGATAAGCAAGGTTTCGCCGGTCTTGAATTGCTCCATCATCGGAACAAATTCAAGAATCTCGCCCGAACCAAAATCGACATCGAGACCTTGCAGCGTTGTGCCGCGGAGGTCTTGAACGTTGATCGTGTCTTTGCCCGCCTCCAGGGTGAATGTCAATCGCTGAAGCTGAGTCAACGTGAGTGTTGTGATACTACCTTGTGAATCGAAGGTTACGACCACATCGGATGGATCGGCGGTCGACGGGGCGACGTTTGCCGTGTCGTTGAATCGACCGTCGAGGCTGCGAATCCGCAGGGTGTCGACTTCGGGAACCGCCGTGCCTTCGTCGTTGAGCTTGTCGGAGTGGCCACCGGCGATTAACGCGTCCTCTCCGTCACCGACGGTCCATTCGAAGGTGTCTTCGCCGCCTTGGCCTCGAAGCCAATCCGCATCCAGGCCGCCTTCAAGCGTGTCGTTGCCACCCTGCCCCCAAACATGGTCGACACCCATGCCACCACGCAAAATGTCTTTTTCGCCGCTGGCCGAAACTGTAACGATACCGTTCTGATCGATCGTGACTTCATCGCCGTAGATTTGGTCGTCGCCATCACCGCCGTCAATTCGGTCTTCGCCGCTACCGCCGATAATCACATCATTGCCGGCATCACCTGAAATTGAATCATCGCCTACTTCGCCTTCAAGATGATCATCACCATCACCGCCACTAATAAAATCGATTCCGGCACCGCCCAGGATCGTGTCGTCGCCGCCCATCCCACCTAGGACATCATTACCGGTGCCGCCGTCGATCCAATCTGACGCCTCACTGCCGGTGATGGTGTCGTTGCCATCTCCACCGTGAATTTCTCGTGTATCGCCAACGGTGGAGTAAACTTCGATGGTATCGTCACCGCCGCGGCCATGAATCTCGATCGATGCATCGACACCCGCCGAGACGATGTAATGGTCGTTTCGGTTCGTCCCAGGGACATAGATCTTGGCTACGTTATTGGGATCGAATTCGATTCGATTACCTCGCGATGTAATCACGATTCGTTCGTGCATCGCGTTGTCATTCGGATCCAGCGGCGTTGCATCGACGAGTTTTTGTTCGACCCGGTACAGTTCACCTTGACCGGCGGGGATTGGTTGACCCGGCCCGGGAACAAATGCCAAGGTCACTGTGTCGCCCGACTGAGTCGCGATCGTCGCATTCGGACTGGGGCAACTGGTATTAAAGTCCGCCAAGATCGCGCTGAAGAACGTCTTTCGGGCTTCAAAAACAGTGACTTGGCCAAAGATCCCCAGGTCCAAACCGACCCAGAAAAATGCGTCTAAAAATGCCGACAGTTGTCCGTAGGTGTCGAACAGACAACTCGCTCCTTGGTCGAGACGCTGGGTGAGTTCTTCTAATCGAAGCTTTCCGTCATAGTGTTGGCCGCCACTGATTGCGGGGTTGGGAACGTCGTTCAAGTCAAATTCGATTTGTGCCTTGATCCCGCCTTCCACGCCGGCTTCGACCAGCCCCGGTACGCCGACGGATGCTCCGGCGAAAATTGAGGACGACAACACCACTTCAGGTAGGTCTGCCTTGATCAGGCCGCCGCCCTCGATCAGCGTGCCATCGACGAAGGTGACTTGGTCATCGACGAAGAAGCCTTCAAAGATCTTGCCCGCTTCGCTAACGGCGAAGTTGCCTCGTTCGGCCCACTGCCGGATACCGGTGGTGTCAAATCCGAAGACAAATTCGGTATCGGCGGTCACCCGTCCGCCCAAACGCGCATTCAATCCCGGGAAGATTGGAAACGACTTTCGATACTGGAAATTGAGTGCCAATCCTGGCATTTCATATTGGAACAGATCGACGTCTTTGCCCAGCAATAACTCGAACGCGGTGAACGGATCGGACAGCAGTGGAAATTCAAAGCTGCCCTTGGTGGTCCCAAGTTTTTCGGTGACTTTTTTGGTTTTTGAATTGGTGGCGTTATCTGTTTGGGAAATCGTGTCTTTGGCTTGGTTGGTCGTCGGAGTTCCGCTGCCACCGGGGGTGCGGACTTCGTCACCTATTCGAAAGCTACCGAAATCAATGATCAACGATTCAGCGTTATCAAAGTCGTCGATCGCATCGATAAATTCGAACAACTTCGTCACCGCTTCGACGCCCTTTGCCACTGGTGCGAACTTGGTTGGACCCAAGATGACTTTGGCAATATCTAAGAGTGAAGTCTGAGATGCGCCGATACTTTTCAGAAGTGGGATTTCGTCGGTTAAGACGTCAACGATTGGCTCGATCGGTTTGATCACCTCGGCGACTTCGCCGACGATCGGCCCGACGAAACCAGTGATGAATTCGCCGAGGTCCATTTGCACGTTTGCAAATTCGATGATCGGTGAATCACCGAAATTTGCCATGGATCCACCGGTGCCGAATTCAATCTGAGCAAACAGTTGGTGGTAGCGAAACGTCGTCGCCAGTTCCGGCAATTGCAATCCGCCACTCGCTGGCAGTTTGACAGTCGCATCAAGATCAATGTCGGCGTCGGCTGTGATGCGTCCTTGGACGCCCAGCGGCTCAAGTTTCAGTGGAGACCATCGGCCGTTGCCGTCACCGTCTTGAAGATCAATTTCGATTCGCCCGCGTAGTCCGCTTGTACCGGCGGCGTCATCGAGCTGAACCTTCAAAAAGCCTAATTCACCGATGAGTGATGTGCCGGGATCGAGTGTCGCGGAAAGATCCAACGCGAACTCGGACCCGCTATCGGTGACACCCGTCGTGTCGACAAAGAACCAGTCCGAGCTTGAAACGCCAAAGCCCAGCCCAAACACATAGTCCATCTGGACTGAGATGGCACTTCCGTCGCTCGAACGAAGTCCTAGTCCCGGAATACTGGCGTCGAAATTCAAGGGAACTTTGAAGGCATCAAAGACACTGCCGGAGATCGCCAAGTTGAACTGGGCGGTGCCGTCTTTGATTGTGATACCGATGTCTTCGGGACGATCGATCGCTTTGAGACGTAACTTTCCATCGGTATCGAATTGTGGTTGGCCGTCATCGTCCAGAACGGGAACTTGCAAAGCATTCGTCCCAAGCTTAGTTACCAAGGCGTGGACCTCACGGCGGACCAAATCGATCACGCTTTCTTCGTTGCCGACGGCGGATTCCAGTGCCGCACCCAGTCTGGCGTCATACGATCCGTCGCCGTAGTAAAAGAACCCTCGCTCGTTGGGCACCGCGTTTTTTAACCCTAATAAATCAGCTTCCAAATCACCAAGAAACGCCGCAGCGTCTTTGAGTTGGTCACCGATCAGGGGCAGCCCCAATTGTCGAAATTTGGTGTCGATGTCTGATTGCAAGCCATCGAACATCGCCTCCAACCCGTCGAGTAAGTTTTGAGGGTCATTCAGCATCGCCCCGAGGCCTAGCAACTGTTCGACGCCAGGGCCGGAGAGATCGTATTCGATGTCGCCGCCGCTACGATTCGCGTCGGCAAGCGAAATACCGAGGTGCAGGACATGATCGCCAAAGCCGTTGCCGTCGTTGTCCCGAGTCGTTCCTCCGACGGGGATGTTGTCGCCGAAGTACAGCGGCAACGACAAGTCTGCATTTCCGCTGACGGTGATTTCTAAATCGTCTGCCGTGATCGATTCGACCTCATATCGTCGGGCGTCGAGGTCCTTCAATCCATAAGCGGCTTGAATTTCAATCGCTGCGGTGGCTTGTCGGATAGCAAAGCTGACCGTTGGCAGGTCCGCACGTTCTGGTTGCCCGATCAAATCGGCAAGCCTAAGACGTACGTCAAGGTCAATCGGGTTTTCAAACGCTGCCGTCGCCGAGACATAGACTTCCGATTGATCGGTCACATACGTTACCGGATCGGAAACGTCGCTCAAGTCGATGCCGAAGCCGAATTGGATTCCACCGGATCCACTGACATCCAATTGAATCAGACCTTCGGAATCCCCGATCTGAACATCGAGTGCGGTGGGATCGATTGGGATTTCACTCAGGAGCGGACTAGAGTCGAGAAATGATTGAATTTCGTCTTCGAATAGCGACTGAAGATCGATTGAAAAGTCGAGCGATTTTTCGACCAACAGTCGCTCCAAGGCGAAGTCGATCAACAGCGTTGAGTTGTCGTAAGTGATCGTGAACGGATCAACTCGGTCGCCATCAAAGAATTGGTTCACGGCGGCGTTCAGTTGATCGGCGAGCATGCCTAGATTGCTGTTGGCATTGTCGTGGACATCGGCAATCGCATTCTTTAGTCCGACAATGAAATCATCAGTCCCATCGCCGAATAGGTCGATCACGCTTTGATTCAGTCCGGGAATCTCTCGTGCGATCAGGCTACCGTTGATAGGATCCTCATCGACCAAGGCATCCAATCCAGCGATGATGCCGTCTAAGATTTGGTCCAAGCTAACGCTGCGAAGATCGAAGGCGTTCGCAAGTCCGGGGGTCCGCAAATCGATACCATCCACGAGACTGTCGAGCGATCCGATGACTTCACCAAAATTCCCGTTCGCCTTGATCGCCAACCCTTCGTTATTGATCCCCGACAATGCACCCGTCAGTTCGATTGGCAAATTGACGTCGATAATCGTGTCGTTGCCTAAGGCGGGTAACAGCAGCCCCGGCGGAGAGGCGTTGTTGATCAACGACGGATAGGTCAATCGTTCGGGCGTTCCCAGTGACATCGAACCACCGATGAGAATCGTACCTCCGACGATGCTTAATCCCAGGGGGCCTAGCGAAGCGTCAAGATCGAAGGGTACTAAGTTGCCTTCGGTATCGGTTCCACTGTCGATTTGAACGGATGCGACCAACGTAGGACGTTCGACATAGAACTCGCCTTCGCTGTCGATACCAAAGTCGAACCGGAAATCGATTTCGGCGGACACTTGAAGTTCTGGTGGTGAATCACTTGTGATGTTGAAACCGAAGTCGGACGGATCAAATCCGGCAATTCGCAATTCATCCAGATCAAGCTCGTACGCTTGTGAACGATCCAATTCTGACATCGCGACGGTCGCCGAAAAAGCCAAACCATTGGTCGATGCAGCCCTTTCGATTTGATCCAAGTCGGCGATCAAGTCAGCCGTGACCGGCTGCCCGGATGCAAATATCGATCGAATCGAATCAATGATGTCCGTTCGCAATCCTTCGTTTAGTTCCTCAACGAAACTCGTGTCGGCGGTGTTGATCCCAAGAAGATCTGACATCCGGAGAGTACCCAAAAATGGGATCTCTACTTCTGGGCTGAATGCATCGATGAAACGGTCGGCCAGCGAGTCACCTCCGTTTTGACCACCGACCCACTCGGCAAAAGCGTTCAAACCGAGATCGATCTTGGCTTGATCTGCCAAATCGGATGGAACCGCGAAATCGATTGGCGGCATGCGACGTGTCGCCGTAGCTATTGATTCGTTCATCAACGCATCCGGCGCGACTGAACTTCCCAGTCCGATCGTATGACCGATCTCGTGCATCACGACGTGTAGTAAATCGATCTTTCCGGAACCGATGGTCGCGACATCATCGGCCGACGAAGGGCTTGGATCAACAAACCAGCCATGACCAGCCGCATCAGGATCCAGGCGAATGGTTCCGTCTGGCAACGTGCGTACTAAATTGCCATCGCTAAGGTGACCCACCGTGACAATTGGCGTTTGAACGGTGAATCCCGGCGGTGCGACTGATTGCCAATTCGCAACCGCGTGACCGACTAAGATCGACAAATCTGTCGTTTCGTCGATCGTTCCATCGATCGACATGGTGACTGTTTGAGGCGTTTGGTCGGTATTGCCGATCGCGTGCACCAGACTGGGAACCGTTCGAGCGATTTGGCCCGGGGCAAGTGCCGTGGAAACGGCATCATTGGTCAGGCGATATTGAAGCTCGCGAACTAAGACCGAAACCAGGTCAATCCGACCGGCCACGACGCTCAGGTCGGCGTCGCTGTCCCAACCATAACCGGCAGCAGTGCGGTCGAGCTTGATGTCTCCTTGCAAGGTCCGCGTCGCGAGCTGCTGTCCCGGTAAGTCTGTCAGAATGATTTTAATATCGGCCGAATCGATCAGTACGACACCCTCGGCGGTTTGAAGTTGACGACTGCTTTGATCGTCGGAGTCCACGACGAAGAGGGTTTTGCTGGTCGACGCACCGCCGGGGCCTCCGGCAAGTGTCAACTGGGTTCCGTCAAAAGCTTGAAGTGCCGTTTCGATCGCAATGGACGGAATGGTCGGCATCAAGTGATCGACCGTCGTCGTCAGATTCCGGGTGGCGATTTGAGGCGAATAGCCTGCCGGAACCGCACCGGAAGATAATTCCACCTCGTAATCGTCGACGATGAACGCCAAGGTGGAGTTTTCCAGATGGACGGTTAAATCGTTCTTGTCATTACGCGGGATGCGAATCTCGTGCGGCAGCAGAGCACCTTCACCGTTGTGCGCGACAATTTTGAAATAGTCCAGGCTAAGATCGTCAACCCAAGAAAACGTCCAACTGGCCGGGACACGAGTCAAGTCGATGATGTCATGTCCGACCGTTTGGGGTGAATCTGCGGCGACGCCACTGGTGACGACATCGATTCCCCAGCCGTTGTTTTCGTCGGCGGCTTCGAACATGAACGTGTTGTCCGCAGAGGAACCGACGATGTGATCGTTGCCCGGACCCGACACGACATCTTGACCGCCGGTCCAAGTCAATAGCACACTCGGTTCGCTCGCGCCAGGAATGGTGTTGACGACTTTATTTTCAAGATCGACAAAGAAGTTTAGCGTTGCAGGGTTGGCATCGAATAAGTTCAGTACGCCAGAGACGGTATCCAAGGGTCCGGCGGCGAACTCCAATTCGCTACCTTCGGAGACCAATGTGTCTTCATAGGGGCTTCCGATTACTTTGGCTAAACCAGACACGCCGAATTCGGCGAGCGTTGATGAGACAGGATTCTCGTAACCGACGATTTCCGTCACGTCGATCAGTGTTGTCAGGCCCTGAAGTCGATGTCCGCCGATCCCCGTCGCACCGGCGGTGGACGTCGCCGGGCGATCCATCAAGATCGGCAGCACCTCTCCATCGACGAGATAGCTTTGGACCGAATCCACAACGTTCTTCGTTCGATCGTCACCTTCGATATTGAGCAGGTTACTGAGCGAGTATTTGCCGGCGTGGACTTCGACCGGCGATCCGTATTCGGAATAATCCAGTTCGACAGTTCCGTTGGACCCCGCTGTCACCGTCCCGCGTAGTTCCGCTTCCCCATGGAAGTTGATTTTTAAAACGCCCAGTTGAGGACCAATGATTGATTCGATATCGATCGCGGCAAGGAAACTGGTCCCGGTACCCGATAGGAAATCACGTACGTCGGATTCGCTGTCTCCCAGGACGGTATCCAAGCCCGCACCGACCGAAACGTCGCGTACCAGGACGAGGTTTCCGGCTAGATCGGCGATGCTGTCGATCTCGAACTGCGAAACATCGACCCCGTCAAATCCGCTGAGCAACCAATCGCCCACCCCGTCTTCTCCGAGAACGGAGAGGTCAAATACGTCGACTTCCAAGCTGCCGACCATTCGGGAAAAATCTAGCGTATCGAGTGACTCGGGAACCGGTTCGCCGAAGAGATCCAAGTCGGGATAGTCGGCGACAACGGCCGCTCCCCAAAAATTGGTGAAGCTGTACGTGTCCGGACCACGACCCCCGTAGAGGCCATGAATTCCGGGGACCAAATTTTCGTGAATGAAGGTGTTCGCCGCTGAGTTGCCTCGAATAAAGTTGTAGATTCCTGAGTAGACGACGCCGGTAACGTTCCCACCATTTGCCGTGCTGTAATTCAAGCCTTCGATTTTCTCTTCGGTCAAATCGACGAAGGTTTCCTTGCCGAGATAACCGTCGGTCACGGCGAGCGTGTGCCCGACGTTGAGGCCATCGGGAATACGATTTTCTCCTGGCAGCGAGCGTTGCCGATAACCGCCGGTGAGGATCAAGTTACCGGGGAAGACGCCGTCATCGAGCGGGCGGTAGATGTTGTCGTTGCTCCCGGTGATGATTGTCGTGTTTGCGTTCGGGACGGGAATCGAAATCGTCGACGCAATTTTGTCAAGCAAGTAGTCGTCCAGTTCACCCGGAACGGCGGCACCAACGATTCCACGGGTGATCCCGTTGATGCGAGATACCCGCAACACAGACTGACCGTCGACTTTGACGAATCGGTATTCCAGCGGCACCGCAGTGGCAGAAAAGTCGAAGGTGACGGTCGCCCCCGCGTCGGTGGCCTTCGAGGTATCAAACTCGGCGGTTTGCCAGTTGTTTCCGAACTTGATGGTCTGTGTTCCACTACCGGTGATGATTTTTTGAAAGGCGTTGCTGTTCTTAAATCCGCTCTTGGTTTTTAATTCGCTCCCGTCTTGCGACGTAACTTCGATTTCGTTCGCCTTCAGTTCGTACTCTAGATTCGTCGTGACCGCCGATAGATCTAGGATGTCTTTTCGAAAGTCGACGTAGCCGGTTTCGATCGTATCGTTGCCCCAATCGTTCTGGTAGACAAAGGTGTCAACTCCTCCATTGCCACGGAGTCTGTCGTTGCCCGGGCCGCCCACGATTCGGTCGTCGCCGCTTCCGCCGACGATGGTGTCGTTGTCCGGGCCACCAAAGAGCAGATCATTGCCTCGACCGCCTTCGATCGTGTCGTCCCCAGTCTGGCCTCGAATCAAATCGTCCCCGTCACCACCACGAAGCGCATCCTTGCCGTCTTTGCCAAAGATCGCGTCGTTGGCGTCACCGCCGGCAAGGGTTGAATCGTGAGTACCATCTCGGTCGAATAAAAAATCGCTTCCTTTGCCGCCGGTCACGCTGACCACGTTCGATGTTCGGCCTCCGACCGAAGGCAAGTGATCGGATTCATCGCTTAAGGTGAGCGCGATCGATGCCGTATCAAAATCAAAACGCTCAGGTAGGTTGGTGCTTAAGTCGATCGAGGATTGAAGGTCTGCCGCACCGATCACACCTTGATGATCGTCGTTCGGTGTCGACTGGTAAACGACCGAAATTCCACCGGCGCCGCCGAGCAAATCTCCCAGTAGGACCGCGCCCGAATCAAACGTCACCGTGTCGCCGACACCCGACCCGATGATGGTTCGAATGTTTGTCAATTTGATATGTTTGTTCGGGGCTAGTAGACCGTTGTCAAATGACACAGTGACGACGTTGTGCTTCGGCCCCGTCTTGGATGCCGCGATTACGATCTCGGCGGATCGACTGAGCATCGACAGATCCAGCACCGTGGTCGGTTCGGCGGATTCGTCGATTTCGTTAAAGACGCTCAGTGTGTGATTCAGCCATCCGTCGACGTCCAGTGACGTCGTGATTGCATCGGTTAAGCGGTAGGTCGCCTCACCCGAACCCCGCCGAATATTCTCGATATGATTGGTCGAACTCACCCGGTGAAAGCCACCGGATCCATCGGGCGTGGAGGCGACGATGAATTCGCTTGCTGGGCCACCAAGCGTGAAAGTAAGGGAGGTTTGAACCTGTGAAAAATCGAGGGTGTCAGTTCCCTCGCCGCTCGATTCAATGACAGTGTCTTGTCCAAAGCCCTGCTCTGCAGACGTGGCAACGAACCGATAGTGGTCATCACCGGATTGGCCGAGCAGAACGTCGTTGCCGATCGCTTGTGCGGTGGGCATCGATGGGGTCGATGGATCGAAGTCACCGTACAAGACATCGTTACCGTTGCCGCCATAAAGGAAATCATGACCGCCGCCGCCGATCAGCGTGTCATCGTTCGATCCGCCAGACAGAATGTCATCCCCAGCCTGCCCGTCGATGTGATCGTCGCCCGCGCCGCCCTGCAGTGCGGCGAACTCCATACCGGTGCCTCCCGGTCGTCGATCATTTCCTTCACCGCCCGCGATCATGTCGTCGCCGTCGTCACCACGCAACCAGTCGACGAGCTGGCCTCCGACAAGGGTGTCGTTGCCCTTTCCGCCGCGAATCGTGTTCTCGATCAACGTTTCCCCGGTCAATAAATCCTGGTTCCGTCCGCCGACGAATTCGATTCTTCCGCTCAAAATGTCGAATTGAACGCCAACGGATTGGGCAACCGGGAATCCGCCCGCGCGATCGAGCGTGATAGGGTCGGAAACTCCACTGGCAAACCGTTTGTTGGGGTTTACGAAATCACTGGTGTAGGCGAGTACGATGGACTGGTTTGGCAAGGATGCGTTGCCAAGGATCTCTCCGCGGGCAAGTTCGCCGCCGTCTTCAACGATAAAGACATTCTCGCCGCTACCGGGAACAAAACGTTCGACGTTCGTCGCCAAGGCAGACCAATTCGATGTTTCGCCTCTGACCGAAACGGTGTGTTTTGCCTTGATTCGAAACGTCAGTTTTTCGCTGACGGCACTGAAATCGAGCGTGTCGGTCGACGTCGCATGCTCGGTGATTTTGGATTGGTTCCAGTTGTTCGCGCCGAATTGATAGGTCGTCGACTCGATCGCCATTGGCGCGAACTCTTTGACTCCTGATTGTGGAACCGGCACGTTGGCTAACATTCGCCGTGGTTCCAGAGACTCGATCAAGGCTCGCGTTCGTCGCCGCTTTGCCCACCGGCCTGGGTTGCGACGCGATGAACGAGAAGTCTGCTGTTCGAGCTGCCGATTGGCCATGAAAGGTGATCTGGGTTATAGTCGAACCTGCGACCACCTTTTCCAAAGGTTTGCCCGCAGATAAATGAACTGGCAACCCTCTATCAACACGGGAATTAATTCCCCGCCACAAAAAGGACTGCCAATCGGAATTCTTCGCTGATTCCAATTGGTTCCCTGCGAAACCTTCGCCCGATCCCCTTAACCGTTTTTCAAAAGTTTCGTGATGTCAGATCTGCTGTTCAATCATGGCGACGAAAGCGGAGAAGTGACGAACTGGTTTCGAAACTTGGAGAACGGCGACGAACAGGCGGCCGAGAAGTTATGGGAATACTGTTTTCCCAAAATGTTGGCCCATTCCAAACGCCGTTTACCGCCGAATTTTCGCAAAGCACTCGACGAAGAAGACATCGCCCTGAGTGCCTTTCGCAGCTTGTGCTCGCGAGCCCGGCGAGGTCACCTGCAGAGCATTCAAGGGCGCGACGAGCTGATCAAATTGCTCACCGTCATCACGACACGCAAGACGCTTAATCACATTAAATTCGAATCACGAGAAAAACGTGGTTCGGGAAAGGTTCGTGGCGAGTCGTGGTTTTTTTCCAGTCGCGATCACTCGCACGCGAATTCCGGATCGGCGATGGAGCAGTGTGAAGCTGCTGTCGACACGCCGGCGTTAATGGCACAGTACACCGAGCAGTGCAAACGAATGCTCGATGAACTCCAGGACCCAGTTTTAGAAACCATCGTCCTGCTGCGTTTAGAAGGCTATGGTATCGACGAGATCGCCGAGCGGATGGGCTGTGCCAAACGTACCGTCGAACGTCGGCTGAAGCTGATTCGTGAAATCTGGAAACAGCATCAGTGCTGAGGGACCGTTCCGCGACGGAGGCCTCGGTAGAGGTCGGAACCGGGTAACGAAAGCCGCAAACGGTTTGTCGATTGACTTAGAAGTGTGGCGAAGATAGTCGCCTTGGGCTCCGCAAAAGTAGCGTTTGCGTACACGACTTTCACGGAATGAAAAGTGACTATTGCTAAATCGACAGGCCCCTGGGACGGTTTTGGCAGCTTTCCCTTCGGCGATGGAAGTCACTTTAAAAGCGCCGTTGCCTCGGCACGCAGCATCCAATTGAAGTACTCGTAATGTTTGCGATCCGACCAATCTGCTTCGATCGTCGTTCGCTGTTGGCGGGCGTTTCCAATATCAATTGAGGCGGTAGCGATACAGCGGATCAATCTGCTTTCCATTTTTTTGAGTGGTTTCGAGTAGGACTCCAGTAGGCTCCAGGCTCGATCGTGTTCTCCACTGCGAACAAAAGCGAGCGCCTTGGCCGCCAGCCCGGCTTCGGATTGTTGATCCACGGATGCCGGATCCGTATTGACAAACTGTGTCAACTCCATTGCCAACGCCACGTCGGGGGATCGAAGTAGACACGCATCGATCGCCGTACGCGTCGCGATTTGACGGGCATTTGGAAACGCTTTTAGGTCCCGCTTGGATCGTTCGATCGCAGCGACCAGTTTTGGCTGTACCCGATCGATCGATTCGGTAACGGGTAGCCCATCGCGCCGATCGATTGCCATTTGGCATGAAATAGATTCGATCGTCGCGATCATCGTATCCATTCGAAACTGGAGTCCCGTGGGATGGTTGGCAACCAATTCTGACGCAACCTGATACGATTTGTCGGCGTATTTTAGCGCATCATCGAGTCGATTTCGCCAATTCGAGTACGTCCCATAATTTGAATAGACGTTGGCAAGTTTGCGACGATACTCGGCAACTGTTGGATTGGCTTCGAGCAATCGTTCAAGTGTGTCGATACACCTCAAAAAATTGGCGTTCGCTTCATCATACTGCTGAATGTGGTTGCAGGACATCGCGAGATTCATCTGATCGCTGGCAACACGATCGAGGTACTTGAATTCTCCTGGCGACCGTTCGGCTGCCAGCGTAGAAAACTCAAGGGCTTTTCGGAACGATGCATTGCACTGTTTCCAATCTCCTTTTCCCCAGCCATAAAGGACACCTAGCGTTCGGTGAATGTCGCGTAGATGAAGACAGATTTCTGAATCGTCTTGATGCTCTTTCCAGTACGCATCGGACCGCCGCAGCGCTTCCGCCAAGCTTGATTCGCTTTCGTCGAAGTTTTTAAGGTGATACAGCGTTCGCCCCATCCGTTGAAACACGATCGCGATTCGGAAATGGTCTTGGTCGGTCCCACGCGTCTTGATCAATCGTTCGTACCCCTCTTTCGCCTGTTCGAACGCTTTGAGTTCCAGCTGCGGACGTTTGGCGAACCGGTGAGCCATCCCGATCGCCAAGAACGATTCCGCGTGTAGTTGCAAAAGCTCCGGATCACCAGGTTTTTCGGCAAGCAGGGAGTCACAAATCGTGATGACTTTGTTGCGATAGGCCATCGCCTCTTCACCGATCGGGTCGATGACCTGAGCGATATCACCGAGACGCCGGTAGGCCAGTGCGGTTTCAAACTGCATGTTTCGATCGTCGCGGGATTCTGCCAAGAAAACTTCATAGTAGTCTCGTGCTTGCTCCAGTAGTCGACGACGAATCGGCTGAGTGCCAGGGACTTTAGCGAGTAGTCCTTCATCGTCGGCGACTTCCGATAGAAAATCATCAACGACCTGTTGGGCTTGTTCGAATCGGTCATCGGCCAATGTGAGGGCGGCACTTGCTCGCGCGTTCGCTCGACTCGCTTCTTGCCATTGCCAATAGGTCACGCCCGTTCCAAGTAAGGAGATGAACGCCACCAACACGGCCGCTCGCGTTTGAAGTCGGCGGCGTTTGCTATCTTCGGCAGATCGTACCGATTCCTCGCGGCGTCGGATGTCGGCTTGTCGTGCCCGCTGCTCGGCACTTTCTAAGTAAGCGGTGATTTCAGAAGCGACAATTCCCGCGTCCGCTGGTCTTGCATCGGGATCATTTTGTAAGCAGCGTTTGCATAACCGACACAATTCTTGGTTGTCTTCGTTCGCATCGATCCGCTCAAACACTGCCCCGAAGTCGTAGGTTGCTGTCCGACGCATCGCTTCGGCCACGCCTGTCCCGTGATGCAGTCGCGAGCCAGTCAAGATTTCGAACAGTATGACACCCAATGTAAATACATCGGACCTGCGATCGAGTGCATCGATTTCGCCTCTGGCTTGCTCAGGTGACATGTAGGCCGGCGTACCCATCACGTCGCCTGCGACGGTCAAGCTATGGCTGATGTCTTCCCAGGATTCGTCATCCGACTTGGACCACGTTTCGATCGCGTTTGGCGACGGGGTGCTGGTAACCGTTGTGTCGAAAAAATCCGACGTCGATTTAGGCAAAGACTGGCCATCGGATGGGGAAGTGTGGGACGCGACGGACGTAGGATTACTCAAGCGTTTTGCCATGCCCCAATCCATGACTTGCACTTCGCCGAATTTCCCGACCATCACGTTGCGTGGTTTCAAATCACGATGGATCACGCCTTGGCTGTGCGCGTAGGCGACCGTTTGAGTGAGTTGTTCGAAAATCCCTAAACAATGGATGCGACGTTCGTTATCACCATCACGAAGCAGAATGTCTTCCAGTGTTTCGCCGCCAATCAGTTTCATCGAAAAGTAAGGCGTCCCGTCGGCGAGGCGACCCCTGTCATAGATTGGTGGGATGCCTGGGTGTTGTAACTTTCCGGTCACCAGTGCTTCACGTTCGATCCTGGCATCTGCGTTGTGATCCAGCTCACGACGATGGCGCAGCAATTTGACGGCCAGCGTGCGTTGACTGATCTGATCGTAGACACGCCAGACATCTCCGTTGCCTCCTGAACCAACCTTCTCGATGAAATGATAGCGATCGGAAGTGGGGGATTTTGGTCCGCTGATTTCGGAAGTATCAGCCTCGGAAAACTCAGATTCCGATAGCTCAGTCCCCGGTGATTCGTTTGTCGCAGTCTTCAAAAGTGATCGCAGCGTTTGCGATGGGAGGCTGACACCGCACCGCGTGGCGATGGTTTGGTAATGTTCTTCGGTTGGCTGTTCTCCTCGGCCCCGGCGGTATTCGATATCCAATGCGACTAATTCGGTAAACAATTCGCTGCGTTGCTCTCTTTCGATTTCTATCAGCAGAGGCGCAATCGAAGCTTCACCGGACAACCATTGATTCTCAAAACGAGTGCAAATCGACTCGATGCGGCGAAGAGATTCGAGAGAAGGCTGGCCCACGTCGAGTTCCTGGCATGTGTTGAGCGGTGTTTTCAACGAGATTATTAGACGAAGTCGCTCGTTGACACTCTATCCACTTTTGTTGCTGCTGTCCGCCAGGTTGGCGTTTTGAGCGTCCATCGAAAGCGATTGTCAACTCGTCAAAGAGACGATGGGCGAAAGGATCGTAGTTGGTAGGTGTGCGATGGACAGGACAGCCGAACGTATTCGGAATGTCGACAGGGCACACGGGAACGTGCCAGTACTGACATCGCGGCCGACGGTACGCCCTCTCGATGAATGATTATTTGTCTGTCTCTACCTCACCCGATGGTCGGCATCTCCTCATGTTTGACGGTCAATTCTTGATCGAGTGCGGCTTCGCACAGAATTACTCAAAACGTTCATCCAAACGCTGGACATTCCATGTGCGGGAGTCGATCGGAGGAGGTAGAAATACGTTGGCGTCCCCGTGCCATCTTGAGTCTTGAAATGAAGCCGGTCCGACCGTGATCGGTACAGACTACTCGAATGCGACCAGCTTTCTCTTCAATCAAGGTCACGCCGGATGCCAAACGAAGGAAACGATCTCGACGCGCAATCACTCGAATTGAGGTTGCGCAAAGCGACAACCGGATTCATTGTTTTCGGGGTTGTTTTACTGGGGTCGCTCGAGTTTCTCTTTAGCGGCCAAATTTTTCTGACTGCCGTGGTCTTGGGGGCTATCGCGTGGTGGTTGCAACGTTGCCAGTGCGCCGCCCTAGAGCAAGCCTATCGAAATGCGGTCCGGCTGGAAGCGGCGAACGAAAAGTTGCGTCAAGAACAGACGAGACTACGGCGGACCATTCAAGCGGCCCCGGTTGCGATGATCATGGTCGACCAACAAGGACGCATCGCATTGTCAAACGATGCGACCGAGCGTCTGTTTGGCTATTCGCAAGAAGAGATGAATGGTCAACCGGTTCAAATGCTAATGCCCAATCGGTTTCGAGAGCAGCATCCTGATAAAGTCAAAGGATTCTTTCGTGATCCATCGGCCCGACGGATGGCTGCCGGCCGGAAGCTATTGGCTCTCCGAAAAGACGGGCACGAAGTTCCGGTCGAAGTCGGTCTTGCACCGATCGAAACCGCAACGGGAACCATGGTCTTGGGAGCGTTGGTTGATGTGACCGAAGCGGTCGAAACCAATGCAGCACTACAAGAGAGCGAGAGCCGATTTCGGATTACCGCTGACTCCAGTCCGATCAGCATGTGGATTTGTGATATCGAAACCAAATGTGTCTGGCTGAATCGACAGTGGCTTCAGTACTGTGGGGCGAAGCTCGAAGATCACGTAGATGAAGGATGGTTGACCGCAGTCCACCCCAACGATCGACATTTATGTTCAGAAATCTATCTGCGTGCTTTCGAAAATAAAGAGCCGTTTGACTTGGAATACCGATTGCGACGTCACGACGGTCAGTACCGCTGGCACCGCGCGTTCGGACAACCTCGATTCAGTGATGCGGGGGCATTTCTTGGTTACGTTGGTGTCAGCATCGACGAACATGACGAGCGCCGGTTGCGTGACGAACTGCTGCGTTCCAACAATTCGTTAGTCGCATCAGAACAGAAAGCGCAATCGGCGGTCAGAGCCAAAGCTGATTTTCTGGCCAACATGAGTCATGAAATTCGTACGCCTATGAATGCGATCATCGGTTTGACCGAGATCGTATTGCAATCGAACTTGAGTGACCTCCAACGCGATTACTTGTCGACGGTGTTTGATTCTGCGGAATCATTGCTTCAAGTGATCAATGATATCTTGGACTTTTCCAAGATCGAAGCCGGAAAACTAGAGTTGCAGCATGTCGACTTTGCGATTCGAGACACCGTCAGCGATGTATTGAGGGCGTTCGCACTAAAGACTCAAACGAAAGCTCTCGAATTGACCTGTCGGTGTGACAATGATGTGCCTAACTACGTGATCGGTGACCCGGGGCGATTGCGACAGATCTTGGTGAACCTGATTGGCAACGCCGTCAAATTCACAACTCAGGGACATGTCCTGGTCAATGTGAGCGTGGTGGCCGGATCACCTGTCACGACCGACCTGATCACACTTGAATTCTGTGTCGAAGATAGTGGGGTTGGAATCCCCGAAGATAAGATCCAAACCATTTTTGATAAGTTCGAACAAGTCGATGGATCGTCGACACGCAAGCATGGAGGAACCGGTCTTGGGCTTGCCATCACATCAAAACTTGTCGAAGCGATGAATGGTGAGCTTGGTGTCGAAAGTGTGTTCGGCAAAGGTAGCGCATTTCAATTCACCGCCCAATTTGGTCGTTGCGAAAAAACGCCGACACAGTCATGGCGAGAGGTCGTATCGAAACTCAAATCCACAAAGATTTTGGTCGTCGATGATTCTCCTGTGAACCTGGCAATTCTTACGGAGATGCTTGCGACCTATACAGACCAAATTGACGCAGCCGAAAGTGGTTTCGAAGCTCTCTCGGTTATCAGCATGGCCCAGGCTAAAAATGATCCCTATCGCCTGATCATTTCTGATGTCGTCATGGAAGGAATGGATGGCTATCAGCTTGCCAAAACCATTCAATACGAAGTCAAAGCACCCCCGCCGGTCATCCTGCTGACCTCATCATTCGATTCCGGTGATCTGCGGCCATTCGATGACCAATCAGTCGCCGGACGTTTAATGAAGCCTGTCAATCAATCTGAACTACTAGAGTTAATCATTCGGGCTTTGGGACTCGCCGAGCCTTTGAAGGAGAATGAAGTCGAGGCTGTTTCAGATGAAAGCAACACGAGTCCTCGAAATCTGCGCGTTCTGCTTGCCGAAGACAGTTTTCCGAATCAGAAATTGGCACTTGCCGTTTTGGATGCGGCCGGTCATCAAACCATGGTTGCTCACAATGGGCGTGAAGCTGTGGAGGCGGTTGAGCGGCATGTCTTTGACGTCATCTTGATGGACATTCAGATGCCGGAATTAGACGGGTTTCAGGCCACCGCCAAAATTCGATCTTACGAATCCAAACTTGGCAATCGGACGCCAATTATTGCGATGACTGCCCATGCTCTCGCCGGCGACAAAGAAAAGTGTCTGAATGCCGGAATGGATGACTATGTTTCCAAGCCCGTTCGACCAAACGAGTTGTTTGCGGCGATGAACCGTGTCGTCGAAGTTGAGCAGCCGGAAATGCTGCTCGAAGAAACCTCTGGTCACCAAACGTTGACGTATCACCCTCCGAATCATGACATAAAAATTCCGTGGAACCAGTTGCTTTGTCATGTCGCCGGAAACGAAGACACTTTGCTTGAAATCGTCCAAGCCTATCTGGATGAAATGGTCGACGTGGTGCCGCGCATCGATCGTGCGATTATCGAAGCCGATGCGACCACCGTTTGTAAGCAAGCGCACAAGCTGAAAAACGTGATGCGGTACTTTCGGCGAACCGACGAAACCGAATGGGCACAGGCGATTGAATCTCGAGGAGCTGAAGGGGAACTCGAGGATATCGGAGACGATTGGCAGCGTCTCCAGCAAGCCGCGACCGATCTACGAGTCGTACTCGATGATTATCTGGCCCTGCCCCACGAGGCATTCGATCGCAACGAAAAAACGAATCACGTCAACAACAGTCCGTGAGTTGGTTGCGCCGCCTCAAACGCCAACTCGATCGATCGCGGAGGCTTACCGCGCCCCAACCGCAGTTTCGTTTGAAGGCAACTGCGTTGGTTGATTTTCGATCAGTGCCTGATAGTATTCAGGAATCTGTCGTCGTCTAGCTGGACAACCGGCCTTCGCCCGACCGATTTTACCCTCAGCGTGTGCACGGACGGCACATTACGAGTCGGTACGGATGGGGTTGCAGGCGGGCGTTAACGAGTGGCTTTAGAAAATCTTAACCGTATGATGATCATGCTGCTGTTGGCGGCAACCGGTTTTCTTGGCATCGTGAATGCCCAAACAGAAACCGATGGATCTATCGGGATGAACGGCTCATGCGAATATGACGAACCTTGGCAGGCCGCATGTGACGCTGTCCCGCGTGATGACTCGATTGGTTGGTTCGATGAGCTTTACATTCGGTTAGCGTTCGACGGTTCGAAGCAACCTCAGGACTTTGGAGTCAATGCAGTCGCTGGTGGCCAAGCAACGATGAACCTTGGTCTGCCTCTTCTTCGTCAGGCGGGAATTGGGATCCAAGCTGGAACCAGTATCACGGCTACTTCGAATGCGGTGCGGGTCTATGAGCTTGTCGGTGAGACCACCGGACGCACGCAGAGTTTTACAACGTTGGGGCTCTTTCAAAGATTGGATTCAGGCTGGGCTTGGGGCGTCGTGCACGACTTTCTACATGAAGACTACTACGACGATTTTAATTTAGGCCAATGGCGGATTCGATCGACCTATGATCTGAACGATTACAACCAAATCGGCGTGACCGCGATGCTCCGGTCTTATGATGACATTGGAACATTCGGGGCGGCGACGAACGTCCGACTGAAGTCCATCGATCAACTTCAGTTTGCGTGGCGACACTACTGGCAAAGCAGCGCTCAAACGGCGATCTGGGTAGGGCTCGCCGACGAGCATAGTGAAGACAACGCGGTGACAGGATTTGCCCCAGCCAAAGACGAATCCTTTTTGTTCGGTGCAGATGTCTTGATGCCGCTAACCCCTTCGTTGGCGATTTTTGGTGAAACCAATATCATTACGCCGATCGATACCGGGACGGTCGATGCCTACCTCGGGATTCAGTGGTATCCGGGCAGCCGAGCCTATTCGGCTCGACGTGGTCGATACAGCCCGCTCTTCGAAGTTGCCTCCCCGGTCAGTATGGCCGCCGACCTGATTCGCCTGTAGTGCTTCGTTCCATTTGAAAAGACAAATTCGAATCATTAGCCGACGGGCGCGAGCCTCGGTTATCGCACCAATACCGTCGCTAGCGCCATGCGGCTAGTACTAAAATCGAGTTGGAACGAAGCATCGTCCTCCGTCTAGACTAAGTGTTTGGGGCTGGCTCGTCAGCCGATGGACTAACGCCCGTCGGCTAAGACATCACCTGAGCGGCAAGACGCTCGTTGCCGGGGTCATAGCAGTACGTTCTCCGCACTCTTTCAGCCCGTGCAGCAGCTAATGCGTTGCTGCTGGACCGACTCATGGTTGATTACGCAGTGAATCGACGTGGACTCTGACACAGTCGAGCATTGCTTGCGGATCATAGCCGCCTTCTTGAGCAGAAACGACTTTTCCGTCGGCAAAGCTCTTTGCAATTTCGATCACCGTTTCGGTCAACGGCTGAAAATCTTCTTCGCCGAGCCCCAACGACCCGATCGGATCGTCGCGATGGCAATCAAACCCCGCACTGACCAGTACCAATTGTGGCTTGAATGCTGTGGCGAATGTTTCGAGCCGTGACCGGAATAGGTCGAGGTAGTCTTGCGGTGTGGTTCCAAACGAAACGGGCACGTTGACAGTGGTTCCCAGGCCGTTCCCACTGCCGGTCTCCTCTTCGTCACCAGTTCCGGGATAAAACGGCCAACGGTGAATTGAAAAGAATCCGACACGGGGATCTTCCCAGAAAACATCTTGAGTTCCATTGCCGTGATGTACATCCCAGTCGACGATCAAAACACGATCGAGTTGAAGTTGCTCGATTGCAAATCTAGCACCAATGGCGACGTTGTTGAACAAACAAAAACCCATCGGGGCGCCGGCAAGTGCATGATGGCCAGGCGGACGCACGAAACAAAATGCGCGCTCATCGACTCCGTGGACCACTTTTTCGACCGCATCACAGACTGCGCCGGCGGCCAAAAGCGCGATATCAAAAGATTCAGGACACACAACCGTATCCGTTTCGATCCGCCCGCCGCCGCGTGAAGCGAAATCCCGCACTTTTTCCATGTAGTACGGCTTGTGGATCAGACCAATTTGCTCGGGAGATGCGGGCTGCCATGTCTGGCGTTCAATTCCGTCACCTTTTCCAAGCGACGCGAGGTGGTTTTCGGCGAGTTCGGTTCGCGCCGCACATTCGGGGTGGTTGCCCGTGTCATGAAGTCGGAACCGGGGATCCTGATACAGCAGCGTCATCGTTTCTCGCTTGTGGTCAACGGCCTTCTTCAGGCCACTCCGCTGGGATTAATTGAATGCCGCTACGACCGTTCGGTTCGGCGACACGCAGCGAGTCACGAACATAATCATGACACTGAATACAAAGATTGGTCATGGCCAGGTAAGTGAACGTCGCACCCTGATGATTCTTTTTAGCGGCAAGCTCTTCGAGTTGCGAGCATTGACGTCGAAATTCAGCACTGAAATGTTCGTAAACCTGATCACGGGCGCGTGGCCACTCGACGGCTTCACTGATCAATTTCATGTCATGGGCTCCTTTCGCGATCGCTGCGTAGTCCTTTCGCAACAGCCCTTCTAACACACTTTGCGATCGCTTTAGTTTCGAACGCATCAAGACTCCCTCGGCTTGACCGATCGAGCGTACCGACGCATCCGCCGCGACACTCTTTGAAAGCTGTCGATCAACAGTGATCGTTGCAAGCACGAACAAAACCACAATCACGGTGGTTGCCTTAAGTGAAAAATGTTTGAGCAGGCTATTCGCGGACATCGTCGAGGCTCCGATGAAGGTTGGATGAACCGATGACGTTTGTTCTAAAGCAGAAAACGCGACTTCGAAACTTAGCCGGAGCACGGTTTCGAAGGGGCGGTTCTAGGTACCGGACCGGTCGGCTTTAGCATATCGATCCTGATTCGATCTATGCCGATTCGGAGAATCCAACCCGATTAGCAAACTTCGTGACACAGCGTCGCGCTACTGTCGATCGAAGGCAGAGCTTTGGGAGTCAGGCTCGCTCGGCGACAACGATTGCCCGAACCGGGGCTGGGTACCCTTCGACGGTCTTGGCGGGATCCGCCGGATCAAGAAAATCCGTCAGTGACTGAAACGTCATCCACTTCGTCGAACGTTGTTCCTGGGCCGTCGTCGTCGTCACATCGATCAACCGCTCGTTTTGAAAGCCGGTCCGCCGCAACCACCGAAATATCAGCGGAACCGATGGAAGAAACCAAACGTTCCGCATCTGTGCATAACGGTCCTCAGGCACCAGTGCGGTTGCCTCTTCGTCTTCGACAATCAGCGTTTCCAAAACCAACTCACCGCCCTTCACCAGTGCCTGCGCCAAGCTGCGAAGGTGGTCGATCGGACTGGTGCGATGGTACAACACGCCTGCCGAGATGACGATGTTGAACAGTTCCAAGCGGTTGGGCAAGTCTTCGTCGATCAGCGGCACGACATCGTGCCGGTAAGTTTCGTCGGCGTATCGCTTGAAGACCTCGAACTGGGCCAAGAATCGAAGCGTCGGATCGATCCCCAGTACCGAGGCGGCTCCGTCAGCCAACATTCGCCATCCGTAGTACCCGTTCCCACAGCCGACATCCAAAATATCTTTCCCTCGGAAGTCGACACACTCGCGCATCCGTTCGTACTTCCAATCCGATCGCCATTCGGTATCGATGAAGTGCCCGGCGAACTCTAATGGTCCTTTTCGCCAGGGATGGAAACACATCAGTTGCTCACGCAGCATCGAAAGGTCCGTTATGCGTGGCCCCACCACACGAACTTTGCCGTCGCTTAGATCCAATGAGTACCGATCGGGCGACGGAAGCTCATTGAACGTGTTGATCCACCGTTTCAGATCTCCGTTGGTTGGTTGCGATAATCGCTCGGCCGATAGCCTCGTAATCAATTCGGCGAAGTCGACTCGTTTTCGGTCACGCAACCATCGATCGAGATCGCTTCGATCGAACCATCTCCGTCCGTTGCTCATGACTTGATCGCCAGGATCGAAACAAAGTTAAAGCACTGAAACCAGGGCGTGACTGTTTCAAAGCCCGCTTGTCGCAAGCGATCGACGTGCGTCGAAACGGATTCAGGGATCAGCGTGTTCTCGAGTGACGTGCGTTTCTGGGCGATCTCCAATTCGCTGTACCCACAAGCGCGTTTGAAGTCGAGGTGTAACTCGCTAAGCAGCGTTTGTTCGGCCGGATCATCGAAGCACACCTTTTCACTTAAAACCAATCCGCCACCGGGAAGCATCGCGTCATAGCAGCGCTGAAGCAACGATGTCCGCTGGTCGGCCGCGATGAACTGCAAGGTAAAATTCAGCACGATCATCGATGCGGTCACCATGTCGGTTTGGCAGAGATCCTGTTGGTGGACTTCGACACGACAGCCTTTGTCACCGGAATCTTGAATCAATCGTTCGCGTAGACGCCGAACCATCGCGGCGGAATTATCCACCGCATGGACCGTGACATCGTGAGGGACCCTGCCACGAATAAGCATCGTCGTGGCACCCAGTGAACAGCCAAGGTCATAGACGTTGGAACTAGCGACGACCAAACGTTCGGCCAACTGTTCGATGACCGAAAGAATGGAAGTGTATCCGGGCACGCTGCGAGAGATCATGTCCGGAAAAACTTCGGCGACGCTTTCGTCAAATTGGAAATTCCCGACTTGATCCCGCGGCAACGCGTAAATGTTGTCACGCGACATAGTCATCCGCTGCAAGATTCAATGGAAGGCGATCGCGGCCGCGATCGCCACCTTCGGAACGTGGAGGATTCCATCGGGCGATCGAGAGCGTAAGCGATCGGCTGGATCAATCGTCGCCGCTGGCGGTCGGTGGCTTGAAGGAAATTTCTTGCCACTTGATCCCCTTGTCCATCGGCTCGATCTGCATCTTTAGATAGCCATTTTGATACAGGCGGACCGTTCCTGTCGACTGGCTGACGACGATTGCGATCGCTTTCGTCCGACGGGTAATCGCTGCGGCGGCCCAGTGTCGGGATCCAAGGCCCTTGGACATGTTCAAGTCTTCGTGCAGCACCTCCAACATTTGGCGACTGCGTTCGATCGTTCCGTCAGAGGTAATCAGGAACGCCCCGTCGAGCTGGGCGAGTTCTTTGGCATCTTCCTGCGTTTTGGGATCAAGCAGGTTGCGCGCCTTTTTGTTGTAGCCGCGGAACGGGTCGACGCCACTTTCGCTGGCATGCTTGATGACGTTGCGCGTATCGCCGACGACAAACAGGGCCCCGCAGGGTTTGCCTTCGCGACCCTCCAGGCCGACTTGGACGGCTAAGTCGACCACCGCCTTGAGGACTTTTAGTGGGACACTGCTTTCGAGCGACTGCAAATCGCGGGTGCTCAGCCGACGCATCCGCTCGTCGAGTTTCAGATGGCTGATCGAATCCAGCCGCCCAGTGGTGAAACCGCCGTAGATCGCCACCAATTCGTCGTTCGGCTTAATAAATTCGTCCGCGGCCGCTTCCAAGATCGCGTGCTGAAGCCGTTCCAAAAGCGGCGCCTTTTCTTTGTTCAACGCGATCGGCTTGAGCCCCGCTTCGGCGGCTCCGTCAAGCTCTTCGACGGTGTTGACCGCGACGATGACCGGTTTCTCACACTCTTTCTTGCGGACCAATTCCGCGATTCGTTCCCAATCGCTTGATCCTTCCAGCAGTAAGACCAACGCGTCTGCGCTGATTTCATTGACCAATGACATCGCCGATTCGAGCATCGCGATGTTGTGTTTGGTCAGCCGGAGGTTTGCCATGGCAGGTCAGTGGAGCTATGCATCGATAAATAGACAGTTTTCTCCTTAAACTGTAGCTCACCGGTAAAGTTCCGCCCAGAGACGCCAGCGATTTGAGCGGAGATTGTCTGGCATTTTACCGGTTAAGTTACGTCGCTCGTGATCTCGATTTTCCAAATGGCGAGTCCGTCAGATGCCAAGACCATCGGTTGGTGAAGCAAGTGGCACGCTCACGATTCGGAGAATCGAGCGACAATGTCGCTCAACTTTCCGAGTTGAGATCGAAACAGCGCGAGTGACTCCCCCGATTTGAAAACGCTTCCGGTGCTTGAAGCTTGCAGCGGATCACCGGACACCGTCAATCCGGGACTGCGTCAAGCTGTCGGCGAAGTTTCGCGGCTCGTTCGGGATTCGACATCGCGACAAAAGCGATCGTGCCCTCCAGTGACGCTCGGAAATTGGGATGGTGGTCTCGGTTCTGTGCGTTCAGTCCTGTTTTTTCTGCGTTGTGCAAAATCGCGCGGATCAAACGCAACTTCTTGCGTCCGACGCCGGCTTTGTCGTTGACGACCAAGCCGGTCACCCGCTGGGCTGCGTTTTGACGTAGTACGCGCGTTTTGGAAAGCTTGACCCGAAACCCTTCGTCCTCGGCGATGTGCCGAACACAAGCCATCGCGAAAGCAGCCTTGTCATCAAAGTCGCGATCTCCGGACAACGTCAAGTCGTCGGCATAACGCGTGTAGGTCGCTCCCAGCTTGCTCGCCAGACCGCTAATCCGACGGTCGAGTTTCGCCGCGATCAGGTTTGACAGCGCAGGGCTGGTACATGCCCCTTGCGGCAACACGCGAGGCCCGGTCGCGACGTAGTATTCGCCGCCATTGAACCGCACCTTCCGGCGCGGTGCTTCGCTGCACAACAGGGCCAGTACCGTCGCCACGGCAGGCGAATAGCCTATGAACTGAAACGCATGACGAATGCGTGCAAATCCGATCGAAGGAAAAAAATCCTCGAGGTCGAGATTCAAAACCGTCTGGCTTCCGACATGTGGTGCCGCACCGGTCAAGATACTGCGACCGGGAACGAAACCGCTAACACATTCCGGGTGCGGTCGCTCTCGAAGGATCTGAGAATAAATCCATCGCTGAGCCGCGGCCAGCCGCGGCAATGGTGCACTCAGCGTTCGTGTCCCTCCCGACTTCTTTGGAATTCGAAAGGAAATGTAGTGAGACCGCTCGGCGACATGACTATGGAAAGCAAGCCATCGCAAACGTGGGATTTCGATTCCCATCGCGTCGGCCAATTCGGTCGTGGTCTGAATCACCGGAAGTCCAGCTTCCTTCAGCCGATCGACATCGCTTTCGCACAGATGAAGCTGAGTCGAAACGCCTCGGCCCAGGAAATCAATTTGCGTCGCGAACCGACGCTCGACCCGCTCGCGCCGCCGAATCCGTTTGGCTTCCGCCTCCGCCTGCTTGCGGGCTTTGCGTTCCGCCCTGGTTTGGCGATCAAGCTCGACGGCATCACGACCAGCTTGTCGGGCCTGATGACGCAGAAAAAGCTCCGCCGGTCGGTAGTAATCCATCTCGGCACCGACTTCGTGAATCCGTGTCAACTCGTCGGGCGTCAGCAAGCCTTCGGTGACCATCCCACGATCGATCAAGCTCGTTCGTGGATCGTCGGCCGGTGGGATCAAGTCACGCCGGCCGAACCAAGGGCTGGCCCACAAGTTGATCTGCTTGGCATCACTCAGCAATTCATCACGATCGATCGGCAGAAATGCTTTTGCATCCAGATCCAACGTCACCTTCTCCCGCCGGCGTGGTGGCAGCGGGCGCGGCTGCTGAGCCATCGCGGCAAATGAGTCGGAGCTTCGGTCGGGGCGTCGCGTCGGACCCCCAAAAAGCGAACGGAAGATACGTCCCAGCCAGCCCAGTTTGGGGTTGGGGGACGCCGGCTGCTGATTGGACGCTTGATTGGGCGATTGATCAGCCATCACATTCAGTTCCAAAACCGTTGGTACCAACTCTCGACCGTTTCACCACCGGCGCCATCGCCGCTTGCTTGACGCGTCCACCGATCACGCACCGCTTGAAGGTGTCGACACGGTCCCATGCGAAGGGCGTTCTTAAAATGATGCGAGCACCGACACGAACCGCGGACGATACGGCCGTCACCATCGATCATTAATTCAACGTCTCGGCCACCGGCGTTTCCTTCGATGACGACCAGGCCACTCTCGGTTGTCCGCGTTTGCTTGGCCCGAATGCGTCCTTGCGAAACCAACTTGCGAGCCGCTTCGGTTTCCGGATCGTCACCCCCAAGTTGCTCCATCGTCAACGGCGCGGGCATCACTTGTCGCCAGCGATAAACGCTACCGGGTAGATCATGAATCACCTGGCCCAGTAGCGCTAATCGATTCAACCCTGCAGCAATTTCGACCGGGCGGTACATCAGCGTTTGACACAAGCGATCGAACGTTTGAGAAGGAGAATCTTTGAATGCGGCGGCAATCTCGGTCAGCATTCGTTCGCTTAAATCGACCGGCGCGGCGAGCTGTGACAACGCCGACGACCCCGTCCAGTCGTTATTGGTCCAACCGCTCAATGCCAACGTCAAACGAAGGTTGCCCATGCGGATAACCCAGAAACTCGGCAATCCAGTTCCTTGAACGTATAGCTCTGTCGAATCGATCATCGGTAGCAATCGCGAGAGAACCTGCAAGCGATCTCGGCCCCAGAGGCGGACCGACAAACTGGTTTCGCCGACGTCGCTTTGAGGTGGTAGCGGAATCGCTTTTTCCCAAGGCTCCAAAACGATCTGTGGCGGCTGACCCTGATGACACTCGATTCGCATGGCCCGTGGGCTTTGTTTCGCCCGGTTCCGTTTCAAAAACGCCAGCAGGTTATAAAGTGCTTCGCGACTGACGTTGATCCGCTTCATCGGCAAACTCATCGCGGACTGCAATTGCATCAAACCACGCAGCCAACTGTTGGGAAGATCAATCTTTTCTTCCAGATGGCCGCCACTCTCGGAGGTGCTGACGCCGAATCCTTGCGGATCGATTTCGAAGCGCGTTTGGCGATAGCTTCGCAGCGTTTGAAAATGCTCGTACAGTTGCCAGGTGTAGTCGACGTTGGTCGTTCCCAAACTGACATCCGACTCATCTCGAAAGGCTTCGCGATCGACCGATAAACACCCATAGCTCGATTCGTCGGCACTGAAACATTCAAACAGCAACGTGTCCGGCGCGACCGTCACGATCGGGTCGCATGGCATGAGGTACCGCCATAGTTCACGATCATGTTTGAGCAGATGACTGGAGTACTTTCGTCGCGCCCGCCAATATTTTTTTCGCAACGATTGGTATTCCGGTTCCAGTCCATCGGGCATCGGTTCCGGCTGCGAACGTTTCAATTCCGAGAGACGTCCACGATAAGCCTGACGCCGAATTTCCGACTCACGCTGCGACTGCTGCTCACGATATGCCTGGTAGGCAGATCGATCCCGCGGTTGATAACGCAAATCGCTGATCACAATGTCATGGAGGGCACCGATTGCTTCACGGAATCGCAACGGATCGATCAGCTCCCCTCGATAGCTTACGCGATCACGGCGGAGGTTCGGAGCCAACGCGATCGCCAAGCCCGCGGGACTGCGATCGACCGTGCTCCGCCGTCGATATCGAAATGATAGATCCATCGTCACTCACGGATTACGAAGTTGCGTTCGCTACTTCAGCTGTTCGCTGAACGCGCGGCCAACTCCCCAGCGAGCACCACAGCAAACATTCGGATTAAGTCGGGAGGAGTGCTCGTGCGACCGACTTCAACGCGTTGACCAAGGTCGTTCCCTCAAGCCAGATACGACACCGTAGCGGCGTAAACGTGTTGATTCAGTCCGCCGCTACGGTGTCGTATCTGGCGAACGAACAACGGCTTTGGGAAAGCATCGCAAAGCAATCTCACACCATGGCGTATCACCACAGCAAATTAGTCTCGGTCGTCGATTCACTCCTCCCGATGTTCGGTTAGACACTGTTATACCGTCTGACGCCGCCGGCGGGTATCAACCTCACGGCTTTTGCGGTGCATTACCGATCTGGGTGTCACCATGATTTTGACAACTTAATAGGTCAGGCCCATTGACTGGTGAAGGAAGCGGCACGCTTACGATGGCACGCCGACGATTCGGAGAATCGAGCGACAATGTCATTCAACGTTCCAAGCTGAGAGTCGAACCAAATGTCGTTCAACTTTCCGAGTTGAAAGCGAGCCAGCGCGAGTGATTCCTCGGCACGCCGACGATTCGGAGAATCGAGCGACAATGTCGCTCTACTTTCCAAGTTGAAAGCGGAACAACTTCAGTGACTTCCCCAACTAAAAACATTTCCGGCACTTGAGGTTTGCGGCGAATCACCGGCGACGCCCTAACGATCTTCGGATTCCGCCAAGAGCTTCAGTTCCGGAAACGCTTCTTCGAGTTCCGTCGCCATGTGCGGATTCCTTGCCGCGATGCCCGTGATCCCCGCTATCACCGATTTCCATTCGGTTGACCGGATCGAACGAAGGCTGATCGAAAGCAGCGGCTTGAGTTCGTTCAACTGATCGGGGTGCCGTTCGAGGTGCTCGATAATCTGTCTTACGACGCCGGGCTTGCGGCGGCTACCACGACGCGTGTTGAGCAATACCGTGGCCCACAAGCGACGAAGATCGTTCGAACCAAGCGATTGACCGATCCGCGTTTCCGTCGCCGAGTCACGGCGGCGTTGCATCGGTTCGCGCAACTCACGCTCCAGCAGGCCCACCAAAGGTAGTTGGATGTCATCATACGGCGACTCGATTAAACGCTGCCAAACGGACGGATCGTTTCGCAAGCGATCCTCATCAAGCAACCACTGCCATCCACAGCGACGTACATCCGCGTGTCGGCTGTCGAGTATGTCCATCGCAAGATCAGAATCAAACGACGGCGACGCGGCAATTAGCTTGCTGACGGTCCCAACCAAAGCCTCGCGATCGGATTCCGAGCGGGCTTCGCAGATTTCCAGGGCTAGCAGGCAGTCGTCACGGGTGACCAGTGTCCGTGCCTGCAACCACCGGTGCCCCAAGGTTGCGACCAACGACGACGGCTGCGTTGCGACGGAAACGATCTCACGAAGTGACAATCGATTGGGATCGATCTGCTCGGCCGCCGCTCGAGCCAACGGCGCAAGGACTGCCGGATTAGATTCACATAGCAAACGCACCCAATCGCTCGTATTGATTTGGCTTGCGTCCCGATGCGACTCCAGAATCTCGGCCGCGAATTCCGCCAGTTCCGTCGCCTCACCGGACAGCCAGTTCAAAATTGTTTCCAAGTCCAGTTGTGCGATCGCTTCGGCGTGATTGCTTCGCAGCATCTCCAAGCACCACTGACGCACCGGCCTGCAATTCGCATCGCTTACCAGTCTTAGTAGCGGCGATGCGTCACGTTTCCAAGCAGACAAGAACGCCGGCGCGGGGGCTAATTCACCCAAAGAACGATCGTCCGCGATATTCCAACCGACCGGGTAGGACTCGAGCACCGGCGAATCATGAAACAGAGCATGCATCATTCCCCAATTGTCGATCAATGCGACACCATCGGCGACGTCCTGATCGGTATACCGCGAAAGTGCGATGACCATCGCTTCGAGATAACGCTGCGGATCGCGATTGCCCAACTTGCGAAAGTACCGCCAACTTCGTCGACGCAGGTAACGACGCGTTTTTAGTGAGAACAACCGTAGCGATGCTCGATCTTTAAACCATCGCAAAATCCGTGGATTGCGAGGCATGACCCTGCCATGTGGGACCGATAAGGTTTCCTCTTCCCAGCTTTCACGGGTTTGCCAATCGTATTGATACCGTGACGTCACGACACGGCGAATAGAGCGATCGAACGCCACCATCATCCACGCCATGACTTCGTCATCACCCGCTTCTTCGGCCAACTTGAACAAGCGTTTGACGAGCGCTTCGTGGCGGAAATGATTGAGCGGTTGATTCAGATACTGGCTGAGAAAGCGTCGTGCTTCAGGACGCCGGTCCTTTAACCAAAGCCCGGCGAAGCTACCCAACGTTTCGGCATCGTTAAACCGACATAATTCATCGACGAAGGCCGGATCCGCGGATTCGAACAGCTCTTGGACGACGAGCCAAGAACCACCGGAAGATTGCAATCGAGCTGCCATTATATTTTGCCTACGATCACGTTGACTCGATGCACCGAAGAAGGATGGACGGGCGAGTGATCGTCGATCTTATCAGAAACGCGGCAAGCATTGTCGCTTAGTGCGTCGTCAACCTTTGAAATTAGGATTAGCCAGATGGCATTAGCCACGGTTTCGGTGCAATAACCGGGGCTACCGCCCGTCGGCTGATGAGCCAGACCCGAACCGTCGGTCTCGATGGAACACTACGGTGTTAGCAGCAAGATGGTCAAGTCGTCAAACTTACCAGGAAGTGCGTCGTCCTCACCGTGCATCCGGTCGGTCGCCAAGCGGACCAGTTCTTCCATTCGCCGGCCAGGCTTTCCGATCCGGCAACGCTGGACGACTTCGTTGGTATGCAAATTATCGAATAGACCATCGCTACCGACGACGATCGTGTCGCGGGCAGAGAGGTTGATCGCCGGACCGATTTCGATGTGCATCTCGCGAGAACCGACGAGGTTGGAAACCAGATGCCGCTCGTCGTGATACATCGCGTCTTCTTCATCCATCAAGCCTGCCTGAACGGCATAGCCGACGGGGGAATGCGACGTTGACTTCCATTTGATTGCCCCGCGACCGCCGACAAACAGCATCATCGAATCACCGACTTGATAGCCACGTGCGATGCGGTGGTTGACTTCGACAATCGATAGCGTGGTGGCCGAACCTGTTCCTAAATCCAGGATCTCCGCATTCGCCTTTTCGATTCCGTCAAGGATGGCGGGACGCAGGTCCAATTGATCGACGACCGCGTCTCCCGCTCCGGCGAACGATTCGCTTAACGTTTCTGCCAAGCACTCGATCGCGATCGCAGACGCTTTGTAACCCAGCGGGGCCCCCCCGACGCCATCGGCGACCGCCATCACGAATCGATCAGCCGAGAGTGAAATCACCAACGCACTGTCGTCGTTGGGCTCGGTCTTTCCGGGGCAGGTTTTCGAAAAAGCTACGATGTGCCCACCGGCGACATCGATCAGCTCGGGCTGATGCATGTCGCTTTCGCGAAAAAAACGGGTGGGGTGAACGATCGTGGCCATCACGGCATTCTACGTTTTGGCTCGCTGCCGGTTGAGATACCGAAACGCTTTCAGTCGTGATTTCTCCCAGGCCTGGGCCATTTTTCCGGCATCAGCGTAGCGCTCGCGCGGGCTGACCTGTAGAGATTTGCGGATTATATCGATTGCATCGCGATGGACACGCCGCCGCAACGTCGCGGCGTTGGGCAGCGGCCACTCGAATGGATACTCGGGCCACTTTCCCGAAAACATTCGATAGATGATCAGGCCGATCGAAAACACATCACTTCGGCGAGACGGCTTGCCCATCGCCTGTTCGGGCGCCATGTAGCCGAGTGTTCCCGTGCCTGACCCGTGAATGGTTTTTTGGGCGACTTTTGCGATTCCAAAGTCCCCCAGTTTCAGCGTGTCGTCGGCGAACAAAAAGATATTCTCCGGCTTGATGTCGCAGTGGATCACGCCTTCTTCATGCGCAAATGCCACCGCATCGAGCAACTGCGAAGCGTACTCAAATGCTGACTCAAATCGCAGTCGTTTCTTCAAACGATCGTCCAGCGTTCGATCAGCCAGCGGGGTGACGACCACTAGATGATCATCGATAAAACTGGCATCACGGATCGGCAGGATGTGCGGATGTTCCAATCGCAATGACAGCCGAACTTCACGGCGGAACTCATCGACTAAATCCTCGGTGACCCACTGGGCACTGGGAATCTTCAACGCCACCTTGATCCCAAGTAACGTATCAGTCGCGGAGTAAACGTCCGCAAATCCGCCCTGTCCGATCCGCTTGTCCAAGCGATACTTGCCAAGTCGACTACCGCTTCGCAGCGTTCGACGGGGCCCGGATGGAACAGGGAATTTGCTCATTCAGAAGGGGCTCGTACAGGATTGGCTCATCTTCGGCGACACTTAATTCTGCGTCTCGTCGGACGACGATGGCTGAGCGAGAATGGTCGCTTCGTCACCATTACCGACTGTCAAATCACCAAGCGAGCCGTTCCGTGTGGGAATTTTCTTTCCCGCCGTTAAATACGTGTACCCGCGTAGCGCTGACTCGAACAATTCAGTGATCTCACCAGCTTGTTCGTGATCGATTCGGTTCGCGGTGATGCTTTCTTCGACCGAATCTTGAATGTTCTCGATCAACTCGCGAACTTCGTATTGAACATAGCTCAGAACTTCGCTGACGGTGTCGCCTTTAACAATCGAACGAACCTTACTCACACCGCCTTCGCATTCGACATGTACGGCGTGCGTATCTCCAAACAAGTTATGGAGATCGCCGAGGATTTCTTGATAGGCCCCGACGGCAAACACGCCCAAGCGGTACGGATTATCCGCTCCTTCAAAAGGATGCAGCAACAGGGTTTTCGTCCGGCCCTGACCACACACGAATGAATCGACCTTGCCATCGCTGTCGCAGGTAATGTCGCCGAGCACCGCATGACGCGTCGGCTCCTGCTGAAGTCGATGAATCGGCATGATCGGAAACTGCTGGCCGATCGCCCACGAGTCGGGCATCGATTGGAACAGGGAAAAGTTGACGAAGTAAATATCCGAGAGCATGCGATCGAGATGCGATAGCTCATTCGGGCATTCGCTTCCTTGTTGAATCAGTTCGCGAATGCGATGACACAACGCAAAGTACAATGTTTCGGCGGCGACCCGCTGTTCGAGCGGCAGGTAGCCACCGCTGAACAGGTTCATGCACAAGTCCATCGCGACTTGCGAATCATGAAACATCTCGCGCATGTTGGCGGCGTTCAGATTGCTGTACGCATCCCAAAGGTCATGGACCGGCTGTTCGTAGTCTTCCGGCGGCCCGGCGGGACTCGGTGTGGCGGTCGGTTCGTCCGACGCGGTCGCCCACCCCGGAAGCTCAGTGTTGCCTTGCCGCGTCACACCCAGCGTTTCCATCACCAGCACGCTGTGCTGGGCGGTGATCGCGCGACCGCTTTCACTGATCAATTGCGGGTGTTCGATGCCGGCTTCGTCGCAAACCGTTTGAATGTGGTACACCACGTCATTGGCATACTCTTGCACCGTGTAGTTCATGCTCGATTCTGAATCGCTACGTGAACCGTCGTAGTCGACGCCAAGACCACCGCCGACGTCCAAGTAGCCCATCGCGGCACCACGACGCTTTAGATCGACGTAGATTCGCGCCGCTTCCAGAATTGCCGATTTCAACTGACGAATGTTTCCGATTTGGCTGCCGACATGAAAATGAAGAAGCTGTAAACAGTCCGCCATCCCCAAGCTGATCAAACGATCGAGCTGCGCCAGGATTTCGGCGACCGTCAGTCCGAACTTGCTGCGGTAACCGCCACTGGCTTGCCAACGCCCCGAGCCTCGGGTCGCCAGCTTGACGCGCATTCCTAACGTTGGCCGGACGCCGATTTCAGCTCCGACACGAAGCGCCAAGTCGACTTCGGTCGCCTTTTCGATCACCGGGAACACACGGCGACCGAGCTTCTGCGCACTCAACGCCAACCGCATGTATTCTTCGTCTTTGAATCCGTTACAAACCAACGGGACATTGGCATCACTCATCGCGATCGCTGCCACCAGTTCGGGCTTGCTACCCGCTTCGACGCCAAACCCCAATTTGGAACCTTCGCCGATGATCTGCTGGACAACCTCGCGCTGCTGATTGACCTTGATCGGAAACACGCATCGATAGCGGTTTTGGTAACCGTTTTCGGCAATCGCGGTCTTAAAACAATCGTCCAGGTGGTGCAGGCGGTCTCGCAAAATCCCGTTGAACCGAATTAAGATCGGGAGTTGCAATCCGCGTTGACACAGTCGGTCGACGATCGTGTTCAGGTCGATCGCGTTGGCCGGATTTTTATCCGGAGTCACCGTCACCGTGCCTTCGGGCGAAATCGAAAAGTAACCATCACCCCAACGATCGACCCCGTAAAGCTCGGCCGCGTCTTGGAGGGACCAAGGAGACGACGCGATCGTGTTTGGTGCGATCTTATTCAATGCGCTCTTATTCAATGCGCCAGTGCCTTTTGAAAAGCGAACGAAGAATCGGGAATACACCCTTTGTAACTGCGCAGGAAGTATCCGTCCAAGCCAAGCTTTTGCAAGACAGCTAAGAACGATAAATCACCGGCGGTCGGCCGGCGTGGAGGCTTGGCGTTTGAAGCGCGACGTCGCCCCGAGCCCTTCTAGACGGCGGTGTCTGGCAACGGGCTGAAACGGCGCCCGATAGCCGGTTCGGCTAGTGAATCGGGCTGGCCGCCCCGTCTTGATAGACTTCCTTGACGCGTGAGAGCGCCTGGATGAAGTGCTCGATCGTGGGGGTGCGTTCGTCGACTTTCGGTTCGATCATTTGCATGATCGCCCGCGAGAGGTGCGGATTCACATTCTGGCACGCTTCACCGAGTGGCATCGGAGGCGACGTATCATGATGGAGCGCCGCCCGGCCGGTGACTTCCTCACCTTGCCAGGGATGCCGAAACGCGATCAGGCAGTAATACGTTACTCCGAGTGAAAACAAGTCGACTCGTTTGTCGGTCGCCCTTCGACGAACGATTTCCGGTGACATGTACAACGGCGTCCCGGTGCGATTCCCCGGAGCCATGTACGGGGGTAAGGCGGGGACGGTCAAGCCAAAGTCGATCAGTTTGACGTCTTCACGATCCGGGGTCAGGATAAAGTTTCGCGGGCAGATGTCGCGGTGGATGAATTCCATCGAATGGACATACCGTAGCGCTTCGGCCATCGACTGAATCAGTTCTAAACGCCGTCCTTCGACGTGCTCTTCCTGCTTCTTGACGATGATGTTCTGCATACTCGGCCCGGCGATATACTCCATGATTAACACCGGATTTCCGGTGGTGGAGACGCCGACTTCGTAGGTTTCGACGACGTTGCGATGACGCATCTTCATCGCGATTTCGCCTTCGGAAGGCTTTTTCAAATGGCGGAAGCGTGCTTCAAATGCCTCGACCTTTTCCGGGTCCAAGACCTTCACGCCGACGATTCTTCCGTCGTTGTGTAGGTCCTTGGCCGCGAAGAACTTTGCCATCGTCCCGGTGACCGCCGTTCGCTCTAGCGCGAAGCGTTCCTTGAGATCGATTCGGCCGCCACCGCCAGATTTGCCGCTGCCGCCAAGCATCGATTTGACGGAATCAAAAATGCCCATCGAGTGTGGCCTACTTACCGCAGTAATCGATCGCGCGGGCGATTTCAGTTTTGAGGTTCTTGCGAGTCACGATGCGATCGATGTAGCCGTGCTCGAGCAAAAACTCACTGGTCTGAAAGCCTTCGGGCAGTTCGATCCCGATCGTTGCCTTGATCGTCCGCGGACCGGCAAATCCGATCAGGGCTTTCGGTTCGGCAAACACCAAGTCTCCCAGTGACGCGAAACTAGCCGCGACGCCACCCATCGTCGGATTGGTCAGGACGCTGATAAACAACCCGCCCGCCTTGTCGTACTTGGCAAGCGCCGCGCTGACCTTGGCCATCTGCATCAACGAAAGGATCCCTTCGTGCATCCGGGCACCACCACCGCTGGCACTGATGATGATCAGCGGTAAATCTTGGGTCGTCGCATGTTCGATCAGTCGGGCCAGTCGCTCGCCGACGACCGATCCCATGCTGCCCATGATGAAAGCGCTGTCGGTCACCGCCAACGCCACCCGACGGGCACGGATCATGCCGGTTCCGGTCAGTGCCGCGTCGGTCAATCCCGTGCGTTTTTGCTCGCCTACCAAGCGGTCGGCGTAACGTTTGCGGTCGGAAAACTCCAGCGGATCGGTCGGCCGCAAGTGTTCGTTCATCGGTTCGAACGTGCCTTCGTCGATCACTTGTTTGATTCGGTCGGTCGCCGAAACGTAAAAGTGATGCTCACACTTGGGACAGACGTTCAGCCGTTGTTCGACTTCCTTCTTGTAAACACTGGTCCCGCAACCAGGGCACTTCAACCACAATCCTTCCGGGACGCCACGTTTCTTGGTCGGCCCCGTGGTTCCTTCTGTCGATTCGGGCATCTTGCGGCTGGACTGTGTTTTGCTGGATGAAGTTTTGCTGGATGAAATTCGGTTGGACGAGTTCGGGCTGTCCGATTTGGAACTGGTTTGGGAATCGAGTGTCGCCATACGCAATTATGAAGCCGGGAAGACTCGGTCACGGCGGCGAGCCACGTCATTCGATCGGAGCCGCCAAGCCGTCGGGAATTTTTCTTGAATCATGCTAAGAGACGGACCAGTTTAGCTGAACCCGGCCATTTTCTCAGCCCCAAAACAGCCGGCCCCGCCGTTCGGGGAGTCCGCCACCGGTTTCGCCCGCTGCAGCTCGGCCGACAACCGGGTTCCCTGACAAGCTTTTCCGCCGAAAACGGTGTATCCTATCGAAGCAAACGCAGTGGCTGACGCGGCGTTTCAGTTTGAATTCAGGATTTCGCAGGACGCTGGGCCGAAAACCTTGGCTTTTTAATTTCATCCGAAGTGCGACGAACATAGTCGCCTTTTGCTCCGCAAAAGTAGCGATGACGTGCGCAGCTTTCACGGAGTGAAAGGTGACGATGGGCTGGACCGAAAGCCTCGGCGGCTTCCGCTACGGGGCGAAATCTGAATTTGAATCAGGCACAAACGCTTGTGGGTCACCGCCGCAAAATTTGCTTCCCTAAGATTCCTTCCCCTACTCACCCCTCCCATGATGTGTTTTCCTCAAACTTACGGTGGTTGGTTCTCCCGGACGGTCGCCGCTATCGCCGCCGTGACGTTGTTTGCGTCCGGGCAACTTCGCCAATCTGACGCGGCAGAAGTGTTCGTCGAATGCGAAAGTTTCGATTCGTTGGGAGGTTGGAAGCTGGACACCCAGTTTATCCAACAGATGGGTTCGCCATACTTGCTCGCCCATGGACTCGGCAAACCCGTCGACGATGCGGTCAAACAGGTCGAAGTCTCAGAATCTGGGACGTATCGGGTTTGGGTTCGCACGTTTGATTGGGTCGCCCGCTGGGACGCCGAAGGTTCCCCGGGAAAGTTCGCGTTGTCGATCGGCGGCGAGAACCTTGAAACGACGTTTGGCACCGAAGGCAAACAATGGGGCTGGCAGGACGGCGGCACCGTGAAGCTCAGTCGCGGCGAGACTGAATTTCGCTTGCACGACCTCACCGGGTTTAACGGGCGATGCGATTGCATCTATTTGACCACCGAACTCGAAGCAACGCCCCCGCCAACCGATGGCGTGCTAACGGATTGGCGTCGTAAACAACTGAACTTGCCCGCCGAACCGTTCGAGCGTGGGCCGTATGACCTTGTCGTTGTCGGCGGCGGCTACGCGGGAATGGCCTCGGCAATCAGCGCCGCGCGGATGGGGTGCCGGGTTGCCTTGGTTCAAGATCGTGGTGTTCTGGGGGGCAATGGTTCGAGCGAAGTCCGCGTGTGGGCAATGGGCAACATTCGCCGTGGAAAGTTCCCTCGCATTGGCGAGATCGTCGAAGAGTTTTCCGACAAGGCGACCAAGTCACCCGGACGCTACGAAGAATTCGGGGATGACTTAAAAGAACGTGTCGTTCGTGCCGAACCACAAATCGACTTGTGGCTGCACCATCACGCCTTTGATGCGGTCGTCCAAGATAACAAGATCGTCTCCGTCGACGCTTTGAACACCAAGACCGGACAGGTGGTGCGAATGCTTGGCGATCGATTCGCCGACTGCACCGGCCATGGTTGGTTGGGGCAATTCGTCGGTGCCGATAGCGACATGGCACCGGGCGGCCGGATGGGGATGAGCAACATGTGGCGATGGGACGAAGTTGACCAACCGACCGAGTTCCCGGAAACGCCCTGGGCACTGGATCTCAAAATGGAAGACTTTCCCTACCCACGTGATCACCACGGCCAATGGTTCTGGGAAAGTGGCTTTGACAAAGACGCCATCGGTGACGCCGAAGGCATCCGTGACTGGAACCTACGCGCCGTCTTTGGTGCGTTCAATGCGATGAAGAATCGCGACGGGGCGAGCGACCACAAAAATGCGGTGCTGACCTGGGTAGCCTATGTCGGAGGACCTCGGGAAAGCAATCGATTGCTCGGCGACGTCATCCTGGAACAAGATGACATCGTTGCCAAACGCGAGTTCCCCGACGGTTGCGTGCCAAGCACTTGGTCGATCGACCTGCATTACCCCAAAGAGGAATTCGCGGACAAGTATCCCGACAATCCATTCATCAGCAAAGCCGTCCACGATCGTCGTGTCGATCGCATGTACGGTTATCCGGTTCCCTATCGCTGTTTTTACAGCCGAAACATCGACAACCTGTTCATGGCCGGACGCAACGTGAGCGTCACCCACGAGGCACTCGGAACGGTGCGGGTGATGAAGACCTGCGGGATGATGGGCGAAGTCGTCGGCAAGGCGGCGTCGATCTGTGCGGCAAACGATTGCTCGCCACGTGAGGTGTACGAAGATCATTTGCCGGAGCTGTTGAAAATGCTCGACTTGCCTGGCAAGGCTCGGCGTAGCACACCTTCGGCACCGATCACGATCGATCCCGGCGCGCTGCCCCGGGCATCGAAGTTTGGCCCGCCAAGTGGACTCGATCCCGCAAAACTTGACGGCATGATCGTCGACGACCGCGACGCCGAACTTCAAGGTGACTGGAAAGATGGTTCGTCCGGTCGACGGTATGTCGGTTACGGCTATCGTTATGCCGGCAACGGCAGCGGTGCGACGGCAACGTTTACATTTGTCGCCAAAGACAACGGCACGTATCGATTCGGGTTGCGAACGGCACCGTTCGACAATCGATCGACTTCGGCGCCCGTCAAGCTTCAGCACAACGATGTGGAAACCAACCACTTGGTGAACTACCAAGGCAGCGAAGACGGTGAATTCGTTTTGGTCACGACGCTAGAGCTTGAAAAAGGCGATACGGTGAAACTGATTCAGTTGACCGATGGCGTCAAAGGCCTTGTTCACCTTGACGCCGCGCAGATGCTCAAGCAGTAGCGAACCGCGTCAGTCTTTCGGCCACGCGGACTTGAGTTCGTGAACCTCCAAGGAATCCACTTGGATCGAACCACCACGAGTTTCAAAATGTAGCCGTTGATTTTCCGGCTGCATCTCGAACGGGAGCGGAACGTAGCAACGTCCGCCGCTGGCGAACACCTCGACGCCCGTCCGATCAACGTAGACGGTCAGACGTTTCTTACCGTCAACGAGCGGCGCGGAGGCTGTTTGATCGTCCACACGAAGCTGTTCGAGCGACGGATCGTAAACGATCATCACGTCGCGCAGATTCAGCACGACCTCCGTCGCATCTCTGGGCGTGAACTCCAAACGCAATTCAATCAATTCGTTGCGAATATGATCGATCGGATTGTCATCATTCGGCGATAAATCGAACGCATCGAACGTGTGCGTTCGATCACGCAAGACGTGCAGTTCCTCCGCTGGCGAGAATGTCAGTCGTGGTCCCTTGTCGGTCGACACCAGTTTTAGGACGAGCGGGATCGTCATGCTTTGATTGAACGGCATGGCCCCAGTCGGCGTTTGCCACCAGCCGATCATGATCCTGCGACCATCTTCTTTCGGAATATCGCTGAATGTTTGAGCCGCATAGAAACCCCGGCCTTGATGTCCCGGCAGCCGCTCTTGCTCCGGCGTGAAGTTCTTTCCGTCGAAGTGGCCGATCGCGTAGGAACTGTCCGCCGCCGTCAGCACCCAGCGTTTGTTGTTGGGATCGCCATCGATCGCTAGTTCAAAGAATTCCGGGCACTCGTAAAGGTATCGCCCTCCCGGTGCATCACCTTCGGTCACGCTAGCCAATTCCCAGTCCTTTAAATTCGCCGACGTGTAAAAATGGATCGTGTGTTTGCCGTCCAGCAACACGTACAACACCATCACCCAGCGTTGTGTTGGCTCGTGCCAAATGACTTTCGGATCACGATTGCCCGGTGTCACTTGACCCAGGATTGGATTGCCGTCGTACTTCGTAAAATTTCGGCCATCGTTGCTGAAGGCAAGGCCTTGAACAGTCGGGCTTCCGGCAGCGGTGTAGAACAGCACCATCGGAGGTTCGCCGTCTTTTCCAAATCCACTGGTGTTATTCCAGTCAACGACGGCGCCTCCGCTGAACATCGGCCCCATGTCATCGGGAAGTAGCTTGTCGCCCAGTTCGGTCCAGTGAACCAGGTCACGGCTGACCGCATGTCCCCAGTGCATGTTCCCCCAGTTCCAGCCGTACGGATTGTGCTGAAAGAACAAATGGTATTCGCCGTTGTAGTAAACCATTCCGTTGGGATCGTTGTTCCAACCGCGAATCGGCGAGAAGTGAAATTGCCCACGCTTCGCTTCTCGGTACACATTGTCGGCGCGTTTACGTTCGTCCATCAGTTCGATCGCATCGAGTGCGTTGGACGACGCGGCCACGCGATCGATGCGAATGGTCAGTTCCTTTCCCGCCCAGCGACTGACATCCATCGGCGCCCACCAGTCTGCTTTCTCATCAGCGATTTCTCCGCCGGCAAGTTCCATGGTATTAACCACCGCTATTTGGCCGTCGACCAACAAGGTGACTTGTTTCTTGGACGCGCCGTTCTTGATGGGAAAGTTCAAGTATCGCGCGTCGGCAAGCAAACGTCGTTCGGCGTTGCGGACCGGGCTTGGCGGTTGTTGATCGGTCTGGACAAGTTGGTCGACATTGATGTGCCCCCAGCCGCCGGAGGCTTGATCGATGATTCGAATCGATGCTTGCTTGCCCTTAAGTTCGCGAACATCCCACGCGTCCTGTTCCAAACGTTCGCTCCCACCGGCTTGGTCATTCGGCCCGGTCGCCGAACGGACGACGTTGCCATCGACGATCAATTGCAATGCCAGTGAGGTTTCGTTTTTTCCACCGCCGATCAGGAATCCGATCCAATCGCGTTGGATTTCAAATGACGGTGACGTAAGCGTCCCAGTACTTTGGTCGCCTTCGTAAAACGTGTTCACCAAACCGTCGCCCTGAAATCCCTCGACTGCCATTTGCCCGGGGAGCGTTCCCTGTGCCGGACCGGGGCCAAAGGCGGTGCCTTGGACGTTCCACGCCCCATAATCGCTGGATTCAAAATCGGCGATGATCACGTCGTCGGATGTTTCTGCGGCGGACGCGACCGGTGACGTCGCCATCACCAACGGACAACTGAATGCGGCGGTCACCAACAAACGCCGCGTGAAGTGCGAAGCAATTTCGGGGATCAATAGTGTCATGATGATTCACTGGCAGGAAGATCATTGGCGCGAAGACTGAGGGGGGAAACGCACCAACAGTGGCAAAGACATCGTCGCCATCTTGGCATCCGAAGTCACGAAAATCTTTTGACTTGCTGCCAATTCTATTATGATCCGGCCATGAACACGCAACGGTTTCAAGAGCGTTTTTTTGCGCAGCTCGGCGACGCGTCGTCCATTCGTCAGATGTTCGATTACCTGCCGGGCGTTTATTTTTTCGTCAAGGATCGCGAGCGGCGGTTGGTCACTGCTAGCGCAATGATTTTGGCACGCTTGGGGATGAAGCATGAGCGTGACTTCATCGGCAAAGTTGACGAAGAGGTTTATCCGCAACGGTTGGCGGCCGCCTATCAAGCCGACGACGAGTGGGTGTTCGAAAACAAAAAGCCCTTGGTTAATCGCTTGGAAGTCTGGTTGGACGAGGAGCGTCGTTTCGATTGGTGTGTGACGACGAAGTTACCGCTATTCGATCGGCAATCGCATGTTGTCGGACTGATGGGAATTTCCAGACGCGATCTCGAACGCGACGTATTGCGCCCAACCGACGAGGCGACCCAGGCGGTGAATTTTCTGCGGCGAAGACTCGACCGCATCGTGTCGGCCGAAGAATTGGCCGATGGAATTGGAACGTCCGTTCGGACGCTCAACCGAAAAGTCAACGCGGCGTTTGGTATCCCGCCGTATGAGTTAATGCTGCGAATGCGAATCCAGTCAGCAGCCGAGTCGCTCCTGAAAACCGACGCAGAGATTTGCAGGATCGCCGTTGACCATGGGTTCTGTGATCAGAGCACCTTCACACAGCACTTTCGCAAACGGATGGGGATGACACCGCGGCAGTTTCGTTTGGCGCATCAAACGTGAATTGGCGTGACTAGCTGCTCCGTCTAGCCCCAAACCTTAAGGACGACTTATTAGCCGACGGACGTTAGTCCCGGTTGTTGCAAAGAAACCGTGGCGAACGCCATTCGGTTATTTCATATCCAACCAGGCTGCCAAGGTTGCTTCGGCTGACGCTTCGCTTGTCTCCGGCTTCAGATCCTTTTGCATCGCTCCGGCCAAGCGGGCGACGTAATCGATCGTGCTTTCGAGTGCGTCGTCGCTTGCCGTTGCGTCCAGTTTGGCGACGAAGAAAACGATGTAGCCATCGCTGTTCTTTTCGACCGCCCACGATCCGATCTTGGTTGCCGAATTTTGTCGCATCAATCGCATTAAAAGTGTTTCCTCGGGAGCCGTCCCGCTCGATTGCACCGTCGACCAAATCCGGCGGACGTCGGCTCGTCCGTGATACTCGGTGTGCTTGGCGACGAAGACGGCTTGCCGGACGTCGTTGCCGATCGCTTGGTCGATCTGATAGTGACCGCTTTCATGTCGGGTGTATTCGATGCCGGCTTCGTCCAATAACACCCGGGTGGGCAGGGGCGCCGATTTCCAAGGGCTTTCCAGCAATTGCCGAATCTCGGTCACATCGACACAAAAACTGACGAGGGCACTTTGGGGCGAAAACGATTGGGCCAACGCAACCAACTCGCCATTCTCGTCAACGATCGGGCCGCCGCTGTCCCCCGGTTTAATTGGACTCTGCGTTTCGACGGCCATGAAATCATGCTCTCCATGCGTCGATTTAAATTTCTTTTGGTAAACCGAACGAACCGTCCCCGATGTATAAACCCACAGGATGTCGCTATCGCCCGGATTGCCGACCAAGTCGACTTTTGTCCCCGGCGTGGTGCTCTCGGCAGCCAGCTTGATCGCGGTGACCGACTCGGGAACTTTGGGCAACTCGATCAATGCCAAGTCACGGCGACGGTCGACGGCGATCACCGTTCCTTGGATACCGAGTTTGAGAATGTTCTTCAGGTAGTGCTTTCGCCGCACGGCGAGTTTACCGCCGGGCGAATCCGGGAAAAACACGACCGCCTTGCGGCTGTCACCGACCACGTGCGAGTTGGTCAGCAACAATTTCTTTTCCGCGTCGACCAAGACGCCGGTGCCGGTGCTGGTTTCATTTTCTGCGTTGCTGGTGATCACCCAGGCGACACTTTGCAGCACCTTTTGATACTTTCCCGAGTCAGCGTTTGCGTGCGATTGACCGATCAAAGCGAATAAAACCGCGATGAAAATGCCCAATCGTTTTGGTGGAGTTTGATGCAACATGCGGATCACCCTAAATCGCCAGTGCGAGTGTTTCTCTGTGAATCTGCAGAACAAAGCGGACGGACGGACGAAGTGTTTCAAACTTTTTCACGCCCAAACCAGACGTCTCGGTAGCCGGGGCTCAGCGAGGGGGGCGGACCACACCGGACACCGGGAAATGCTTTACAATCGGAGTCCCTCCAACCAACGAGCTTTGCCATGTCCCACCTTGCATCGCCCCAATTTGCGGCGCGTTTTCGAAGTCGTCGATTCGTCACGTCGGTGATCTCCCTCATGGCGTTTTCAGTCGCCTGGATCGTGACCGAAGCGACAGCCGAGGACGGCACATCAACGCTTCGCGTCGGAGCCGCGACGAGCAACATCACACCTCCGCTGGGCGAAAAAATTGTCGGCGGGTGGACTCCGGTGCCGGCAACGCTCATTCATGACGAGCTGCACGCACGCTGCATCGTGATCGACGACGGGAAAACCCAGGTCGCGATCGTCGCCTGTGACAATGTCGGAATCCCGCGTGAAGTCTTCGATCACGCCAAGAATCTTGCCGAACAAGCAACCGGATTGCCGGCAAGTCATCAATTGCTCGCGTCGACACACACGCACTCGGCAACAACCGCCCGCGGTGAAACCAAAACGCAGCCTTCGGAAGAATTGACTGCTTACCAACAATTCGTTGCCCGGCGGATCGCCGATGCGATCTCCCAAGCGATGACGCGTCGCCAACCGGCGCGAATTGGATACGGGTTTGTCGACGAGCCTTCGGAAGTGTTCAATCGCCGCTGGTTTGTCACCGATTCTCGTTTGGGAACCAATCCCTTTGGTGGCACCGACCAAGTCCGGATGAACCCGCCACGAGGAAACGCGGCCTTGGATCGACAAGCCGGTCCGGTGGATCCACAGATCAGCTTTCTTTGTGCGGTGGATCTGCAAGACCGCCCGATCGCGCTGCTGGCAAATTACTCCTTGCACTACGTCGGTGGTGTCCCTAGTGGCGAAGTGTCCGCCGACTACTTTGGTTACTTCGCCAAAGCAATCGAACAGCGGCTCGGTGCCGACGAAGAAACGTTTGTCGCCATGCTAACCAACGGCACCAGTGGCGACGTCAACAACATCGACTTCCGAAATTCTCAACCGAAACGTTACCAGCCTTATGAAAAGATGCGTGAGGTGGCCGGCAAAGTCGCCGATCGGGTTCACGAATCGTACGATGCGGTTGAGTTCAAGGATTCAATCGAAGTCGCGGTCGCCGCATCTGACCTAACGCTCGACGTCCGCCAGCCAAGCGAAGCAATGCTTGCCCACTTCGCGAAGTTCAACGCCGACCCCGACGCGGAAACAACGCATCGCCGCGAAGCCATCTATGCGAAACGCGTCGCCGCGATTGCTGCCGGACCGAAAACGGTGACCGTCCCCCTGCAAGCGATCCGCCTGGGTGATCTGGGGATCGCCGCGATCCCCTTTGAAACGTTCGCCGAAACGGGGCTGGAAATCAAAGAACGTGCGCCGACCAAGCATGCCTTCACGATCGAACTCGCCGGAGGATCCTACGGATACCTTCCGACACCGCGGCAGCATCGCTTCGGCGGTTATGAAACATGGCTCGGCACGAACAACGTGCAGAAGGACGCATCGGTGTTGATCGTTGACGAACTGATGCGGCTTTTCGAATCGATCCAGCCTACATCCGATCGGCCAACCGACGGCTCTTGAGCGACTATAATTCGCCCCCAAACAACTGCGTCACATCGATCGCGATTCCATCGAGAATCACTCATCCAAGTACGAAGCCGGATTCGCCCATGTCTAGTCATGTCCCACGCCGATCAGCACTGAAGACCCTCGGAGCGAGCGGGGCCTTGATGGGACTCGCCGAGAACGCCGCGTCAACGGCGTCGGCAGCGACCGTACCGTCGGAGACTGATGCTCCGGTTGTCAACTGGGCGGACACTCATGACCGTGTTTGGTTGGGCGAGAACTGTTGGGCGAATCCGATGGAGGACTGGGTGATCCGCGATGGGGCGGCCGAATGCCTTTCCACCGGCGGTGATCGCAACGTTCATCTAATCACTCACCAATTGACCGACGCCGGCCAACCATTTCGAACCAGCGTGATCGTTTCACAAGTCGAAGTCGCCGGGGCGGATGATGGTGTCGGATTTCGCTTGGGCGTCAAAAGCGACCTGAACGAGCACCGCAGTAACGTGTTCGCCAAGAACGGGATCAAAGCCGGGCTTCGTGACGGAACGCTGTTTATCAACAAGAAACAAGTCAGTGTCGAAGCAGCCAAAACGCCAAAAAATTTGCGTCTGGTTCTCGAAGGCCAACCGAACGGTGACCAAGTCCGACTGACATTAACAGCTATCGACGAACGCGGTATCGACCTGGGGACCGTTTCGACATCGGTCGCCAAGCAAGGCGTGCTCGGAAACATCGCGATCGCCAACAGCTTCGATCCCAAATTCCGCAACCAAGATGGCGCCCGTTATCGGTTTCGAGACTGGTCGGTCAGCGGGGATGCCTTCACCGTCGATCTTGATCGCTCGTTCGGACCGATCCTGTGGACGATGTACTCGCTTAGCGATTCGCGTTCCGATGACGGATTCGTGCTTAAACTATCCGCGCTGACCGGTCCACTCGGCGACGCCGATAACAAAGACATCGATTTGCAAATCAAGCAAGACGATCAATGGAAAACGATCGGCACCGAAACGCTGGACACAGACGCTTGGACGGCGACGTTTCGAATCGCCAACTGGGACGCCTCACAAACGGCTTCCTACCGCGTTGTCTATCGCCAAACGCATCGGAGTGGTAAGGAGACTGAATCGATCTGGTCGGGGACGATTCGTGAAAATCCCAGTGGTCGACCGCTACGGATGGGGGCACTGACTTGCCAAAACGACTATGCGTTTCCTTATCAACCGGTCGCAGAGAACGTGGTCAAGTTGGATCCGGACTTGCTGTACTTCTCCGGCGATCAACTTTATGAAAGTCACGGTGGCTATGGAATCATCCGTCGACCGGCCGATCGTGCGATTTTGAATTACCTTCGCAAGTACTATCAGTTTGGTTGGTCGTTCCGCCATGCGATGAAGGATCGTCCGACGCTTTGTTTGCCCGATGATCATGATGTCTTCCAAGGCAACATCTGGGGCGAAGGCGGCGCGCCGATGGATGTTGACACCGGTGGCGCGTCATCCAACGGTGGCTACATCGAACCGGCACGCATGGTCAACGTGGTCCATCGCACCAATTGTGCCCATCACCCGGACGCCTATGATCCGGAACCCTGCAAGCAAGACATCAGTGTTTACTATGGCGACATGGTTTATGGCGGCGTTGGCTTTGCGGTGGTCGCCGATCGCCAATGGAAAAGCGGGCCCCAGCGAGTCGATACCGGGTCGGGACGCGCCGATCACCTACGCGATCCCGACATCGATCCACTGAAACTCGACAAGCCAGGCCTGGAACTGTTGGGCGACCGACAGCATGAATTCTTGAAACATTGGTCGGCCGACTGGCGAAAGCACTCGATCAAGGTCCTTCTTAGCCAGACCGTGTTTGCCGGGGTAGCGACGCATCACGGCGGCTACAACGGATACTTGGTCGCGGATCTCGACTGCGGTGGTTGGCCGCAATCACAGCGTGACGAAGCGATTCGATTAGCCGCCCCCGCCAAGCCGCTACACATCAATGGTGACCAGCACCTTACGTCGCTGGTGCAGTATGGGGTCGAAAAGCAGCGGGACGGGTTCTGGTCGTTCTGCACACCGGCAATCGCTGCGGGTTACCCGCGCTGGTGGCGCGCCGACGACGTTGGAATGAAGCACGAAAATCGTCCCGTACACGGGCTGGAGCACACCGGTGAATACCTCGACGGGTTAGGCAACAAGGTCTACGTCTACACGATTGGCAATCCGATCGTCCCGACGGCAAAGAACCGGTACGAGAAAGCGCACCAAAAAGCGAGCGGCTTTGGGTTTGTCGAAATCGATCCGGAGAAGCGGACTTATACCGTTCACTCGTACCGCTTCTTGATCGACGTCAACGACGGCAACCCAGAAAACGAATTCCCAAACTGGCCCGTCACGATCCATCAAGACGAAAACGGCGGCGCGAACCGATTGTCCTAAGCCTTTGTGAGATAGCAAGGTTCAGTCTTGGCGAAATCCATGAGCCGAACGCGCTAGCGTCGGGCCTCTGTTGTAAAAAAATCACGACAAGCGGGGCTCGCGGCAAGCCCCGTCGGCTCACAAGTTGACGCCCATTAGTTACGGCGTTTCGCCAGCATCTGAAATCAGGATTAGCCGACTGGCGTTAGCCACGGTTGTGGCCTGGCAGAACTGCGTTGGCCACAGTCGCATTGCAATCACCGTGACGACCTCCCGGTGGCTGATGGATCGCACCTGAAGCCAAATTGAAACGAAGGGACCGCAGTTCACTTCCTTACTTCGAGAGGATGGTTCCCAACGTCTCTGTCATTTTTGCTTCGACATTCATCTCACCCGTCGACGCCTTGACCAAGACTCGCCGCGTCTGCTTGCCACGTTCGTACGGGGTCGAGATATCGAGTTGGTAATTGCCTTCAGGGACGGCGCGAAGATGAAACCGCCCCTTCGAATCCGTGACCGACTGGCTTTTCGATTGATGCCCAACCCACCACGACGGTTTGATCTGACCTTCGCGTTTGACGCGAACGTTCAGCCCCGAGATCGGATTCCCCTTTGCGTCGACGACTTGCCCTGCGATTTCACCATCGCCGGAAATCAAGTTGATGGGACTTGCTTGCAGGAAGCCGTCTTCGGATTCGGAAACCCTTGCTCCGACGGTCGGGCTGACATCAAGGTCGCTACTAATGAACGACACGGAGGCGCGACTTCCACGAGGCACCACCGCTCGGTAGTCTCCCATCCGATCCGTCTTCACCTTCGTCGCGTGCGTGGTCAGAAAATACGTCGCGATGGCGCCGCCGCGTTGCATCCTCGGTTGTTCAAGTTGACTGACCTGGATCGCTGCGTTTTCTACCGGCGCTCCGTCAAATAGCACGGTGCCTTGCACAATCACACCTGGTTCTAAAACGACCTCCATTTCATCCGCCGAATTCCCTGGCAAACTTAAACGCCCGGTGTAGCCGCGATTGTTTTGGATCAAACGCAACTCGGCGTGTCGCTCGCTGGCAATTTCAGTCGGAACGGGTATCTCAATTCGCCCCTGACCATCGGCGATCACGGGACCGGCCAATACACTTTTCATCGGCCGCGGAAGGTTGGAAGGCCGTTCCCCATAAACGACAAGCGAAGCGCCGTCAGCCGGCGAACCATCCGGCATGCGGATTTGAAAACGCCACTTCGGTCGTGGCGGAATCACAATGTCTCCCAGCGATACCGACTCAGAGACAAACAACTCACGATGCAACGACTTTCGCGCCTCCTCGATTGACACATCATGGAATCCCAATAAACCGGGGATCGCGAAACCGGGTTTGCGTGTCGTAAAGACGATCAGTTGGTCGCCTTCGTGGCAAACGAATTCAAATTTACCCTGTTGATCAGAAACGGCACTGCATCGAAATCTTCGATCAATCGTGCTGACCACAATGCCTTCGATCGGAGCACCCGACTCGTCGATGGTTCGGCCACGGATTATTTGCCCGGACTGCAGCCGAATTGTGATCGGTTGTTCGATCGTTTCCACATCGACCGGATGGATGTAGGTTTCTGGGATCAAGCCAGAATTCTTTTCAGGTTGAATTTCGAGGTGTAAACCGCCACGGCGCGAGCGTTGTCGACGTTCGCGATAGCTCTTACTGATTCGAAATTGAAATCGACCATCGGCATCCGTCTGGCGGTGATAGCGAGGAATCACGACCGAAGGAATCGGTTCCCCTTTGGGATCGACAACTCGTCCGGAAATCAGAAAGCCTCGATCGGCGACGGCTTCGCCGTGGTTCTTGAGTACCACGGCATCACTGATTGGCAGATGCCGAAAACGGTTCGGCCCGACCGGGACGTCTTTACCACAAGCAACCGTGTATGACTCGGGAGCGTAGTCTGGATGGGCAACATACACCGTGACGTGAGTTCCGGTTGGGATTCCTTCGAAATGAATGATGCCATCGTCATCTGATTTCGTTCGCACTCCAAACCTGTTCGCGTTAAAACGAAGCACGTCAAACAGTCGTTCCGGACCCGCACCGTCTGCCAAACCAACTGAAGTGACCAATGCGGAAGCGTTCTTGATGGGCTTTCCGTCGGCAACCAATCGCAACGAAACAGAACTCGTCGGAACAACGGAGATTTCCAGCTCCGATTTCACTGGCTCTGACGGCTTCCAATCGACGGTTTGCCATCCCACTTGCTCATTCGTTGTGATCACGACGACCGATAGCCGCACCACGTTAGGGGGCGATTCTGTGAGTGGGATTGCCGCATTCTCAAAGTGAAAGTGACCATTGGCATCTGTCTTCATCTTGGCGATGACTGCGTTGACGGTTTGTTCGTGCCATGCCCTTCGGCTATCGAGAGAACGCTGCGTCCGAGCCGAATTCTGTTCGCGCAGAATGACCATGGCTTCTTGCACGGGGGCACCCGTAGCATTGACCGCGCGTCCTTTGATACTGATCGGGACCTTGCGTTCTGCGTCACCACGATAAGGAACCGACTGGTGGGCTGATTCAATCAAGTTGTGAGTCGGAGTGTAGATCGCCGAGTCACTTTGATCGGAAGTCTTGGCTCCCTGATCGACAGGCGGTTCCGCGACAGAGAACTTAACCTCGACTGTCGTGATCAATGCAATCACGACCAGACATGCAAGAACACTATAGGAGCGACAGGATCGATGCATCAATGGCTGCGGATTCGGATCGGTGATCAGGCGAAGCCGTCGCTCAAGATTCCCATGACGAGACATTGCGATGGCGCATGTCGGAGGTCGGTGGGCGCGCCCAAGGCGACTGACGATGGTCAGCAGGCACTCGGCATATCGATCCGGTGAAATCCATCGGTTCTGACAACTGAGCCACCGACCGGCCTGCTGGTCGGTCGAGCACTCGCGTGATTCCACTAACTTGCGATACACAATTCTCTGTACCGGGTGAAACCAATAAATCGCTTTGGTCAACTCGGCGATGAATTGGATCAACGGATCAGATCGACGAATATGAAACAGTTCGTGCAACAATGTCGTGACTTGCTCGTCATGTTGCCAATGATCGAAACCGTCGGGTAGCAAGATCGTTGGACGCCCCATTCCAAAGACCAGAGGAACCTCGACATGCCGTGAGACTTTGATGCGTGGCTGCTTGCGGAGCCCAACCGCTTCTGCGAGTTGTTGCGCCAACAACAACGTCGACTTCGACGGTGTGACGCCGCTTCTCGCCGATCGAGACAGTGCAGAATAACTTCCGACCATTCGAATCAAGCTGACCGACAAACCTACCAACAACGCTATCGCTAACGGACACCATCCATTGATTGACGTCGCGAATCGTCGAATGGTGAACCGGGAATCGCTTTGATTGAATCGTTCGTTCGCAGGTTGAGAGATCGGTTGGGGAGGAGGCGTTCGCGAAACGGAGTTACGGACAGGGGCAAGCGTCAATGCTTGATCCACGTCATCGTCGCCGGCGAATGAATTGGTACGCGACGGTAGATCAGCCCCAAGCGTGTCGCTGCTCGCCAGTCGATCGATCGAACTTCTCGGTATCGCTATCTCGGATCGGTATCCGCCGAAATGGATTGGGATGATCGCCAGTGATGCGATGATGACGACCAGCCAAATTCGATGAATCGAAACGGAATCAACCAGAGCAATTCTCTTTGCGAACAGTCTTGCACAAAGCCCTAGGATCATGACCTGGACCGACGCGACGACCGTCACCATAACCAACTGGGTGCACCAATCCATTTCTATCATTCCCGTTCGGAGCGATGTTTCTTGAGCAATCGTTGCAATCGAGTGACTTCTTCGTCAGAGAGTTTGGTTTTCGGATCGGCAAGGTGGGTTGCTAGGGCATCTTCGATCGAGCCGCCAAAAAAGATGTCGAGTACTTTGCGAAACGCACGAAGGGCAGCGTTCTTACGTGGGCCGGCAGGTTTGAAGATAAACCGGCGTCCCTCTTGGCGGTGTTTGACGGCACCTTTGGACTCAAGCCCACGAAGTTGTGTCCTCACGGTCGCATTCGCTGGCTGATCCGGCAACGCATCGATGATCTCATTTGCGGTTGCTTCACCAAGCCGATAGAGAACCTCCATGATCTGACGTTCGCGTCGCGATAGGTCGGACTGCAACTTCTCACCCATTTGTTTTATGCCCACAAGCCGAACCAATTGTTAGATTATTAACAATTGCGGACGGCATCTGCTACTTAAAAATGTTATTTTTGTAACACTTTGGGGGATGCTGTCTTGCGAGTCGTCTTCGTCGACAGGCTTTTCAGGAAGGCGATCGCCTTTGACAGAGAGGGGCCGCGAGCAGAAAGCGGCGACAGGCGATGTCATCAGCCTTGTTTTTGGGCCTTGCTTTTGGGGCTTGTCCACCAGCGAGGACCGCTTTCTGTGAAGCGGTTGCGATGTCTGGCGATCGCTACCGCGGCGCGAGGTCAGCCGCCGGTGAGAACCTGAGCGGCGAAGAGTTGGCCGCCGGTGAAAGCCCGTACAGCGGCGGGAAGAAACAACGGCTCGTGTCGCCGTTGTTCTTCGATCATCGATTCTAACTCTGTAACTGCAGAGTTAAGACGCAAGCCGCAGTTGGTTTAGCGCTGGACGCGGGCGTTACCCTTCCAGATACTCCAGACTTGGTCTTCGTCGGCGGGCTGCCCATAATCGGTCCACATCGTGGCAGCGAGGGCGCCGGTCGCCCAGCCGAACTGGGTGCTTTTTTCGGCATCCCATCCATTAAGGACGCCGTAAAGCAATCCGCCAACAAAACCGTCTCCGCCACCGATGCGATCGTAGACACCGATTTCGCGAGGTTCGACGACAACGAAATCGTCGCCGTGTGAAACGATCGCGCCCCAGCGGTGGAGGTTCGCCGTTTCGACTTCTCGCAACGTGGTCGCGAACAGCGTGGCCCCGGAATATTCTTTTTTCACGCGGCCGATCATTTCTTTGAAACCATCGATCTTGGCGGTGATGTCTTTACCGCCGGCCTCGGGACCTTCGATGTCCAGGCACAGCTGGAAGTCCTCTTCGTTGCCGATCAAGATATCCGACAGGCTCGCGATTTCTTTGAATGCTGCCGACAACTCGTCTTCGCGACCGACCCAGAACGAAGCGCGGTGATTGAGGTCGAAAGAGATACGGGCGTTATGTTTTTTTGCCGCCCGTGCGATTTCCAAGCAGAACTGACTAGTCTCTTCCGATAACGCCGCGATCAGACCGCTCATGTGAACGATTTTGGCGCCTTCGTCGCCAAAGATGCGCTCGAGGTCAAAATCTTTAACGTTCAACTTTCGGCCGACTTCGCCCGCGCGGTCATTTTGGACTCGGGGGCCACGCGATCCCCAGCCGCTATCGGCCATGTTTATTTGGTGCCGTACACCCCAGGGGTTGTCTTGCACGAATTCGGGGCCCTCGTAGTCCATGTGCCGTCGCGCCAAATCGTCTTTGATGAATCGAGCGACGGGGCTGGCTTCGACAAACGCCGTCAGGATCTTGACAGGCAGGCCGAGAAACGACGACACGCTACCGACGTTTGATTCAGCGCTGGTCGCTTGCATCTTAAACGTGTCGCTGCAGTGAAACGGTTGATGTTCGGCCGGCGTTAGGCGGATGCCCATGCTGGTCGGGATGATCAACGAGTACTTGGCGTCGGAGCGTAATTCGATCATTGGAGTTTCGTCTGAATTGACAGAGTTGTAACGGGAATGGGGAGGGAGAGTTCGAGGCGGGGCGGGACGCTAGATCGTGACCGAAGCAAACCCGCCATCGATGGCAATATTTTGTCCGGTGACAAACGAAGACGCGTTGCGACTGGCCAACCACACGGTCGCGCCGGCGAGCTCCTCGGGCTTTCCGAAGCGTCCCATCGGCGTATGTCCGATGATCTGACCGCCTCGTTCGGTGTAACTGCCGTCATCGTTAAACAGCAGCTTGCGGTTTTGTTCGGCGGGGAAGAAACCGGGGCTGATCGCGTTGACTCGAACCCCCGTTGTCGCCCATTCGCGAGACAGCCACATCGTCAAATTAATGACCGCGCTCTTGGCTGCCGAATAGGCGACGACGCGCGACAGCGGAATCATCCCACTCATCGAAGCGATGTTGATGATGCTACCGACGCCGGCATCGATCATGTCTTGGCCGAAGACTTGGCATGGCAATAACGCACCACCGACCAAGTTCAAGTCGAACACATCACGCCAGGCCTCCAAAGGCAACTTACAGAAATCGCCCCCGGGCGGAATCGTCGCATCCGGGCGGTTACCGCCGGCGGCGTTGACCAACACGCTGGTCGGCGCACCGGCCCAGTCGCTGATCGCCTTGCGGGCGTCGTCAAGTGATTCTGATTTCAGTCCGTCAGCGGCGAAGAACTTCGCTTGTCCGCCGGCGTCGATTATTTTCTTGGCCCGGCCCTCGCCACGCTCGGCATTTCGGCCCAGGACGGCAACTTTGGCACCATTTGCGCCCAATGCCTCGGCCATCAGGCCGCCAAGTTCACCCGTGCCACCGATGACGGTGGCGACATCGTCGTTGAGATTAAATAGATCGTTCATGGCGGCTAATCTACTCGTTCGGATGAGTTGCTAACAGTGGCGGACGACAACCCTCCGTCGGAATGCACCGACCATCAACCGCCGATGGAATACATCGGGCGTTGGGGCTGCGAAAAGCCAGCCTCGCCGATCGCATGACTGGCGGCTTTGGCCGCAATCGCATTAGTAAACTGCTCAAGAATTGCCTCGTCGTCGGCGCCGCCGCGAAGCAACTCGCGGAGATGAAATTCCTGTTGCGAAAACAAGCAATTGCGAATCGATCCGTCCGCGGTTAAACGAATCCTGTCACACGCATCACAAAATGGCTTGGAGACCGATTCGATTAAACCGACCGAGACCTCTTGATTGAGCAGGTAGTCAGTCGCCGGCTGGGAATCGCGGTCGCCACATTCGGTGAGCGTTCCAAAGTGGGATTCGATGATCTGGCGAATTTCATCGCCACGCAGCACCCCGCCGTGGGTCCAGTTGCGATCGGCGTCCAGAGGCATGAATTCTATAAAACGGATTTGCACCCCTTTTTCGATCGCGAAATTCACCAAGCGAACGACTTCTTTCTCGGTGACTCCACGGATCGCCGTCGTGTTCAGCTTGATTCGCTCAAAACCGGCCGCGATCGCTGCGTCGATGCCGCGAAGCACGCTATGAAATCCTTTGCGGCGAGTGAGTGTTTCGAACGTTACTTCGTCCAGCGTGTCGATGCTGATGTTCAATCGCGTCAGGCCGGCACTGCGGAGCGGAACCGCCATCGATTCAAGCAGCATCGCGTTAGTCGTCAGCGAAAGGTCCTTCACCGACGGGATTTCGGCCAGCATCTTGACCAGCTTGGGAAGCTCTCGTCGCACCAATGGCTCACCACCGGTCAAACGCACGTCATGAATGCCGTAGCGACAAGAGACAAGCGTGACCACACGGGTGATCTCTTCGAACGTCAGCAACGTCGAACGCGGCACAAACTCTGCCCCTTCGGCAGGCATGCAGTAGGAACAGCGCAGGTTGCATCGATCCGTCACGCTCAGCCTCAAGCTGCGGTGCCGTCGTCCGAATCGATCTACTAACGCAGTTTCGCCAGCCATAGGGGTCTGTCTGATTTCCTTGCTTGTGTGGCAGTTTTGCTTCCCACGAGGAAGGTTTCGGGAAGCGGTGCGCGGTCGTCACTGAGCCAACGGTGCCAATGCTGTTGTCCAAACTAAATCTTAGGGATTGGCGGAGCATTCGACGGGCGTTAACCCCGATTGGCTTCTCCTGGTTCGAGATCTTGGCGGCGCGTGAACCGCACGTCTGGCATCCTACTGGCTGATTCTATCGCGATCGACGGTCGACGCACCTGCTAATGACATGGTGATTGCGTGTGCCGATACGACCCATCCCGTCGGGTTTTCGCCGCTTTTCAGTGTACATAACCGCTGGCCCTCAGTCCCGAAGGGGGGACGACTGTCGATTATTTCGAATCTATGGGCTTTGACGGCGACATTAAGATTTGCAACTTGATGATTCTCTCGCTACCCTCGGAACTTGGTTGATCAACGGCCGGGGACAAGTCCGCCTGAAATGGTGGGTGAGCGGAAGGCACTTTTCTGGATCAGCCCACGCTCTTTCTTTGCATCATTCAGGTGTTGATCATGCGACAGAATCGTGATCGCCAGAACTTTGGCTGTTTCAGTTCGAGCGGCCGCGTTTGGCAGTTGGGCCGGCGGGCACACGCCCAATCAGTGTTCCCCAAAGCAGTATTCACTAACGCCGTGAGCCAGCCGCTGCCATGGATGTCACCCCCGGCTTGGCGGTGCGTGTTTCTCGCGCTCGTAACGCTGATTGTTTTGCCAGCGTCGCTGGCCCGTGCCGGCGAGTTCCCGATCACCAATTCGCGTGATGCAAAACTGACACGAGCAAAGATCCAAGCGGCACAGTTTTTGTCGAAGGCGACTTTCGGGCCAACGGAGGATGACATTGACGCGCTGGCGACACGAATGACGCAAATTGGAACGCGTCCGGCGCTAGACGAATGGATTGATGAACAGTTCGCGATGCCGACGACGTCTCATCAAGACGTGACGTACGACCTGCTGCACATTGACGGGACCGATGACGAGGAAGAAGGAATCGGAATCTCGCTCTATCGGTATCAAGTCTGGTGGCACATCGCACTGACCGCGCCCGACCAATTGAAACAGCGTGTCGGCTGGGCACTCTCGCAGATCTTTGTGATCGGCGATTCCGGTGCCGGTTTCAACAATCAAACCGGGCGTGACATCGGCGAAGGAGAGCGATCACTGCCGGACTGGCTGGGCATGTCGCATTTCTACGACACGCTACTCGATGGCAGTGAATCGACCTACCGAGAACTACTCGAAGATGTCACGTACCATCCCTGCATGGGCGTTTGGCTCAGTTCGATTCGCAATCGTAAGGCGAACTTAAATCAAGGCCGCTACCCGGACGAAAACTATGCTCGTGAGATCATGCAACTTTTTTCCGTGGGGCTGTATGAACTACACCAAGACGGCCGTTTGAAAGTCAACGAAAACGGTGAGCTAATCCCGACCTACGACAACTATCAGATCAAAGAACTGGCCAGGTTGTTCACCGGATTTCGTTACGCCCACAATACCAGTGCGAGCTTTTACACCGGGCGGAACTTAGGCCAGCCGATGACGATCTATCCGCCCGAACACGACACCAATTACAACTATACCGATGAGTCAGCCGCACCGAATACAAAGACGGTTTTTGGGACCGTCCTTCCCCCTTTGCCGACTCCGTTGACCGAGCAAGCGGTACGTGATGAAATCGGTGCGGGCTTAGATGCGGTCGCGAATCACCCGAATGTGGCTCCCTTTATTTGCACTCGGTTAATCCAGCGTTTGGTCAAATCCAATCCTTCGCGAGCTTACCTTCGTCGCGTGACTCGCGTGTTCAATAACAACGGCGACGGCGTTCGCGGTGACATGAAAGCGGTCGTCAAAGCGATTCTGACAGACCCGGAAGTGTTCCGCGGTCAGCGTGTGATGCGGAAGCGAAATCCGTCACGAATCGATGTCGTCACACGAGGCACCGAGTATTCGCGATTGCGTGAACCGTTGCTACGCGTCACCGCTTTGATCCGAGCCATGAGACCTTCGAGCGACTATCCCGGCGGCTATATGATGATCAATCGCTACATCGAAAGTGATCTGGGGCAGATGGCGTATCGGTCACCGACCGTGTTCAACTTTTACCTGCCTGATTATCAACCACCCGGTGACCTGATCGGTTACAACCCCTCTCGCCGGATCCCCAGTGATGCGTTGTATGCACCAGAGTTCCAGATCCTCAATGGCGTGACAGCCAACAAGACCATGAACCGGTTGCGTAGCTTTTGCCTGAACCGTTACTCACAGTATTCAATGCGAAAGGGAACGTGTCGCATTTCATTCAACTTGGATGAAGAGATCGAATTGGCTCGCGATTTGGACAACCTTGACGAAATCCTTCGTCGCTTCGATCTATTGCTATGCAACGGGTCGCTCAGTGAAACGACGAAGACACATATCAAGGATGCCGTGATCGCCGAGACGACAGGACGCGACTACAACAACGTGCAACGCGTCGAATCAATCTTGCATGCTTTGGTCGTGTCGCCCGATTGTGCGATCGAAGAATAAGCCTCGTTTTTCGATCCGGTTTTTAAGGCCCCCATCGCCTCTTCGCTTTTCTGGACTGACAATCATGAATCGAACCCCTCAGGACTTCATGCGCACGTCTCGCCGAAATCTCTTGAAAGCAGCCGGGGGTGCTTGCGGGATGATGACCAACACGTCGCTGTTGGCCACGTTACTGAACTTGCAAGCGACAAAGTCGTTGGTCGCCGCTACCGATACGTCGGGTTATAAAGCGTTGGTCTGTTTGTTCCTCAATGGTGGGAACGACTCCTACAACATGCTGATCCCTAACGAGGGAAACGCGACGACCGGCGAATACGGCGATTACTATTCGATTCGCGGTGGTTTCGATGACGGGGTCAGCAACGAAGGCGGACTAGCGATCGAACAAAGTGCGTTGGTCCCGATCGTCGGCCCCCAATCACGCTCCTTCGGCTTGCATCCGGGGATGGCTGCCGAACAAGGTGTCGATCCGATCGAAACAAATGCCGGCGTTGCGAAGCTTTACAACGACGGGAATCTAGCGTTTGTTTGCAACATCGGCGCGATGTCTCAACCGACGACGCGGGCAGACTATGATGCTCGGGTGAATCTGCCCTTGGGCCTATTCTCTCATGCCGATTTGCAGCGTCACTGGCAAACCAGCTTTCCGCAATCACGCAATCAGGTCAATGGCTGGGGCGGACGACTTGCCGATCTACTGTCGAGCACCAATGGCAACCCATCGGTGTCGATGAATATCTCCGTCAGCGGGATGAATCTGTTCCAAACAGGCGTCGACGTGGTTCCCTATGCGATCGGTACCGGGGGAGCAACCCAGGTTTATGGTTACGTCCCCGGATTGTCGGGAGGTGGGATCCAGGATCGGATGTTTACACGAGCGTTTGATAACTACCTCAACGAAACGTACAGTGATCTTCTCGCTAAGTCTTTTAGCGACGCACAGCGAGATTCGACCGACGCGGCTTTGGCATTCAACAACGCGACGAATTCCGTTTCGATCAATACCGACTTCGCTGACGAGAGTCCTAGCAATCATTTGAAAATGATCGCGCGAGTTATCGGGGCACGGCAGCAACTCGGCCAGGGGCGGCAGATCTTTTTCGTCAATCTCGGTGGCTGGGACAACCACACCAATCTACTTGACGCCCATATGACGAATCTGCCCCGTGTCAGTCGGGCGATCAAATCGTTTTATGATGCCATGGTTGACTTAGAAATCGAGAACGACGTAACCCTGTTTACCGCATCCGATTTCGCTCGCACCCTGTCCACCAACGGTCAAGGAAGTGACCACGCCTGGGGAGGCCATCAGATCGTATGCGGAGGTGCAGTCAACGGTGGTACGTTCTACGGAGACTATCCCGAGCTGACCACGTCGAACAACCTGAACATCGGCCGGGGGCGTTTGATCCCGACGATGTCGGTCGATCAATTGGCCGCAGAAATCGCGATGTGGTTCGGCGTCGGCAACGACCAGGACTTGGAAACGATCTTGCCCAACATTCGCGAATTCTATGCTTCCAGTGAAACTCAAGGGCCGCTGGGGTTATTCAGCTAACGTGAGCGAGAAAATCAACGCCTTTCCCCAACCTGATTGGCACCTCTCTAGTAAACATCACGAACATAGCGTTGCTGCTGGGTCATCGTCTTGACGTACTGTTCAGCGGCAGACTCGTCCATGTTTCCATACTGATGGACGATCTGCTTCAGTGCCCGATCGACATCGGCAGCCATTCGACTCGCATCACCACACACATAAAGGTGTGCACCTTCCTCAAGCCACTGCCAAAGCGTCTGGCCGTGTTCTCGCATCCGATCTTGGACGTACACTTTCTGATCGCCGTCTCGACTGAAGGCCGTGTCCAATCGGGTCAGTAATCCCGTGTCACAGTAGTGGCGTAGTTCGCCTTCGTATAAAAAGTCAGTCGACGCGTGCTGATCGCCGAAGAACAACCAATTCTTTCCTTTCGCCGCGGTTGCTTCGCGCTCTTGCAAGAATGCCATGAAGGGCGCGATCCCCGTCCCCGGGCCGATCATGATCATCGGCGTGTCAGAGTTTTGGGGAACGGTGAAACCTCCATGATTCGGTTGGACGAACACCCGCAACGTTTGCCCCGACTGCAACCGTTCGGACAACATGGTGCTGGCAACACCTTTGCGAAGCCGACCTTCGCGTTCATAGATCACTTTACCGACCGTAAGATGAACTTGGTTACCGACGTGCTTCTGACTGCTCGCGATCGAATACAACCGCGGGTTTAGAGGCGAAAGCGTTTCCAGGAACTCTGTCGCACTGATGGGGACGTCTTTCGCGATCTCGATCACGTCCAATACGTCGAACCCTTCTGGGACTCCTTCATCAAGCATCCTTTCCAAAGTCGCCTTGGTCTGGGAATCATCAATGCGGCCGAGTACCAATTCGAGCAACTCATCGCTCGGGTCTCTCAGGCAGTAGTCGTCGCGGATCGAATCGGCGAGTGTTTTCGAGACACCGTTGGGTGTCGTCACCATCATGCCACCATTGCCGCCGATCGAACGAATGATCTGGTCGACAAGATCTTCGCAATTGGTCGCATAGACTCCGAGTGCGTCACCGACGTCATAGGTCACGCCGGATTCACCGAGATCAATTGCGACATGGCGTGTGTCCTTTGCCGAACCTTCCAAATTCAGTTCTCGCGATTCGATCAGCTTCGCCGCATAGGGATTTTTACGTGAGTAGCCATTGGCGGCCACGCCGTTGCTGCCGTTCGTTGCCGCTGACTTGGCGGGCGCGGCTCCGTTACTTGTACCGTCCGATTCCTTCAAGATTTTCTTGATCATCTTCGACGTTTCTTTGCCGCCGGGACTACACAAGGTCAGATTCGTTTCTTCTCCCGTCGCGATCGCTTCACTGTAACTTTGGCACAGATAACCACACGACCCGCAGTCAAGCTGCGCCATCGCCGCCATCAGGCGACGTTCGACCGGGCGTCCTTCGGCCATTTCCATTCGATCAACAATCGGCAGTGACGCATCATGCCAGGGAAAATCTTCTTCTTCTGGTTCGGCAGCCGGAAGCGTGTCAACCGAAACCCCCGCAGCTTCCATGATTTCTTGAGGATTGCCATTGGGATTGATTCCCATCATGCCTGAAAAGAAACCGTTCAGCCATGCGCGTTGCTCTTCATTGAACGGAGCGGATTCGGGAATAAAGCTTGTCGTCATGGTTCAGTAAAAGACGTCGAGTGACAGTGAGGAATAATCGTGACGTTGGTAGAGTTCGTTAAGCAGTCACGGCAACGAGGGATTTCAGTTCGTCGTCCGTTTTTCGGGTCGCAAACTCGATAAACGATTCACCCTGATCGCGGTTGTCGAGGTAACCCCGAATGATCCCGGCAAGGAGATCGGGAACTTCATCGAAAGCGACCGATTCAAAAAGCAGCCGGGCAATTCCTTGACGTTGCCCCCATCCGCCCCCGACATGAACATGGTATCCATCAACCATGTCATCACCCTTTTCGACCTTGCATCCGAGCAATCCGAGGTCGCCGATGTAATGCTGTGCGCAGCTGTGGTGACAGCCGGTCAGGTGAATGTTAATTGGCGATTCCAAATCGAATTGTGACTGCAAGTGGTCTGCAATCTGCATCGCGTGTGTCTTGGTTTCTGCGGCCGCGAACTTGCATCCGCCACTGCCGGTGCACGCCACCAGCCCCGCTCGAAATCGACTGGCGCGATAGTCGAGCCCCAATTCAAGCAGCCTTTCTTGAACGCGTTCCACATCCGCGTCATCGATGAACGGAATCAGCAAGTTTTGCCAAACCGTAAGACGGATTTCGCCATTCCCGTAATCGTTCGCGATGGCGGCCAATCCGCGAGCCTGGTCGCTGGTGATACGACCGACCGGCAAGACAACACCGACGTATTGCTTTCCAGGTTGAGCTTGTCGGTGGAATCCGATGTGAGCCAGACGGTCTTCGACATTCGATTGTTCAACTAAGCTGTCGTCGAATCGTGGCAACTCCATCCCGAGTTGCTCTTCGACCGCGGCGATAAATTTGTCGAAGCCCCAATCGTCAAGGACATACTTTAAACGGGCTTTCTTTCGATCGGTCCGATCACCATGACGAACAAAGACACGCACGATCGCGCCGGCGACGGACAAACACTGATCCGGTCGCAACAGCACGCCTGTCGGTCGGGCAAAATCTTTGTGACCGGTGATGCCACCGAGCGTCAGTTGAAAGTAAACACCTTCGGGGAACTTCTCGGTGGCCCGATCGGCGTTCACGCGAACGGCATGAAAGCCGATGTCATTGGTGTCGTCGAGTGCACTAATTGTTCCGCCGCCGTCAAACGCGATGTTGAACTTACGAGGCAGTCCGTACATTTCCCGCGAATTGAGGATGTAATGGTGCATCCGTTTTGCGAACGGAATTGTCTCGATCAACTCTTGCGAATCGATGCCACTAAGCGGGCTAGCGGTGCAATTTCGAATGTTGTCGCCACCGGATCCGAGACTTACGACGTCGAGCTCCCTCAATCCATAGAGGATATTCATCGCTTGGTCGGCGGGGATCTCACGATATTGGAGGTTGGCCCTCGTCGTGACGTCCAGGTATCCGCCTGCCGAACGATCCGACAGATCGGCGAGTCCGGCAAGTTGCCAAGCATGTAACAATCCACCCGGTAACCGCATGCGGCACATGAAACTGTCCTGGGCCGGCGCCACATAAAACAAGCCATGAAATTTTTGCAGGAACACATCGGTTCCTTTTGGAAACTCGCCTCGGTCACTGCGAGCTTGCATTTCGTCCCACATGTCAAGCGGATTCTTCTCGAGCTTTGCTTGCTCTTCTTTACACAGTTTTTTTCCTGACTTTGTCGTTTCACGCTGAGCGATCAAGGCGATCTTTTCTGGACCAACCGGAAGCGTATCCTCCGCTTTTCCGCCCACCGTGATCGAGGTGCCGTTGTCGCCGCTGCCTCCGCTGTTGCTCAGGACCGGTAACCGACTGACTGCCCGAGCGACATCGGTGCCAAACGCAAAACCAGAAAGGAATTGCTTTTGTTCATCGGAAAAGCCTTTGTCGTTACTCATCGTTGTCTCTGTCAGTGAAGGTGCGGGTGTGTGGTTGTTGGGATTGATCGATCGTTCATGTCGTAGAAGATCGTTGAACCGATCTGCAATTGCCTCTGCCCGGTAGGAGCAGCCATGGCTGATCGGATACGTCCGACGTGAATCTCAAGTCCATCAGGATGTTTCCCTACTTATCTGGACGGCGCAGTCCTTGTAGCTCGGTTGGTGCGAGTGCGGATCAAAGTGCGCGAGAGTCAGTTCGTTGACGATGCGATAGTGCATCGGGATAAAGACTTGCCCCCGTTGGACTGTCGGCGTGACCATGCTGGTAACGTTGATCGACCCACGTCGAGACCTGACGTTGACGACATCACCGTTGACGACACCGATCGATTGAGCGTCCCGAGGGTGTATCTCGACGTACGGCTGTTGCGGATACAGCTTGCGAAGAACTTTGCTGTTTTCTGTGCGAGTTTGCGTATGCCACTGGCTGACGGTGCCTCGTCCGGTCAGCAACAGAAACGGATAGTTTTCGTCCGGCGGTTCGGGCATCGGGAAAACCTGATCGACGATCAGTTTCGCTTTGCCGCTTTCGTGAAAGAAGATGCCGTCGGAAAACAAGCGACGCTGTTGACGTGGGGGCGATTGTTCTTCCGCCTCGGCCTTGGTATACGGCCACTGAATTCCTCCACAGGCGTCGAGCTGGGCGTATCCGTCGATACCGGTGATGTCATTCGGGCGATGCTCGCTCAGTCGTTGAAGGATCCGAAAGACCGCCTCCGGTTCTGTCCATTCGGAAAATAGATCGCCGACTCCCCAGTAGGCAGCGATGGCTCGAAAGATTTGAAAATCTGCGAGAGCCTCACCGGGGGCCTTACGAACCTTTTTAACCAAGCCGTAGCGGCGCTCGCTATTGATGAACGTTCCTACCTTTTCGCCCCAACCGGCGGCGGGTAAGACGAGGTCTGCGTGCTTGGCCGTTTCTGTCTGGTCGTACATGTCCTGGACAACAAGAAACTCCAGCTGGTCAAGCAATTCTCGAAAGTCACCACGATGGATCCAAGAATGTGCGGGATTGGTCGCGATCACCCACAGCCCTTTGATTTTTCCTTGACGGATGCCTTCGACGATTTCGTCATAGGCCCAGCTGCCTTGATTGGGAATTCGGTCGACGTCGATCCCAAGGTTGTTGGCAACTCGGTCCCTATCTTGGTCAGATTCGAATCGATAGTGCCCCAGTAGATTCGTCGTGTTACTCCAAAGTCGCGATCCCATCGCATTGCATTGGCCGGTGATGCTGTTCGCTCCGGTCCCGGGACGTCCGAAGTTACCAGTGATCAAAGCGATGTTGATGATCGCTTGTGCGACTCGTGTACCTTCGTAACTTTGATTGACCCCCATGGTCCACCAAAGTGACGCGGCATTGGCTCGTCCGATCGATTCCGCGGCCCGGCGAATATCGAGCACCGAGATGCCACAACGATCGGAAACGACTTCAGGTGTGAATTCGGAAACGTGAGCGGCAAGTTCTTCGAAGCCTTCGGTGTTCGCGTTGACGAAGTCGTAGTCGATCAAATTCGCCGCGATCAAATGATTGGTGATCGCATAAAGCAATGCCAAGTCACTTTTGGGGCGAAGCTGTAGGTGCTGAGATGATGCCATCGCCGTTTCGGTTCGCCTTGGATCGACGACGATGATCTCGGGTGACTTTTGATTGCGGAGCACCCGTTCCCACATGATCGGATGACCGATACATGGGTTGGCGCCGATGAATACCAAGCAATCGCTCTGTTCGAAATCTTCGTAGGTATACGGTGGCGAATCGAAGCCCAGCGATTGTTTGTACGCTGTGACCGCAGTGGCCATGCACTGCCGCGTATTGCCATCACCGTGCAAAATCCCCATGCCGAATTTTGCGAGTGCGCCGAGGAATGCCATTTCCTCACACACAATTTGTCCGGTGCTCAGGAAGGCCACCGATTCGTTTCCATACTTGGCCTGGATTTCCTTGAAACGCTTGGTAAACGTCGTCAGGGCGGTATCCCATGTGACTTGCTGCATACGTCCGTCGGGTTCGCGTAGCAGCGGGTGCGTGGCACGATTTTCAGAATTCAGCACCTCCAAGGCCTCCCAGCCCTTGGGGCATGCCATCCCTAAATTCACCGGATAGTCGGTTTCGGGAGTCAAGCCGATCGCTTCGCCTTCGCGAACGTGCAAACGCAATCCACAACCCGTCGCACAATAACCACATGTCGCGGTGGTCGTCGAATCGGCCTGCATAGCGTCAGGCGTCATCCCCAGTCCGTGACGCCCGGGATGAAGCAGCAACTCACGAGTCATTCGGCCGTCGCGTGCTTGCAAGACTTGTGGAAGCTCGAACCCACGTCGCGGCGAATCTGGTGGTGCGGTGGTCAGTGACTTGGGTGCCCGGGCCGTGGTTTCTGACGCCGTGGCCGAAACACCTTCGTTGGGTGCAGGTGCGATGCTCATGATTGAGTTCCTTTTCGGATAGCTGACGTACAGTTCCTGCTCACAGGGTTCCGGGTCCTGCTCACAGGGTTCCGGGCATGCGGTCGTAAACAACGCTCTTGAAGTAAAGCAAGCGTTCGAGATTTTCGCCGGCGATCAGTAGACTTCCCGCCATTGCGAGTAGCACACTTCCCAGCACATGGCTTCCGAGCAAGACAATCGTTCCAAAGCCGGCCAGCACCATCGCCGCCAAAAAACTTCCGACGCGAGCCTTGGCTAGCCCGGCAAGGTGCTTTTGAATCAGTCGGACACTGCGTTGATCGTAGTGATCGTGATCGTTTCCACCGCGCAAATAGACACGACTTTCCAGGCTAAGCTTCCAGCATGACAGCGCGATCGCGACGAGCGTTAACGTGATCGCTGTCTTATGGAAACCCGATGCGGCAAACACCACCGCAGTCAACTGAGGACCAGTGGCCAGCATCGTTCCAAAGAATCGAGGTAGCGTCCGCTGCTTGCGCCAAAGACGTCGCTGCGTCGCGATATAGATCATCGCACTGCAGTACAAGCCGGCGACTCCCATCGGAATCGCTGCCAATAAGACGGCGCGGCCGAGCCAATCCGGGATGTAGTCCCGGGGAATCCAAGCTTGAATCAGCGCCGGGATGTAGCTCCAAATTACCGGCAATCCGACCAGGCCGATTCCAAACGCTAGCGTCCCCATGAACTTTCCTAGCACAACGGCTTCTCGGCTCAGCCAACTCGTTCTCAGTCCCAAAAAGACTCGCCACATCCGCAACGGTTGCCCGAGGTGCATCGGGGCGATTCCCAAACCGACATTTGCGATCGCAAACGCCAGAAGTGCCGTTGCCAGTGTGACCGCGGTCGGGACCACCGTCCCTGTGATCGCCAACATGCCTGCCACAATTGCTTCGGTCAGTAACATGCCAACGGCAATCTGAGTCATCACCAGCATCACCGCTAGTGGCCAGTGGCTTTCGGCAACTTCGTCAAAGTTTTTGTCTTGAGGAACCGCATTGGTGCAATCGAGTGTGCGGGCGGAGACGAAGCGTGTCGTCGGTTGGGTGATCGCCGATGGCGGCGCCGATGGCACAACCGCTTCTGACCGATCCTCCGGCGTCTCGGTCGAGACAATCGAAATGCGGATCGCTTCGTTGGGGCACGATTGAACACAAGCCGGTGCTTCACCCACCGACAAACGCTGGTGGCACATGTCACACTTACGAACGATCCCCAAACGATCACTGTAACGAGGCACCTCGTAGGGACACATCATCGTGCAATATTTGCACCCGATGCACTGATCATCGAGATGTCGGACAATGCCGGTGACCGGGTCTTTGTCATACGCTTTGACCGGACAACCGTTCAAGCAGCCAGGGTCTTCGCAGTGGTGGCAAGCGGTCGTGACATGTTGAATCGCGGCCGGAAGATTTTCTGATTCGTCCCCGATCATCAGCGTTCCGACACGACGCCAAGATTCGTCCTCTTCCAACCCGTTCAGTGTATGACAAGCAACAACACAAGCCTTGCATCCACTGCACGCATCCAGGTTGACCTCGAAGGCGAATTGCTCTCCCGTAGACGGTGCCGCCAATGGGATCAGGTTTCGATAGTATTTTTCCTGAGCGGGTTCGTAATCCGAATGCTGTGTGTGCCAGTCGCTGAATGCTTCGACCGCAGTCAACTGCTGTTGTTCTTCCAGCAGTCGGCCGAGGAAATCGGGTTGTCGATTGACGACGGGTAAGGCGGTTGCCATCGCGATTAGTATCTCTGTCTGATCGACTTTCTAGGAAACCTTCCGAAGACCACAAGCCAAACGTGTTAGGAGAGTCGACGTCGTCGAATCCGGCCAAATACACCGCTTGAGACAGCGTTGTCGGCTAGCACACCGCATGGCATGGATCTTGGGAAAGGTTCTAAATGGACTCTGTTTAAAGGTTTGTTTCTAAAGCAACATGACGAGGACATTGGTCACGCGGTCGCCTTCGAAAAACGGCATCGCGAATGCCTTGTCACAACCTGGATCGGACGCATTTCGTCCGCGGCAAATCAACGAGGCGTCATCGGTCACCAGGGCAGTCCCCGATTCGATGACGCGTCCCGCCAAAGTTTCTGACATCGGGAGTTTCGTTTCGGGATGAAGCCGCCGTGAATCGTCGATCGCTTGATAAGCCGACGACTCCAGAAACACTTCGTCTCCGGCAACACGCCACACTTCAAATCCCTTCGCCAAAGGCGCGGCACTGGAACTGATCAATAAAACCGAAGCCAAGAATTCATCGCCGATCACGGGAATCCCAACGGCCACTTCCAAAGCCTCGGCCGAAGCCCCGGCGGCACGCAAAAATCCGGAATGTGATGGCAAGTGATCGTGAATGACGAAGCTCGCGTTGCGCCAAACTTGCCCGGGGAGCCCCGAACCTTTTTCAAAGCGAACGAATGAACTGACGTTTTGAAACCGTTCGAGTGCGCCAAAGTATCCTTTCGTCATGCTCAATTCATCGAAAACTCCGATCGGTTGCCAGACCTCCATGACGCCGCAGTCTTGGTCACGGCCTGATCCGATGAAACAGACGATGGTTTTGATCTCGCCATTGCAGTAGATCGGAACCGAAAGAACGACATGGTCGTCCTCTTCGGTCGACGAAATGATGGCCGGTAGCCCGGTCTCCCGAGTTTCGCAGATGGCGTGTTCGAATGCGGTTGACTGTTCAAACGCGCCCGGTTTAGGAAGCAGATGCAGATCACCATCGACGTGATCGATGACCACGATATCGATTAGGAAACTGGTGGGTGATTCGGTTGATGTCGTACTCATGCGATTGCCGCTTCCGCTTCGGCTCGCTTTTTCGCTTCCAGCTTCTCGGCGTCCGCTTTGAGTTTTTTATGATCTTGTTCTTCCAAGAACTCGATCATGTCACCACGCAAGTCATAGTAGTCGGGGTGGTCCAACACCTCAGCCCGAATGCGGGGACGTTGGAATGGCATTTCAAACACACGCCCAACTCGGGCCCGAGGTCCGTTGGTCATCATCACGACGCGATCGCTCATGAATAACGCCTCATCGACGTCGTGCGTGATCATCAATGTGGTGACTTTATCGCGGACAAGAATTTCCAAGAGGATCTCCTGAAGCTCCATACGGGTTAACGAATCGAGCATGCCGAACGGTTCATCGAGCAGCAACATGTTCGGTTTGAGTGCGAACGCCCGAGCGATCCCGACACGTTGTTGCATCCCCTGGCTCAGCGAACTGGCGCGGGTGTGAAGACTGTTGCCGAGTCCGACCAATGTTAGGTAATAAGCGGCGATGTCGTGACGCTGTGATTTGGTTCCGTGGGGATAAACTTGATTGACCCCAAGCAACACATTTTCCAACGCGGTCATCCAAGGCATCAAACAGGGTGATTGGAAAACAACACCGCGATCTGGTCCGGGACCATCAATCTCGTGATTGGCGACCACGACGCCTCCGGTCGTGATCGGATTCAGTCCCGCGACCATGGTTAGCACGGTACTTTTCCCACAGCCACTATGGCCGAGCAGACAGACGTACTCGCCCTTCGCCATGTTCAAGTTGAAGTCTTCGACGATGATCGCCGGACCGTTGGGCGTGTCGTAGGTTTTGCCCAGACGGTACATTTCGACGTATCCAGCCATTGATGCCGCCAGTAAGTGTGTGATGTTTAGACCGGTGAGTTCAAAATCGCCTTCCGTGGCAAAGCCAAACTCCGTGGCTTGAGATCGGGGAGTTCGATCGGAGACGTCTGTGACGCCGACGCCTGGTCCTCCCGGGATTTTTGACGTACCGCGACGAGATAGTTGGTGATCGCGTTGCGAAGTCCTTTGAACGTCTCGTTGTGATTCAATTCGGTTTTGACGCGAGGCCGATCGAGTTCGACTGTAAACGCAGGTCCCAAGGAAGCGTTCGGACCTGGATTCAGGGGGACGATCCGATCGGCCAGCAAGATTGCTTCGTCAACATCGTTCGTGATCAGCAGACAGGTTTGCCGCTCCTCTTCCCAGATCTTCAGAATTTCGTCTTGCATCGTCGCCCGGGTTAATGCGTCGAGTGCCGAGAGTGGCTCATCGAGCAACAACACTTTCGGTTTCATTGCCAGCGTTCGCGCTAACGAGACTCGTTGCCGCATCCCGCCGGAAAGCTCATGTGGCCGACGATGAACCGCATGCGATAGCCCCACCATTTCAATGAACTTGTCGGTGTGTTCACGTCGCTGTGCTTTACTCCAGTGCCGAAAAACGCGATCAACCGAGAGGGAGATGTTTCCCCGAACCGTTAACCAAGGCAGCAACGAGTAATTCTGAAAGACAATTCCACGCTCTTGACTTGGTTCGGTGATGACCTGATTCTCCATCACGATCTCACCGCTGTCGGGTGTTTCCAATCCCGCCAGTAACTTTGTCAGCGTGGTTTTGCCACTACCGGAAAATCCGACAACCGCGAGGAATTCACCGGGCCGGAGATTCAAGTTGATATTCGTTAAGACTTCGTTTCTTGTGACGCCACTGCCATAGCCTTTGCAAACGTTTCGCATCGCGATCAGCGGCTCGGGAGCCACCGGACGCGCGGCAGATTTGGGACGCGGTCGATCGAGAACGACGGTACTCATCGTGTGACTCGCTTGGGGTTAGGCGGCTTGCGGGTTGCCGAAACTGACAAGGTTCCGAAGGAAAATCATCACCCGATCGAGCAACAATCCGATCACGCCGATGATGATCACACTGAAAGCGATCCGGGCGTACGTTTGGCTACTGCCGTTTTGAAATTCATCCCAAACGAACTTTCCCAGTCCTGGGTTCTGTGCCAGCATGTCGGCGGCGATTAAGACCATCCAACCAACGCCAAGGCTAATACGAAGACCGGCGAACATTAGCGGCAGACTCGCCGGCAAGATGATCTTGAACAGCTGCTGACTCCATGACAATTTCAATACGCGAGCGACATTCATGTAGTCCTTATCGACGCTCGCAACCCCTAGTGTCGTGTTCACCAAAGTTGGCCAAAGCGAACACAGCGAAACCGTGACGGCAGAGATCAAAAATGCCTTCTCGAAAAACGTCTCGCCGGGTTTCGTCCCCGAGTATGCCCAGACGATGATCAGGAACGCCAACGGTAGCCAGGCAAGCGGGCTGACAGGTTTGAAAACTTGGATGAAGGGTGTCAGTGCCGCGTTGCACCAAGGGTTCATCCCACACAGAACACCGATCGGAACGGCGATCAAGGTGGCGATCACAAACCCAACAAAGACGGTTTTCAAACTCGTGAAGATCTGATCGACAAACGTAGGCGCGCTTGACGGACGATAGTTCGCCGCTTGGACTGCTTTTTTCTTGAGGACCAACGCATTGGCGAGCAGTTTCTCCTGACGCTCTCCGTCAGCCGATTCCGCTTGGGCGGTCAGATAGTTTGCTTTCGCGATCAATTGAATCGCTTCGGTGATCTTCTCCTGTTTCTGTTCTTTGTCGGCGGCTCGTTGCGCTTGGTGCATCGCAAACAACTCTGTCCCCGCAGACCACGTTTCCGATGGGCTGGGGAGTTTCATGCTGTCGGTGACCACCGTCTTGGCTGCCGCGTTCCACAGGAAGAGGAACGTCGCGATGGCGGCAATTGGAAGCAAGATAAATTTACTAATGCTCTTGAACTGTTCTTTGACGTCTTCGCCGGCAGCCAATCGAATGAAAGGCTCAACGATGGGCAGCCCCGCGACGTTACAAAACTTAAGCGCGTTTCCTCGCCAATTCATAATGATTTGTTATTCGGTAGAGATTCGGGAAGCAAATGGATTCGCCTTAACACGATCGACCCACAGTTCGCCCAGTCGGCCGAAAGAACTCGTCGGTGGGTGATGGTAGGGTCCATGCGTGATCGGGATCCACGGCCGGGCCGGACGTTAGGCACCGGACCCAACGTCCGGCCCGTTCTGGCCGCTTCCCGATCACACGGGCGGTGAGGCGGCCACCGCCGAGTGAACGTTTTTCAAGATCATTCCAACCGTCGCAAACGATCACGGATCTTTGCGACCGGTTCAGATGATCGCTATTGTTTTGCAAGTGGCTCGGGATCTTTATTGCCGATCTCAAAGCTATTGAGATACTCGATCGGCTTCTTCGCGTCGTAGGACTTTCCGTCGATGAAGTCCGTCGTCGGCTCACGGTAGCCGTCGTAGTCAGGACCCGGGAAATCGTTCGGCGAAGCTTTGCCCTCGGAAATCAACATGTCGGCTGCCTTGCGATAGATAGCCGGTTGATAGATGTCCTTTGCCTTTTCGGCATACCAACTCGCCGGCTTTTCTTCGGTAATCTGCCCCCACCGTCGCATCTGAGTCAGAAACCAAACGCAGTCGCTGTAGTGCGGGTAGCTAGCGTAATATTTGAAGAACACATTGAAGTCCGGCATCGGACGAACATCTGATTCTTGGAAGACAAACGTGCCCGTCATACTGTTGTCAATCACGTCTTCGTCCGCACCGACGTAGTCCTTGTTGGACAACAACTTTGCGGCTTCTTGGCGGTTGACCAAATTGCCATCGGCGTCGGTTTCGTCAAGCCACTTACCAGCACGGATCAGTGCTTTCACGACCGCGACATGAGTGTTGGGATACTCATCATTCCACTGCTTAGTGACACCGAATACCTTCTCTGGGTTGTTCTTCCAAATGTCGTAATTTGTGGTGACCGGAACACCAATGCCTTTGACGACCGCTTGTTGATTCCAAGGCTCGCCAACGCAGTAACCTAGAATCGTGCCGGCTTCGAGCGTCCCCGGCATTTGCGGCGGAGGAGTGACCGAGAGCAGCACATCGGCATCAATGGTCCCTTGAATGTTCTCTTCGGAATACATTCCGGGATGAATCCCCGCTGCAGCTAGCCAGTAGCGGATCTCATAGTTGTGGGTGCTGACGGGGAACACCATCCCCATATTGAAGTCCTTGCCTTCCTGCTTGTAGGAATCGACGATTGGCTTAAGCGAATCGGCTGAGATCGGATGCTGCGGAGTCGGTGATTTTAGCTTCGGGTCGTTTTCCTGCATCTGCGACCAGATTTCGTTGCTGACCGTGATGCCGTTGCCGTTGTAATCCAAACTGTAGGCTGTGATGATGTGCGCCTGAGTCCCGAAACCGATCGTCGCACCGATCGGTTGCCCGGCCAGCATGTGAGCACCGTCGAGTTGACCATCGATCACGCGGTCGAGCAAAACTTTCCAGTTTGACTGCGCTTCGATTTCGACGTTCAACCCTTCATCAGAGAAATACCCTTTCTCTTTCGCGATCACCAATGGCGCACAGTCGGTGAGTTTGATGAAACCAAACTTGAGGTTTGGCTTTTCGACGTCAAGGATTTCGACGACTTCGGCATCAGCGCCAGAAGCGTCTACCCCTTCAAGGCGTGCGACGTCAACCTTTGCCGCTGCCTTTTCAAGATCCTCCAGCGTGATCTCAGAACTGGAACACCCAATGGCAAACGCCACCAGACCAACACAACATAAATTCGCAATCAGATAACGTCGCAACGGACAAGCTCCGGGAGGTGGAACGGGATAAGGCCCGGGGAACTGAAACCCTGCGACCCGATTGCGATCACGCAGATCAATTCCAATCGCGCGAAACCGAATCGTTCGGTCGAGGTCCTTCACTCCTCCGATGGTGTGCCTACCCCGCACAGGCTGTGCCAACTGCAAAACAGCGACGCGTATTGCGTGTTTGCGAACACCGATTCCACCGTTAGACGCCCGTAGAGAGGATCAAGGGGCCGTTAAAGGGCGTGGCGAAAAAGAGGTGTTCGTTGACGATGCTTCATCGATAGGCATCGACACTCGCCGCATGCCCAGCAAAAGTGCAGGGGGAACCGAACCCCTGAATTTCGTGGCCGAGCCGAATAGCGTGCCGCGATCAGGTAAATTCGCTTCGTCAGCGTCCTGCTTTTCGGAGCCCAAAATCTTCACCGACGGATGCCATCAGGAGACGTTTTCGTTCGTCTCTCAAACCATTCGGCTCACGCTCCGTCGAGTCCAAAGGTTTGCGTTCGGCTGATCAGTCGACGTGCGATTGCACCGCAACCCTGGCCAGCGCCAACAGTCGCGTCCTGATCTACGAGGTTGACGAACAACCAATCGAGCATCAAAAGGTTTAGCGGACACGGCCAATGATAAAGTTTGACGACTGGAGGGATTGTCAAAGCTGAGAGAGAAACGACACACCCTGAGATTGGGCGAGTCGATAAAGCTGATTAGAGGTGCCGGTAGCGCCGGGATCGGCATCCGAAGGCTCGGTAAGTTTGTCTTCAATGCTTCATCAATTGAAGTGATCGAGGGCAGCCTACAGTTCGCAAGAACCGAGCGATCAATCTATTTCTCATTCGCAAGAAGCGATCCATCCCATTCCATTAGGAAGGAGTCCTAAGAGATGCTTTCCACTCTCAGAGCACGTCGGCGCGCACTCACGCTCGCTATCGCCGCAGGTTTTCTCACTTCTTCGGCGTTCGCCGAAGAGCACTTCTCATTCGACGGCGCCACGACGCTCGAACCCACCGTCGTAACCAACATCGACGGCGCCCCACTGGGCGGCATTCAGCTTGTCGCCGATGACACCGAGGCGACGGTCGGAGAAACCCCGGTACCGGTTGCCGATCCGGTTGCGATGCCAGAGCCAGTCCAGGTCGATCAACCAGTCCAGATCGATCAGTCTGAACCTTGGTCGAGTGCCTCGCCAGCGGCATCGAGCTGTAATTGCTGTTCGACCCCATGCTGCACCAAGGCAAAGAAAGATGCAGCGATGGCCGGCATGAAAGGAGCCTACAAAGGCGTCTTTTACGCGAATGACTTCAGCTATCTGAATGATCCCTGCTATGACGGGCCTTCGTTTTTCGGCGATTCATTAAAAGGGATGTGGGGCGGCAAGCTGGACGTCGGCGGGGAAGCTCGCGCCCGCTTTCATCACGAAAATAATCATCGTGGGTTGGGCCTGACCGGAAACGATGACAACTTTTTCCTGACCCGCTACCGCATGTTTGCCAACATGCGGGTTAACGAGTACTTTCGCATTTACGGCGAATACTTGTATGCCGATTCTGGCGGAGAAACATTCAACAATCGCCCGATCGAAGAAAACCGCGGCGAGATTCAAAACCTGTTTCTCGACACACGGCTTACCGACGACTTGTCGGTACGGATCGGACGTCAGGAGTTGTTGTTTGGTGATCAGCGGTTAATTTCACCGTTGGACTGGGCCAACACTCGCCGGACTTTTCAAGGGGTCCGTGGCACCTACCAAGGATGCGATTGGACGGTCGATGGTTTCTTCGTTAACCCAGTCAATCGAAACTTTGCCAACGAAAGCAAAATCGATGATGCGAACGAAGATGTCGATTTCTACGGCGTCTACTTGTCGAACCCGTCGACGCCCTATGGCTCGGTTGACTATTACTACCTTGGGCTCAACAACCAAGTGCTGGATTTCGACTACCACACCATTGGTAGCCGCTGGTCGGGCACGGTCGGCAAAGGCTGGCTTTATTCCTACGAAGGCGGCACCCAGTTCGGATCGAACAGCCCGGGTTTCGGTGATCACAGTGCGAACTTCTTTACCGGTGGATTGGGGCGTCAACTCAATCTGTGCACTTCGTGTGGTCCGTGGAAACCAACCGTGTGGGCTTGGTATGACTGGGCATCCGGTGACGACGATGTTCCCGCGGCGCGGGGCGATGACGGCTTTGACCATCTATTCCCGTTGGCACACAAATACCTCGGCCTGATGGACTTGTTTGGCCGACGGAACATCCACGATTTGAACTTCCAATTCATCACGCCAATTCTCGGCGATAAAGTGAAGTTGTTGCTGTGGTACCACAACTTTTGGTTGGACGAGTTGACCACCCCCTACAACGTCACGATGGCTCCATTTAACGCAAACAATGCGGCCGGCGATCGCGAATTGGGACAAGAAATCGATGTCGTGGTCACAGCGACAATCAACCCTCGCATGAACGTCCAGGTGGGGTACTCGCACTTCAATACCGGCGATTACTACCGAACGACAGCCGGCGTACCAACCGCCGATGATGCAGACTTCTTCTGGACCCAGTGGCAATGGCGGTTCTAAAGAGATCGCTATTGAAAGCCATGTGATCCGCTAGACTAACTTCGATCAACGGCGGCCTGCCGAGATGCAGGTCGCCGTTTTTTTATTCGGTCGATTTAATGTCTACTCATCATCGGCATACCAACACACGGCCTCGCGGTCCCGCAAATCATGGACTTGGGTCCGGCAGATTACCCTCGTGATGCAAAGGCGTTGTCGCGGGCGTCGGCGTCAGCGATGATGGTGCACATTCTGCAACGTTCCACGAGAGAGCAAGATTCATCGTGACCGACCATCTGTCCAACGATCCGTACCAGACGCCGCAGCCCACCCCGGAGAACGAATCCGAAAGCTCTGGCGATCACGGTTGGCAAACGACGCCGTACCCGATCGCTACGATGCCCCCCGGGATCCCTTACATCGTTGGAAACGAGGCGGCCGAGCGATTCAGCTTCTATGGTATGAAGGCAATCCTGACGGTCTTCATGACACAGTACTTGCTCGGAAGCAACGGCGAGCTGTCGACGATGAACGACAACGATGCCAAATTTTGGATGCATACGTTTGTGATGGCAGCCTACTTCACACCAATCCTTGGTGCGGTGTTGGCAGACTGGCTGTTGGGCAAGTATCGTACGATCCTTTATCTCTCGGTGCTGTACTGTATTGGACACCTCGCGCTGGCTCTCGATGAATCTCGGGTCGGATTGGCAATCGGGCTGGGGCTGATCGCGTTTGGAACCGGGGCGATTAAGCCTTGTGTGTCTGCGCACGTCGGAGACCAATTCGGCAAGAAGAACTCTCACCTTCTCGGTCAAGTCTTCGGTTGGTTCTACATCGCGATCAACTTGGGGGCATTCTTGTCGACGTTGCTGACCCCCTTGCTGCTCGAACACTATGGATCACAAGTCGCGTTCGGTGTGCCCGGAGTCCTAATGGCGATCGCGACGCTATTGTTCTGGATGGGCCGACATCGCTTCGTTCATATCCCAGCTCGCGGGCCCCAAGTGTTCAAAGATGCGTTCACCGGCGAAGGGCTTGCGTCACTGAAACGGCTTGCACCGCTGTACCTACTCGTCGCTGTGTTCTGGAGCCTGTTCGACCAGACCGCGAGTGCCTGGGTCTTGCAAGCGGAAAATATGGACCGCAACGTCTTCGGGGTCGAGTTACTCAGCAGTCAAATTCAAGCGGCGAACCCGTTCTTGATTTTGGTCTTGGTTCCGTTGTTCACGTACGTCGTTTATCCGGCGATCGACAAGTTCTTTCCCTTGACGCCGCTTCGGAAAATCGGCATCGGCATGTTCATCACCGTCAGCTCGTTTACCGTCAGCGCCTTCATCGAACAAGCGATTACAGCCGGAGGGACTCCGAATATCTCCTGGCAGGTCTTGGCGTATGTGCTATTAACTTCTGCCGAAGTCATGGTCTCGATCACCTGCTTGGAATTCAGCTATACGCAATCGCCCAACAGCATGAAAAGTATCGTGATGAGCGTTTACCTGCTGTCGGTCTCCTTCGGCAATGCGATCACCGCGTTCGTCAACGCGGTGATCAGCAACGAAGACGGTACAAGTAAACTCGAAGGCGCATCGTACTACTGGTTCTTCACCGGACTGATGCTTGTCGCCGCGATTGTTTTTGTCGCTGTCGCCATGCGTTATCGAGGCAAGGAGTATATCCAGGAATTCGATACCGAGGCCGAAGCGGAAGCCGAGGGCCCCGGATTTAGCGGTTGACGCAATGTTTCATCTGCTGACGGGCCGAACCCGATGACCTGTCTCGACAGAAACCTCATCCGCGAAGCGACGGTCAGTGCCACGGGGGCCATCCCGTGGCCTTGGGGGAAGCATTGCAATCGATCCGCCGGACGTCAGCGATTCGAGACTCGGGAACAAAACATCAACTTATAACCGACGCCGTAACTCAGCCAAATCGAACAGGTCGAGGTCTCCATCATCGTCGGCGTCAAACGCCTCATCGAATGATTGTGTGGCGAGCAAACCTCCGAGATGGCGGAGGTCGAATTGATCAACATCTTGGTCACCGTCTCGGTCACCAAAGAGTCGGAAGAAGCGATCCGAGGCGACTTCGCCAAACCGATAGTCGCCACCGGGGCGTTCATTGTTATCTCCGTCAAGTGCGATGCCTCCGCTCGTTACCATTGATGCATCGATTCGAAGTCGATAGCGCCCATCGATCAGCGAGCCGGTCGCATCGGAAAGGTTTCCGGAGAAGGTCAGCGTGATTTCGGTATGATCGATCACATCTCTCGCCGACATGGCAAGGCCGACCGACGCTTCTTGAAGATCTTCGATGCCATCACGAAGTATCTGGATCGCCCCCGGTTGAACCGAAACAATGCGGTCAAACACGACCGTCAAACTGCGAACAACCGAGCGGCTTCCTTCAATCACACGCTGCCCAGCGACACGTGTTTCGACAACCCGCGGCGGATCGATCTGAAGGCCCGGTGCAAACCCGGGTGACCCAACATCAAGTGGACTCAGCGGACTCCCGGAAGGATGTCGAGCCTGGTCGACACCGAGATTAGAAATCAACCAGTGATCACCGATGCTGTTGTCCAGACGAACGTCGCTGAGGTAAATACTTGAGGCGTTGTTGTCCATCGGCCAAGAACTGCCGTCGTCATCATAAGGCACAATGTCCTGGACAGCTCCGGTGGCGTCAAGCAATTCCAGGCTTTCATTTGTTGCCGTCGGAGAGTTCGAAAGGCTTCCCCACGTCAGGCCAATGACCATGGCCTCTGGCGGAATCGACCAGCGATCACGAAAGTCTGCCGAATCGACTGCGTCGTTGTGCAAGATGGCAACTTGACCAGGCGGCAAGGGCGAGACATCAGGAATCGGTGACCAATCAGTCGGGTCTTCGTCATCAAGTTGCCATCCAGACAAATCAACGGCGCCCGGACCAAGGTTGGCAATCTCAATCCATTCACCGTCAGGTTCATCGCCGGCGGGGTTGTACATCACCTCGCTGATCACAACCGACGCCGCATCATTGTCGTCAATGCGAACCGACAAAGAGACCTCGTCGACCGATTGGTACGTCAGGTCTGAGCTGACGGCGGAGTGAGTGATCCGACTAACCGCGGTTCCGCCACTTTCTGAATTCTCGAGTGCACCAATAGAAACGGTCTGCGGCACCAATGCATCACCCGGCGTGAACGTCAGTACGACTTGTCCACTTCCGTTGACCTGCGTCTGACCGTCGGTCGCGATCGTAACCTGAACGTCAGCATCGGGCACGGTTCGCAACGACACTTCGTAGGTCACCGAATCACCTCCCTCGGTCAATCGAAGATCGCTACCGCCCGTGTTGACATAGATCCCCGGAACGACGACATCAATTTCATAGTCAACGACGACGGGAAGATGATCGCTGGCGGCGGCCAATGCACCCAGAACGCCAGGTGAAGCTCCCGACCCCGTGGTGATATCCGAATTGAACGTATGGGTTCCGTCGTTGCCAAAAGCCCGGTACGACCCATCGATGTACTGTAGGCCTTCGTCATCAAACACGGCTGCACTGGCAAGCTGAAAATCGTAACGATCGTCCATCCCTCCGGCACCATTGATCGCCGGGTTTTGCGTATGGATGTCGATGTACCGCGGGTCGTTCTTCCATTGACCAGGTGTATCGATGGGGTCGAACAATTGGCCGGTCCCTGACCGCAAGAAGTTTTGATACGCTCCCTCACTGCTGCCCGAGATATTGAAATCTCCCATTACGATGACATCTTGATGGTCACCCAGTGAATCGATGTCCAACCGAATCGCGTTGGCCTCGGCCGTTCTGCGACTCGCGTTGCCACCACTCGAACCGGCTTTCAGGTGAGTCGTATAAAGGTAGAAATCGCTTTGTCCGTCGCTGCCGATCGGACGAAATTGGCCACGCATAATTCGGTGGGCAAAAGCCTGCATTCCCGGCGTTTGGGCAACAACAGAAGTGGACACGAGATCAAAAATTCCTGTGTCGTAAACAAACCCCGTTGCGTCGTCACCAGAATCTAACGTCGTTACCGCCCGTCCAAAATCCTTTTGTGGGTAGAGCGATTCGAGCAAGGTTTCGATACGGGCGATCGAATTGCCACCAAGCTCTGCATTGTCAGTTTCTTGAAGCGCGATGATCGAAGGCGGCATCGAGTTGCCAACGACAACTTCGTCGCCGATCGCTTCGAAAACGGTCGAAAAGTACGCATCTTCGGTTGGGCTATTAGGAGCGTTGGCGGTGTTCCAGGAAACAATGCGAACGGCCGACAAGCACAGTCGCTGCTCCAAAGGCTCACCGCGCAACCGCCGCAGCGTTCTTGAACACGCAACCCGAGAAGCGACGCAAACGGTCATGAGTAGACCCGAAAACTTGGACAAGGTGCAATGGGAACTGCAATAGGTTCGCCCAAGCGTGCCCGGATTGATACCCCTTTCCCTGGGGTGGTTGCGACCGTGCCGGCAAATGTCATTCGCGTTCGGCGAGACGAACAGTAACGCCGGCTGACAGTAACGTTAGCTCATGCCTGTAGGCTAAACTTCCCGGCCGAGAATTCGGTTCAGCGAGTCAGACGTTTGATAGATCAATGCTTCAGGATAATGGGGATACGGATGAAAGTACTCGAAGGTGACAAAACCGTCGTAGTCAACGCGTTCTAGTTCATCCATTAGCGCGGGCCAGTTGGTCGTTCCATCCAACAACGGTCGAAAAGTCTCGAGCGAATAATCGGTTCCCTTCTTCGTAAACTCCTTGAAGTGAACGTTTTTTGTTCGCCCCGCAAGGATAGGAACCCAGTGTTCGGCGTGTTGGAACATCGAAATGTTGCCGGTATCGAAGTGGACTTGAACATGCTCACTTCCAAAACTATCAACAAAGCGATTCATTTCCATTGGCGTCATCAAGAACCCGTTGAAAAAGATATTCTCCATGTTCAAGGAGACTTTCTTTTTTTCGGCCCCCGAAACCAATTGTCCGATCGCTTCGCGGGCGAGTTTTTCGCAGACATCGTTAGGGACCGGGTCGTGGTCATCTCGCCACGGGATATGAACTGCGCCTGGGACGACGAGTACATTTTCAACGCCCATCGTGGCCGCGGCATCTGCGATTAATCCGGCTAGCTCGATGCCACGCTCGCGTTTTGATTGGTCCAGACTCGATAGCGGATAAGGCCAAAACAAAAATGAACAAAGGCCGCTAATCTCGATCCCTATTTTGTCTGCCAATCGACGTATCCCAAGCAACGACTCCTTTGATGCTTTCGGTGACAAGTCGTTTTCTAGATCGTAATTCAATTCGATTCCGTCAAAGCCAGCATCTTTAGCAAGCCGCATGCACTCTTCGAGTGACATACGGTCTGGGTAAGGAAACGCCCAGAGATTGATGGACTTCTTAGCCGCGTAACGTTTCGTCGCGGCTTTCCGGTCGTCAGAATGTAGCGACGGCGTACCAGATTGCTGGAAATGGTCTTCCTGTGCACCGGTCGACACCTGCCCATGTAATGATGCTTGCCCGGTCAACGTCGCCGCGGTAGTCCCGGCAAGCCCGGCAAGGATGGCGTCGCGTCGACTAATGCTTTGATTTTGCCCTAACGGTACACAGTAATTTTTGGGTTTCTTAGACACCATGGATTCCTTGTCGTGTTTGACCTGTTGTGATCGGCTATTTTAATCCGTTGGCGGCGAACAACGACGCCGAGATCAACCAAGGCTTCGTTACGTCCGTGTTGATAGCGAACTCCTACCCGAGTGAGAATTTTACCATGCATGTGTCGCACTTGTTTCGAAAAACGCTCTGTGCCCTCAGTCTGGCGCTCGCTTCCTCGGTGGCATGCTATGGCGCACCGACAGGGCTGACCGTCGGTCCCGTCGATTTGCAGTCGATCGGACCGATGACATTCACCGAGACCGGGATTTTATTGGTCGGTGACCCAAAGACGGCAACGGTCCACGCGATCAACCTTGAAGACAGTGAAGGCCAACCCGGATCACCCAAGATTGAAGACTTTGTCGGAGCGATCAAGTCAGCACTCGCGATCGATGGCGACGTCGAAGTCGGCGAACTTGCGGTGAATCCTGAAACCGGTAACACGTTTGTTTCGGTCAACGCGGGCGGTGCGATCCATCTCCTGCGGATCGATGGTGCTGATCAAATCAGCCGCGTTGGCTTGGAGAAGATCAGCCATGCCAGCAAGGTGCTTCCCAATGCTCCAGAAGATCGAGTCGAAACGAGGGGACGCCGCAAACGAAACAATCGCGACTCGTCCATCACCGACCTCGCTTACTTCGAAGGCAAAGTCATGGTGTCTGGATTGTCCGCCGGTGACGCACCTTCGCGAGTCATCGAGTTTCCTTTCCCGTTTGCAGAAAACACCATCGCGACCACCGTCGAGATCTTCCACGCCGCCCACGGTCGCGTCGAAGACGGTTCGCCGATTCAAACGTTTTTACCGATGATGGTCGATGGCGAACCCAGCTTGTTAGCCGGCTATACGTGTACTCCGTTAGTTCGGTTCTCGGTCAATGACCTCGGCGAATCCCAGAAGGTGCGTGGCACAACCGTCGCCGAACTCGGCAATCGTAACCAACCGTTGGATATGATCGTCTATGAAAAGGACGGCAGCACGTCGATCTTACTCAGCAACAGCGCTCGTGGCGTAATGAAGATCAGCACCGACGGACTCGAAAGTCGAGCAAGCTTGACCGAACGAGTTTCCGGCGGAGGCACCGCGGGACAACCGTTCGAAACGATCGATTCACTTAGCGGCGTCAAACAAATGGACAAATTGAACGATCAGCATGCCGTTGCCTTGATTGACGACAAAGGTCGACTTGCCCTACAGACGATCGAGCTTCCTTGATTTTTTTCGATCCAAGACGCTCCCGTCGACGTACCCCGATAAGGAGATTGCGATCCATCGCGATCTAACTTTTCGGCTGAGACGGGAGCGTGGCGATGAATAACCCAAGCGAAACAGGATCGTTCTCTAACTCGAGCGATCCTTCCCAGGGCTCGAGTTCCACCGCCGAGCCGACGCATGTCGATTCAGCATCTCTTGATCTAGCACCTCCAAGCGACGGCGATGGCAACGAACCGCGTCGCCGGATGACCCTGCTCGTCGCGTTCGTCATTGCCGCCTGGACCGCGAGTGCCGATTGGCTGATCTATCGAACTCACGGCTTTTCTGGTCCGGCTGTTTTCTTCATGCTCGCGCCGCTGTTCATCCTGGCGACACATTGGAAAACGAGCGATGACAGTGGGGGCAGTGCAAACAACGTCAAGCGTTCCAGCGTGCTGCTGTGCTTCTTGATGTTGCTCATTGGTTTTGCTTGCCTGCGACTTGCCACGGTGGGCACCGGATGGGTGATAGGCAGTGCGGTGTTGCTGACCATGGCGTTCGGGTTGGCTCTCTCAGGGGCTCCTCCTTGGGCCGCCGAATCGATGGCGATGATGTTTTGGGCGCCGCTGGACGGGATTCGCTGGCTGTTGCGGCACCGTTTGCCGTCGGTGCGTCGGTCTGCAGCGTCCGAATCCGTTCCTGGCGCGTCGATTGCTTGGCTTATCCCCCTGGTTGCCACCGTAGCGTTTGCGACACTCTTTGTGCTGGCAAACCCAGATCTGTTGACGCGGGTTACCACCGCGTGGAGCTGGGCAAGTGACTGGACCTGGAAGTGGCTCGAACGAATCGACACGTGGGAAGCTCCTTTCTGTGCGCTCGCTCTACTGATGGGGGTCGGGTTGTTCTTTCCGCTCTGGGGAAAAAGCAGAATTGGTGGTATTGATCGAGAGACCGGCATAGCCGGTTCGTCTGACACGGCGCTCCTGTCGGTCGCCTATCGAAATATGCTGCTGTGTTTGAACCTGCTGTTCGCGGTGTACTTGGTGTTTGAATTCCAGACACTTTACAAACGCGAGTTCCCCGAAGGCTTTTACTATGCCGGTTATGCTCACGAAGGCGCCGCCTGGTTGACCGTCGCATTGTTGTTGGCCACGGTAACTTTATCGGTGGTCTTCCGGGGAACGATGTTCCAGGACCGCCGGATCATGAGTTTGAAAAAGCTCGCTTGGATTTGGTCGGCAATGAATCTGTTGTTAGCCGTCAGTGTTTATAACCGGCTGATGATCTATGTCGGATACAATGGCCTAACGTGGATGCGAATCGTAGGTTTCTTTGGCACCACCATCGTCGTCGCCGGATTCATATTGGTCTTGATCAAGATAGCCTACCAGAAAGGCTTTTGGTGGTTGCTTCGGTCTCAGTCGACCGCGTTTGTCCTCGGCATAATGTTACTGACAATTTTCCCGTCGGACTGGGTCACGCACCGCTACAACACCGCGCGAGTCCTGTCTGGATATCTGCATCCATCGGTGATGGTCGCAGTGAAAGAAAAGGATGAGTTTGGCTACCTTGCGATCATCCCATTGGTCGATGCCGAAGATCCGGTCATTCGCGAAGGCGTGCGAGCCATCTTGGCCGAACGCCAATTGCAAATCGAACAAGAGTTTGCCGAAGTCACCTGGCATTGGACGATGTTCCAGTGGTCGACTGATCGGCTATACAAGCGACTGGCCTCGCTTGAATCACAACTGTTGCCGTACCTCGACAATCATTGGAAGCGTGAGCACGCGATCACAACCTTTGAAGACTACGCGATGAAGTGGTATTAGGTGTGGTAAGCGGCAGAGCGTGTCCTTTGAATCAGCCATTCGGGCAAGTTCCCTGTTGGCCGCATCGAGCGACAGAACGCAGCGGGCAATACTCAAATTGAGGTACCATGTCTCGGGAGCATTCATCGTTAGGATTACCGCGACAGCCAGTCGTCTGAAACGCAACGAATCGACAAGGGGGAAACAAACGGGCCTTGCACCTGCCAATTCGGCAGGGTATTGTGCAATCAACGGAGAAGATTCCGAGCAGACGATTTACGATGTCATTCTGAGGGCATCGTTATCAATCGAATCCTATCCGGGCGATTGGCTCAGTTGGTTAGAGCGCTGCTTTCACACGGCAGAGGTCACTGGTTCGAATCCAGTATCGCCCACTTCTAGTACACGAGTTTGGACTCGTTTTTTACCGGCCGGAACGACTGGTGGTCGTTTCCCGCAACACGCGGCGCGGCCCGTTTTCAACTTCGTTTGTAGTAACCCGTACTACAAACGGTTTTTGAAGAGGGCCTTTCCATGCCACGCAAACCCAGCCCGATGCCGGGCTACAAGTTCCACACCTCCGGCCAAGCCCGCGTCTTTTTGAACCGCAAGGCGTACTACCTCGGCGAGTACGACTCACCGGAGTCATACGCCCGGTACCACAACCTGCTGGCGATCTACAACGCCAACGGGCAGAAGATGCCGGATGACGTTCCGACGCACCAAATCGACCTGCCGCTGACGATCGCGTGTCTCACTGCCGAGTTTCGCGAAAACCTCAAGAGTCGCTACGCGAACAACAAGCACGAGCGCAGGCGATTCTCCAATCTCTGCACACTGCTTGAAGACGAATACAGCGACCTCCCGCTCGATGCGTTCGGACCGATCAAGCTGGCGGACGTTCGTGACCTGTTCGTTGCTTCAGGCAACTGCCGCAACTACGTCAATCAGCAAACTCGCAACATCGTCCGGATCTTCAAATTCGGTGTGTCGCGCGAGCTTGTGACGGCAGAACAACTGAAAGCGTTGGAATCCCTGGAGTCGCTTCGGCGAGGGCAGACCACCGCGAAGGAGTCGGTACCGCGAAGCCCAGTGAACCTTGACGACGTCCGATCGACTGCCGCCCACCTCAGCCTAACGCTGAAGGCAATGGTACGCGTACAAGACAGCAACAGTTATGCTGTCGGCAGAGGTCTTGTCCGCGCAACGGTGTGAACATGAACATCGCCCCAGCGCGCTGACTCGTTTGGGCTTCAAGCGTCGCTCCTTTCCCATTTCGGCAACTGAATCGGACGCTCGATTTGAACGCTCGCGGGCACGGGGCGCTGCAGTCGTGTGGAGCATACGCGAAGAGGACTACATCCCACGGAACAAACTGTGCCGATTATGTGGGTCGTGCACGAAGAACACATTGGATCGGTTACTCCGCACCAGGGCAGCCTTTGGATCTGACGCAATCCTACCGATGTCGTCAATGTTGGCTCGTTCCTCTCGATCAGCGCCACGTTCATGACCGCGCTGCTCGACTTGCCGAGAACTTATCGTTGCCGAAAGCTCACCGTTGCCGAAGGCTCATTGCGGACTGCCATCCTTTTCGAGAGGCTGTTTGTCTTGTCCAATCGCCATTTCCTGCTCAGCGTCCTGGTTCTCGCCTTTGCGCTATCCGCCAACGCGATCGATCCGATCGAGACGTCACCGGCGACGTTGGAACAACTTCAAACCCAGCTGACCCAGCAAGCCGGGGAAATCGAAAAACTTCGCCAACGGCTTGATGACGAGGGGAGTTGTTTGGTGGTCCGCCCAGACAGGGCCGACCGATCTTGCACGCCAGGCATGATCGAGCGAGTGCCACTGGTTACCGAATTACCGGTGGAAGCAGACTGCGATTCGATCGACGCTTCGAGCAAATTCAAAACGCTCGATGTTTACGCCGACTACGACCGCGGTTTTGTCATGCGACCGTTTGATAAAACGAAGTCTCCTTACGAGGTAAAGTTGAATGGATGGATCCAGTTTCGCCACCACGCATTCTCGCGACACACGGAGACATGGACGGACAACGCTGGGATCACCCGCCCCGTTCTCAATCGCAATGTGTTTGACATTGAACGCGCCCGGTTAACGTTTCGTGGGTTCGCCGTCGACCCAAGGCTCACCTACTTTCTTCAGCTCGACGGTGACACCGACGGTTTCCACACGGTCGACTTTTTCGACTATTGGTGGGCCTGGCAGCTAACGGATCGTTTTCAGATCCAAATGGGAAAACGAAAAGTCACGGCAAGCCGGCAATGGCTCCTGGGCGCCAGGAGAACCCGATTTATCGACCGTCCAATGGCCAACGACTTTTTTCGACCGGATCGAACCGTCGGCATCTTCGGCGTCGGCAAGTTTGCCCAGCACGGGCACTATGAATTGATGGTTGGCAACGGTTACCGCACCGCGAATCTCCCCGAAGCAGTTTCTGATAACCAGTTCACATTTGCGGCGACCAGTTTCTTCGATCCGTTAGGGGACTTTGGCGGACAGATCGTCGATTTCGATTGCAGTTCCAATGCGCTTTTGCGGATCGGTCATTCGATGGTGTATTCGCCTCAAGCGAGTAACGAATCGGGCATTCCACTTGATGAAAGCGACTTCCTTCGCCTCACGGACGGAACCCGTTTGACTCAGACGGGCGCCCTGGCTCCGGGCGTCACCGTTTCTGAGTTTGACCTCTGGCTTTATGGAATCGACCTAGCATGGAAGCATCGTGGCTGGAGCGCGACCTCGGAAGTATTTATCCGCTGGATCGAGAGCCTCCATTCGGATGGCGCATTGCCAGTCGACGGGACGATTCAAAACGGATGTTACGTCGAAGGAGGGAAGTTCTTGGTTGCTCAGACGCTTGATGTCAACTTGCGTTTCTCCTATGTGGAAGGTGACTTTGGCAACGGATCGGAGTGTGCCGCCGGTTTCAACTGGTACCCCCTGTCCAAGCCCACGGTCAAGTTCTCATTCGACTTCACGCAACTCGACGGCAGCCCACTTCAAAATCGCACTAGCGATATCCTGGTCGGTGATGACGGCACCTTGTTCAGGACACAGTTTCAGGCTGAGTTCTAACACTCGTCCGCGAACATTTGTCTCGGTGTCCGCTGCCCTCAAGTCAAGGTCATCACCGGGATGACTTCTAAGGCCATGTTCTCGACCAATAAGATGAACCTGGCGAGCAAAATCGCTATGCAAACTTTTTTTCTGGAAGCCCTCCGGCTTCACAGGTCTCCCCTGGAGCGTATCCCCTTGACGCTATGGACAAGCTAATCCCCTTTTCACGATATATTAGGACGAGGACCCATTGCTGTAACTGACTGAAACAGAGTCCACTGTTCACGGACCAAAACAGCCCAACTGAAGAAGATGCTCGGATTCGTGTTTGCCTCCACCAATCACGATGATTTGACATTCGGTTCATCCGCATCTGTCACCGTGCGGACTTCCGAAGCAATTGCAGCCATAAATTTTTAGCGACATCACGATCCCAATTAGAAATTGTCATGCATGCGCAAGATCCATATACCGATTCCGACGGCAAGCCGAAGCTTCGTCCGTCCGTGACGGGTTTCATCGATGTGCTGGGCTTTTCCCAACTCTCAAAGACGTTGAGTGCGCCAGAAGAATCGCAGGCAATCTTAAACCGGGTCGCCTCTGCGATTCAGAAATCGCGAGCAATGGTGCGAGAATCATTCGCCCATCACTCGATGGCCGGCCCAAATTGTTGGGCACTCAAGTTCTTCAGTGACAATCTAGTTTTTGGGTTTCCCACAGACGGGGCTAGCGTCACAAAATACGATGCCACACAGATTGCGGTACATTGCGTGCAACACTACCAATTGCACATGGCCCTACATGGATTTTTTGTGAGAGGGGCTTTGTCGTTAGGCCCCATTTGCATCTCCGACGAAATCATTTTCGGACCCGCTCTGATTGAATCTTACGAACTGGAATCAAAGGCTTCAATCGTACCGCGAGTTATCCTGGCAGAACCGTTGCCCAAACTGTCGGCTGCGGTGGCAGAGGAGGGTTTACATGGTGCGGACAGTTCGATTTGCCGCGACATAGATGGCCAGTGGTTCGTGAACTATCTGCACGCTGCGGTAGGAAAAACCGGAGTTGATTGGCAACTTATCGAGCGACATAAGGTCAGTATCTTAGGATCGCTAAGCAAGTTGAATCAGCACCACATTCTTCCCAAGTTTGGCTGGAGCTGCCGGTATCACAACGTGTTTTGCCATTGGCACCGAAACGATCCGGGTTTCTCCGACCACTACCGGATCGAGCGAGTTGATGAGCACTCGAGCATCGAGCTATTGAGAGAAACGACAGAGCGGCTGAGTTGACGACACAAATCGATGGTTAGTAGTTTCTCGCAACGCCACCCAGACTTTGCGAAGCCTCCGGAGCGAAGTGCGGAGGAACTGGATTCATCATATTTTGATCAAGACATCAAAGACTCTATCGTTGCAATCGTGCCTTACCCCATCCACAATCTTGGCTTGTCACTATGTGTGAGCCCAAGCTTGCATTCAGGCTTCAGTCATTCAGATCAGAAATCCAGTCTACGCCGATGTCTACTCAGCCAGCACGTTTCATTCTCCATCCTACGGATTTTTCGGCCGGTTCCCAACTCGCTTTTGCCCATGCACTTCGACTGGCTTTGACCAACCAATCGAATCTTTCGTTGCTGCATGTAGGGGAAGACACTTACGAGGACTGGGATCGGTTTCCCGCCATTCGATCGACGCTCGAGCGTTGGAAACTGATCGAGCCGGGGACTGCAAGGAGAGAGATCCGAGAAAAGATTGGGGTTGGCATCGAAAAGGTGATCGCCGAAAGCGAGGACGTCGTGACGTCGATCGTCAACTACCTAGACCATCGTCCGATTGACCTCCTCGTTCTTTCGACACATGGACGCGATGGCCTATCCGCTTGGATCCACCCTTCGACTGCTGAAAAAATCGCCCACCAAGCCCACATGCCGACACTGTTTGTACCAAACAATAGCCATGGCTGTGTCTCCTTGGAGACGGGGGAAGTAACGATGAAGCGAGTTTTAGTTCCCGTCGATCATCAGCCGCGATCTGACGAAGCAATTGAACGCGCTGTACGGGCGCTGGAGGCCTACGGGACGGAAGACGCAAAGCTCACCCTTCTACATGTCGGATCGAACGAAATGCCTAGTGTTAACATTCCCGACGTCCCGTGGCATGTCGAACAAGTTGTCATTCCTTCTGGCGATCCGGCCACAGAAATTGAGGCGTTCTCAGCCGAGTACAAAAGCAACGTGATCGTGATGGTGACCGAAGGCGTTCACGGGTTCCTCGATATTCTTCGTGGCACGACTACCGACAAGGTGCTTCGCCACGCGCCCTGCCCTGTGCTCGCCATCCCTTCATAGTGGGAAAGCCATGGAAAGGGTTATTATTCACCAGCCGTCACGCCCCGCTGGCCTATCGCCTTTCGTTGGCTGCGCGGCTGCATTGGTTTGGTTTGCGATTTTGAGCGTTGCTCCCGACCCGCGTCCCCTCGGTGCACCCGATGTCGCGGTTAACGCCGTCAGCAAGATAACCAGCCTCGCAGACGCATCGGCACGAGCCGCCACGGCCCTTCTACTTCGTGCCTGCGGCTTGGGATTACTTGGTTTTCTTGTGGCTATGGGGTGCAGTCGACTCCCGCGATGGCAGTCCATAATCGTCACGTTCGTGGGGGCACCGATCTTGGCCATCGCGGCAATGTGGGCTAACTATGGATACTTTCCTATTTCCCTGCAGATTCAGTTCGCGATCGCCTTTACGATCATCGGTGCCGCCACAGAACTTGCCTTGCGAGCCAATCGAACGGCGAAGCTTATGCTAGTCTTGGGGCTCGCAGGCTTTTTCATGTGGGCCATTCCACGGGGCGTATCAACCGACTTGGAACGTAGTGCCCGAATCGCGGGAGTGCAACTCTTAAGCAATGCCGAGGACATACCAGCCGGCGACCCGGGCTTTGCCGAATGTGTCGCGATCGCCTTTCAGTTTGCTGAAGAAAATAGCCCGGCCGCCGATCCTGTGCACACCAACCAGGCCGCGATCCTAGCACTCGGCGTTATCCTCGGTGACGAGTATGTCGCAACCTTGGCGCGGAGCGCCTTCGACGGCTCACATCATAAGGCGATTGGCCGACTGCGCCGGAAAGTTAAACTGCATGGCAGGGGGGATTTGCCGCGACATTACTGGGTGAGCGCGGCACTGTCTGTGCTCTCAGATGGTAATCGCTCGACCGCCGTAGGGGCGATCAAGGAATTAATGGACTCCAACCCCGGGGGCTCAGGATTTTCTTTCGCCGACCTGACGGCGGATCGTGCCGGAGTGCTGCTGGCTCAGCGTGCAACCCAAAATGCGGCATCTGCGTTGGCATTCCAGGCGGAAGTCCGTGACGGTTTGAAGGCGGGAGATTATTGCCCACCGGTCGCGGGCCTACCAGAAGGAATCTCCCGTGAACAATTCCAATCAGTTTACGGTGGGCTTGGCGGAGAGCGGACCAACCAAATTCTTGATGAGATCAAGCAACGGCTTCAGCAGTGCCGCGCGCTGGGAGGCCATTCTGAAGAGTTGATTGAAGTCCAGCCTTTATAATCGCCGATTGCCAATCACCTGCATCATGCCGCGAATATTCGCATGGATAAGGATCAATCATGAACGAAATCATCGTCGAAGGATCGGACATCATCATCCTAGCGATTTTGGTCCTGGTCGTCGGAAACGCGATTACCCAAAAGGTTGAACTGCTGCGCAGGTTCAGTATTCCGATTGCCGTAACCGGTGGGCTTCTCTGCAGCGTCATCGTGGCTGTGATCACAGCCTACGGCGGAGTGGGGATTGTTTTCGACATGTCGATTCGCGACACGCTACTGATGGTGTTCTTCACGACGATCGGTACGTCGGCAAAGCTTTCTCGCTTGTCCGCCGGCGGTAAATCGCTGGCCCTACTCGTAGTTTGCGCGGCTGTGTTTCTCGCCCTTCAAGATACGACGGGTGTGCTCATTGCCAAAGCGATCGGTGTTCACCCGGGCTATGGACTTTTTGCGGGAAGTGTCTCTTTGGCGGGCGGCCACGGAACCGCGATTGCCTGGGGCAACGACGCTGAAGCAGCGGGTTTGCCAAACGCCGCGCTGACCGGTATCGCATTTGCCACGTTTGGACTGATTGCCGGTGGGATTGTGGGTGGCCCAGCGGCAGAACTCTTGATCAAGAAGCACAAGCTTACTCCAACTGAAGCACAAGGAAACCAGATCACGGTAACTGACAAGCCCGAAGATGAACCTGAATACTCGCTGCGACGTGCGTTGGGCATCATGCTGGTAATCGCGGCTTGCCTCTCCTGCGGTGAAGTCGTCAACCGTTGGCTATTTTCCAATGACATAAAACTGCCCGGTTTCTTAACCGCCATGCTAATTGGCATTTTGATCACCAACCTCGCCGATCAGATGCGGCGCCCCTTATGCGTCAGTGACTACGACAAGGTAGGTGAAATCGCACTGCAGCTATTTCTGGCAATGAGCCTGATGAGCATGGACCTATCTTCCCTCTCAGGCGCCTTCAGTACAATCTTTCTGGTGCTCTGCATCCAGATCCTAGTGATCACTCTGTTTGCGGTCTTCGTCATTTTCCGAGTCATGGGAAGCGACTACGACGCGGCGGTGATCGTCGGTGGATTCTGCGGACTGGGAATGGGCGCGACTCCGGTTGCGATCGCAAACATGAACGCCGTCACCGCCAAACACGGGCCTTCGTTCAAATCATTTCTCGTCATTCCACTCACCGGGGCATTCTTCATCGATCTAATCAACGCGATGGTAATCAAGTTCTTCATCGGGCTTCCGATGTTACAAGAGGCCCCGCTACCGGGAACCTGAAGCAGACTGCTCGGAATCGATAGGCGTTCGCCGGCCCAAGTGATCAGCCTCCCATTGCCTAACACTCCGGCGGGCTTGGTCAAAGATCCGTTCGTAGTTTCCTTTCAGCAGCATTTGCTTCGCTTCCGGAGTGAGCTTCGCAAACAAAGGCTCGTAAAGACGGTACACCTTCATATAGTCTTGCTGTGTTTCCGGGGCGACGCTATCGGTGCCAAACAAAAATCGCTCCGGAAACCGGTTGATCAGGTCGGCGGTTTTCTGGACCGCCTCTGGCGATCCCACCAAGTACTTGGCGGCCTCATCCCAAGAGATGTCGAAGTGAAGATTCTTGGATTCCGAATCATTCAATCCGCGTTCCACCATGTCCAACTGATTTTCCACGGGCCGCACGACGCGTCCGAGTCCAAGATGGGCCCAGATAATAACAGTGTCGTGATGCTGACGGGCCAACCCTCTCAGCTTTTCAACGATGTAAGGATCTTGATCTGGCTTTGGAAACGGCATGTTGACATCACAATGCAGGACCACGGGAAGCCCAGCTTCTGCGGCAAATTCAAGAATACGATCGAGGGCTTTATTCTCAACCGTAGCCACTTCGCCGGCCACTTTTGAAGAGACAAATTCCTTGTGGATTGAGAACTCTCCGATCCCGGAGAATACGCCGGGGAAAGTCGCAAGCACCCTACGAATGTGGTCCGCTGCGTACATGTCCGTGGGGTTGAAACCCGTAATCATCGGATCAAAACGTTTCCGCTGCTCCGGTGTCAGCCGCAGGAAGGCGTGGGCAATCATCGCATCGGTAAAGGAATAGTAATAGAGCGGCGCATCGGTCTGCGTATAGTAGGTCGGGGCAAAGTCCCCTGTGCTTTCGTACATCCACTGCTGTTGCAACGGAATCCCACAAAGCATGCTGCGTCCTACTTTGTCGTCCATGATCTCCAGGAATTCCCGAATATCGGTCCCTTCTTGGACGTAATTTGTCAGGTGAAAGTGGGAGTCATGAAAGAGAAACTCCTGTTGTTTATTGCCTGACGGTTGAGCCCTGGCGGTATGCGGATCGATCAGCCCATAAATGGCGAGCAAAAAACAACAGCTTGTGCAAAGTGGCTTCAACATTCGGGGCTCTCAATGCGATGATTCGCGACTTAAAAATCTGTTCTGATGAGGATTCAATCACGTTAAGAAATTGCGAAAGTACCATTACCCACCGCATCGCTGTCACGGGGTCTTCGCAATTAGCTACCGGGTAGTGCTCATGGGCAGTGCTCGCCGACTGTGGCTTCTCGATGAAATCCTCTACTCTTTCCTAAGCTGATTCGGGTCGAATTACAATTCTTGCTAGTATACGGCGAAAATGGTTCGGCGGATCTGATTGCCCCGGCCGAGTTAACCAGTGTGCAGGACGAGCTTTACGAAGCTCCTGGCACCTACTGCTTCAACTACGATGATCGTGTGTACTGCGAGGAGTGGCTTTAATGGGCGAACCAACTTCCGACCTGAAATCTTCTCCTGATTTATCCCTGCTCGACACGCTAGATGATGTGGTGTCCCAGCCGTTAGGTAGCTTTCGAAGGCTTTGCGAAGACCTGCCGGCGGGTGCGTTCGCCTTGTATCATCATCGGATCGCGTATGTTAATTCAGCCATGGCGCAACTGCTCGGGCAAGAGGCAGACTCGCTTGTTGGCGCACGACTTTTGGACTTTGTTCAGCCCCACGACGTCCGCTCCGTCGAGGAATACGTCAACGGGTGTCATTGCGGCGAGGAACGGTCCGCCACTTTTGAATTCCGAATCAAAGATACTGCCGAGAGAAGTGAGCCGGTAAAAGTCCACCTCACCCGCTTGGACTGCACTAGCAGAGCATTGATCGGCATGACAATCTTCGAAGCTGCGGAGCAAGCTAGCGATACTCAACGATTGCAGGAACAACTTGAATTCGAGCGAATGCTTGCGAATCTCTCAGCGGGTTTCGTCAATTTGCCATGTGATCAATTGGACAACCGTATCGACGAGGGACTTCGGACGATTGTTCAGTTCCTGGGGAACGACCGAAGCACTTTTGTCGAATTCGTCGACGACGAGAACGAAGTATCGATCACGCATTCGTACGCGGTGCCAGGCTGTCAACCGTTTCCGCTCGGGCCGTTCGCCGTTGCGCGATTGCCGTGGTTTATCAATGAGTTCCGACGAGGGAAGAGTGTCTTCATCCGATCGGTTCTCGATGACCTTCCCCCCGACGCCGATGGCGAACGTCAATACTGCCTGAAACACGGGATAAAATCCAACGTGACGGTCTCGCTGAAAGCAGGGGGCATTGTCATGGGAGGACTCACGTTTGCGTTTATAAAGAAGCCCTGTGAATGGTCGAGCGAGGTCATTTCTCGGCTGCAATTAATTGGTGAAGTATTCGCCAACGCATTGTTGCGGCGGAGGACTGATCAATTTTTGCGTGAAGCGATGAAAGAGAATGAGCAGCTTCGACAGCGACTTGAGCAGGACAATCATTATCTCCGCGAACAGATCACCCTAAAGCACCACCATCAGCGAATCATCGGCCGCAGCAGCGGAATCATGCGCGTGCTGACGGACGCAGGGCGTGTGGCCAAGACCGACGCACCCGTCCTATTGACCGGTGAGACAGGGACCGGCAAAGAGCTGATCGCCCAGACGATACACGAGCAGAGCAACCGCTACGGCCGCCCGATGATTATCGTCAACTGCGCCTCGCTGCCAGCCACGTTGATTGAAAGCGAACTGTTCGGCCGGGTGGCTGGCGCTTACACGGGAGCTGCATCAGCCCAGCCTGGACGCTTCGAATTAGCCGACGGTTCCACGTTGTTTTTGGATGAAATAGGCGAATTGCCATTGGAGCTGCAGGCCAAGCTATTGCGAGTGCTGCAGGACGGTCGCTTTGAACGACTGGGAAGCCTACAGACGGTGACAGTTGACGTACGGATCGTCGCAGCTACCAATCGCAACCTGGAACAAGCTAATCACGATGGCAGGTTTCGTGCCGATCTCTATCACCGGCTAAATGTATTCCCCATTCGCATTCCGCCTTTACGTGAACGACGCGATGATATCCCGCTTCTGACGTGGGCGTATGTCGAATCGATCGGACGCCGGATGGGAAAGGTGATCAAGCATATCCCGCGAAGCACGATGCAACGATTGGAGCAATACGATTGGCCCGGGAATGTGCGTGAGTTAAGCAATACCATCGAACGCGCTATGATCTTAACCGATGATGATACATTGATCGTGGAACTGCCTTCTGGCCCCCAAAGCACTAGATTGGCGGGCAAGTCGTTAAAGCAAGCCGAACGAGATCATATCCTGGGTGTACTCGAGAAAACCGGATGGCGTATCCGTGGTAGCGGTGGCGCAGCAGAAGTGCTTGAACTGAAGCCAACGACGCTCGAAGCCCGAATGGCAAAACTCGAGATCAAACGGCCTGGCCGGTCGACTGATTCTTCACGTGAGTAGGTGCCAGTTCCATCGAGCACCGACAAGTCCAGCGAGCACCGACAGGGCTGACTGACCACGCCCGGATCCAAAATTTTGGAGTAACTCCAATAGTTGGAGTTGATTTAGCCGTGGCTAACAAATTAGCCCATGCTGAAACTCATGCAGTGGCAATGACTTACGTCCTTTTCTGAATTTTGCATGTTCCGCGGCATGCGCGTTGCCTTGCAAGCCGCGTATCGACCCGACGCGTTCACAGCGGTGGTGAAATGAGGCGTGTACATGATCCAAGCATTACTGCGAGTTGTGCCCCCGGCCGACAAACGAGATGAGTTCCTGACGGTACTCCAAAGCTTGTCAGGTCCGACAGAGGTCACTTACGGCTGTCACGCATGCCGAATCCTTCGAGACGCCGCCAACGCAAATGCGATTACGTATTTAGTGCAGTGGGACCGGCTCGAACAATTGGAAGAACACTTTCGATCGAATCGATTTCGGCACATCTTGCCGTACATCGACATGTCGACGGAAGTGCCACAATTGAATGTGAGTCGTCTGGACGCAGTTGGTGGGATGGAAGTGATGTTAGAGGCGATCAACACTCGAGCGACATGACCGAGCAGCTGATCTGCACACATAATTCTTTTGGCGACAAGCAAATGAAACTATTGACGATCGTTTTTTCATTGGCTCTCTGCTGCACAGCCTTTGGGCAGGATTCACCATCCAGCCAAGATGCCGAAGAAGCCGCAATTGGTAAGGCGGTGAAAGCTTACGTTGACGCCTACAACCGTGGGGACGCAAAATCACTGGCAGCCTTGTGGTCGCCCGAAGCAGTCTATACGAACCCCGGCACCCAGGAGCAAGTGGTCGGCCGCGAGGCAATCGAACAGCAGTTTGCATCGATCTTCCAAGAGAACCAAGACACCGCGTTGGCCGTGTCGTCCAAGTGGATTCAATTCATGTCGCCGACGGTGGCGTTGGAAAGTGGAGTGGCGACGGTGACGCCACCAGGCCAAGAGCCTGAGGAGACGGAGTATTCGGCAGTCTATGTCAAACGCGACGGGAATTGGCTATTGGATCGGGTTTCAGAAAAGCTGACCCCGACGACGGGGCCCAATTACGAGCGGCTTAAAGAATTGGGTTGGATCATCGGAACGTGGGTCGATGAAGATGATCATGCGAGGATTGAAACACGCTACCGGTGGACAGCTAACCGCAACTTCATCTGCCAGATGTATTCGTTGACGATTGGAGATCAAATCGAACACTCGGGAATGCAGTTGATCGGGTGGGACCCAACACGCAGAAAGATCAAGTCGTGGGTGTTTGACTCTGCCGGAGGAGTCGGTGAAGCCATTTGGAGCAAACGCGACGGAGCTTGGTACATCTACAACTCAGGAACCCTGCCAAGCGGAAGCAAGACCAGCGCGACCAACGTGATTACCTATGTCGACGACAATCGATTCACCTGGCAATCCATGAGCCGCATCGCTGACGGGGAGCTTTTACCCAACGTTGACGAAGTGGTAGTGGTCCGGCAGCAATCAGCAGCGCAACCCAAGTGATCGATCCACACGTCTCGCTTTCTTGAACACAGTTCATGCTTGCCGCAACTATTTATTACCGACGCAAGGAACTTAAACTAATGAATCGCTTGATACTGCTAGCGACCGTCGTGGCTCTGTGTCTTTGGGTTCCCACCGAAGTTTCCGCCCGTGGCGGTCGTGGTGGCGGAATGCGCGGTGGAGGTATGAGCCGTGGCGGAGGCTACTCGCGGCCATCCGTCGGACGCACCCCATCGATGAGTCGGCCGACCATGCCGACATCACGTCCCAGTACAGGAACACGGCCCAGTACAGGAACACGACCCAGTGCGGGAACACGGCCCAGTGCGGGAACACGGCCCAGTGCGGGAACACGGCCCAGTGCGGGAACACGGCCCAGTGCGGGAACGCGACCGAGCGTGGGAACACTGCCAAGCCGGGGCGGCCGTCCCAGTTCCAGCGACTTGAAAAATTTCCTCGATTTGCCGACCTCCGGCGGGACGCGGCCCGCCAATCGTCCGAGTAATCGACCATCCAACATTGCCGGAGGAGTTGCCGGTGGCATTGCCGGAGGTGCCGCAGCTGATTTCTTGCGCGATTCAGGTGCCCGGCCGAGCAATCTACCGGCCAACCGCCCCGGCATTGCGAATCGACCTTCGATTGACCGGTCACTCGCAGGAAACCGTCCGGATCGAATCGAAAATCGAAACGAACGCTATGAGATGCGTTCGAACCGGCGCGACGAAATTCGTGACCAAATCAATGACACGCCCATCCGAGACTTTTGGTCGGACCATCCATTGTGGGGCGCCTGGGCCATCACACGTCCATTCCGTTGGGCAGCCTGGGGAGGTGTGACGGGCTGGGTGGGATATGGTTGGTCCGAGCCGATCTACTATGACTATGGCGAAACCGTTTACTACCAAGATGGCGCTGTGTATCAGGGCGAACAAGCCATTGCGACCGAGGAAGAGTACGCGGCGCAGGCTGCGGAGATCGCTTCGAGCGCCCCAGAGATCCCAGCCGAGCAGTGCGAGTGGATGCCGCTGGGAGTTTTTGCATTGACGCCGGATGGCCAAGAATCTGGTCCCGAGCCAACTCTGTTTCTTCAGCTGGTGATCAGCAAAGAAGGCATCATCTCCGGTTCACTTAACGACACTGCCACCAACAGCACACAGACCATTGAAGGGATGGTCGACAAGGAATCGCAGCGGTCGGCGTGGAACGTTGTTGGGAAGCCCCGCCCCATTATGGAAACGGGAATTGCCAATCTGACCAAGGATACCGCGCCTGCTCTGGTCCATTTTGCCGACGGGACAACTCAGCAGTGGTTGTTGGTACGAATGGATGATCCACAAACTCAACAGCCATAGGCGTGCAACAATCATCGACGTTCAGCAACATTTGACAGGGAACGTGTTGGGATGAAATCTATTCCACAGCATATTCAAACGACGATCTCGGGTATGGCGATCATAATCGCGATTGCCGGATGTGGCGGCTCTCAACGGGAAGCCTCGCCGATTCGGCCGGTGCGCACCGTCCAGGTCGGAGACTTAACCGCGATCAGCGGGCGTGAGTTTCCCGGACGTGCCGTAGCCAAGGACGATGTAGAACTGTCTTTTCAGGTTTCCGGTCCCCTCGTCGCGCTGCCCGTAGATGTGGGGACAGTGGTAAAAAAAGGTGACGTCATCGCGGCGATCGATCCTCGTGATTTTGAGACCGCGCTGGCAAGTAACCAAGCTAATCTGGAACGTGCCAAAGCGAATCTGGCGGCAATGCAAAGTGGTGCTCGGCCGGAAGAGATCGAACAACTAGAAGCAGCCCTCGCACAGGCGGAAGCAAGCAAGGAGCAAGCAATTGCCGAACACGAACGCAATGAGCGTCTGATTAAGAATCAAGCGGTTTCCAAGACCGATTTTGATATTTCATTAGCAAGGACCAAACGCACCAAGGCCGAGGTCGAAAGTGCACAAGAGGCATTGAACATCGGGATGGCCGGGGCACGCCCAGAAGATATTCAAGCCAAGCGTGCTGAGATCCGCTCGCTGGAAGCTGCGGTCGCCGCCTCCGAAAATCAACTGGACGACGCGACACTTAGGGCGCCTTTCGACGGTGAGATATCAATCTGTTACGTCGATAACTTTCAGAGGGTCCAGGCCAAACAACCGATTGTCCGTCTATTTGATGTTTCAGAAATCGAAGTCACCGTTCAAGTCCCGGAGACACTGATTGGACTTGTGCCACAGGTAAAAAAAGTTCTTTGCCGCTTCGATGCCATTCCCGATCGCGAGTTTGTTGGCAAAGTGACAAAGGTTGGTAGGGAGGCCTCACAGACGACACGGACGTACCCCGTCACGATCGAGGTTCCTCAATCGGAAGACAACAAGATTTTGCCCGGGATGGCGGCAATGGTCAGGAATCATGCGACGGACGAAGACGCGGAGGGAGGCGACACAAAGGTTGCCAAGTCTTTCATCGTCCCCGCCAGATCCGTTTTTACTGCAGACGATTCACAGACCTATGTCTGGATCGTCGGCGATGGCAAGGTATCCCGTCGCGCCGTGAAGACGGGAGAGTTAACGCCGGTGGGAATTCAAATACTTCAAGGACTAGAAGCCGGAGAACAGGTTGTCACGGCAGGCGTGAATTCGCTGCGTGAAGGCCAGGAGGTGAAACTGTTGTGATTCATGCAATGAGAGTTAAATTCGCGGAGAGCGTTCTCTCCGGCATTGTTGCTAATAATGATCCGGTGTGCCGTCGATGAACCTGGCAGCAATTTCGATTGAAAAGAAGGCGATTACGCTATTCGTTATCGGGCTTGTTCTCGTTGGTGGAGTCTTTTCCTATTTTCAACTGGGACAACTAGAAGACCCCGAGTTCTCGGTCAAGACGGCGGTTATCACGACCGCGTATCCGGGTGCCAGTGCCGAACAGGTGGAACTTGAAGTCACCGATCGACTGGAAACCAAGCTACAGGAGATGACGGAACTAAAGAATGTCTATTCCAATTCGCGGCCGGGACTTTCCATCATCAAGGTGGACATCAAGAGCAACTACTGGTCCGAACGTCTGCCGCAAGTATGGGACGTGTTGCGAAAGAAGGTTGCCGACGTGGAGCCTACTTTGCCGCCAGGCGCCGGAAAGCCTAAAGTCGGAGACGATTTTGGTTATGTGTTTGGCTTTTTGCTGGCCGTGAGCAGCGATGGCTTTAGCTATGCCGAGCTAGAGCGCTACGTCAAAAACATGCGAAAAGAATTGAGCGTCGTCAAAGGCGTCGCACGCGTTGATTTTTGGGGCGTACAGGAAAAACGGATCTTTCTGGATGTCACTTCGTCGCAACTGGCGGAATTGAATCTTACGCCTGCTCAATTTATCGAAACACTCCGGTCTCAGAACATGGTCGTCGATGCCGGACGGGTTGACTACCAGACGCAACGCTTACGGGTATCGCCGAGTGGCGAATTTCGCACACCAGAAGAAATTGGCGACCTGGCAATCGCCAGCGTGATCGATGGACAGGATGAGATCATTCGCATTCGAGATTTCGCCACCGTAAATGTCGGCTACGCCACTCCTCCCAGTCACCTTCTCCGACACAACGGGCAGCAGGCAATCGCGTTGGCGATCGCGCCGGCAGCCGGCGAAAACGTGGTCGAGGTCGGCGGGAGAATCGATTCGCATCTCAATCAGCTGCTGGCCGATTTGCCGGTTGGGATCAACGTTGAACGTATTTCCTGGCAGTCCGATCAGGTCAGCGAGTCGATCCGCGCATTCATGATCAGTTTGCTCGAGGCTGTCGCCATCGTCTTGGCGCTGCTAGCCCTGACGATGGGAATTCGCCCCGGCATCATCATCGGAATCAGTGGTCTGGTGTTCCCGATATTGGGAAGTTTCATTGTGATGGCCATCATGGGAATCGACTTGCACCGAATTTCGCTGGGGGCCTTGATTATCGCGATGGGAATGATGGTCGACAACGCGATCGTTGTGACCGATGGCATCATGGTTCGAATTGCCCGAGGCATGGATCGCACCAAAGCGGCGATCGAGGCTGCCAATGGTCCGGCAATTCCATTGCTGGGCGCAACAGTCGTCGCATGCATGGCCTTCTATCCTATCTTCGCCTCGAGCTATGACACGGGCGAGTACGCCGGTAGCTTGTTCACGGTGGTCGCGATTTCCCTGCTATTGAGTTGGATCTTTTGCCAGACCGTCGCACCCTTGCTATGCATCGCGATGCTGCCGAGGCCTGCCGGGGATCAATCCGCGAGGGCCCCGTATCAAGGCAGAGTTTACGTTCTCTTTCGCAAGCTTCTGTCGTTAACGATTCGGTATCGCTTGACTTTTTTGGCAAGCATGGTGGGGCTGCTTGCTCTTTCGGCGGTCGCGTTTCAGTGGGTTCCCAAACTTTACTTTCCTGACTCCAGTCGGCTGCAAGTCATGATCGACTATTGGGCTCCCGAGGGAACGCGTATCCAGCAAACCAGTGGAAACCTGCAAAAAATTGAAGCGTACCTTCAGGAACATGAGGCGACTCGATCGGTCAGCGTTTTCGTCGGGAAAGGCCCGCCGCGTTTTTACCTGCCGGTAAGCGCGGAAGACCCTTACAGTTCCTATGGACAAATCATCGTCAATGCGAATTCGCTCGATGGCGTCAATGAATTGGTGAGAGACACCGACGTCTGGGTCAAAGAGAATGTCCCAGAAGCGATGGTGCGAGTTCGCAAATACGCCGTCGGGGCATTTGACGACTGGAAGATTGAAGCTCGGTTTAGTGGACCGGCAAACGCAGATCCCGACGTCCTACGGCAACTCGCTAAACAGGGAGCTGAGATCCTTCACGATTCGCCTTTTGCCAAGGAGGTGCGGACCAATTGGCGCGAACGCGTTCAGGCACTGGAGCCCCAATATAGCCAAGAACGCGCACGCTGGGCTGGCATTTCACGCGACGATCTGGCACGGGTGATGAAGCGAGCTTCTGACGGCATCCGTGTTGGTCAATTTCGTCAGGACGACGATCTGATTCCCATTGTGGCACGCAATGTTGAATCGGAACGACAGCGTGCGGCCACATCGCTTGACGAATTGCAAGTGACCCCCAAGCTTGGAACCAACGCTATCCCAGTCGGTCAAGTCATCGATGGTGTTGATTTGTCATGGGAAGACCCGATCATCTGGCGATGGGACCGCCGTCGCGCAATCACAGTGCAGTGCTCCCCCAATGACGTCACCGCACCAACGCTGCGAAACGCCGTGGTGGACAAATTCAATGCGATCGACCTGCCTCCCGGGTATCGCTTGGATTGGGACGGGGAGTACTGGAGCGCGAAGCAGTCACAGGAAGCCCTATTACCCGGAATCGTTCCGGCCATCGTGATCATGCTGTTCATCTTGGTGGCGTTGTTCAATGGCTTTCGGCCGATGCTAATCTGCATCGGCGTGATTCCCTTTGTCATGATTGGGGTCTCGGGCGGAATGCTGGTAACACAAACACCGTTTGGATTCATCGCTCTGTTGGGTGCGATGAGTTTGTCGGGAATGATGATCAAAAACGCCGTGGTTCTGTTGGATGAAGTCAATGCGAATCTTGCGCGAGGCCTCTCGCCCTACAACGCGGTCGTAGAGGCAGGGGTTTCACGCTTGAGCCCTGTGGTAAATGCGGCTGGCACAACCGTGCTTGGCGTTTTGCCGATGCTGCAAGACGTTTTCTGGGTCGCCTTGGCTGTGACGATTTTCTTCGGCTTGATTGTTGGAACCGTGCTGACGATGGTCATGGTCCCCACGTTGTATGCCCTGCTTTACCGGGTTCAAGCGGAATAACGTTTCGAGGCAACCTCAATGGAATCACAATTGCAACAGCTCGTCCGTCACACCCGCGTGCATGAAATCGTCGGGGACGTCATTCGTGTTCATGCGACTGGCGTTGCGCTGGGCGACCTGGCGGAAGTCCAGAATACCGACGATGAAATCTCATTGGCGCGAGTAATAGCCCTGGATCGTAACCTGGCCAGTCTTCAAGTGTTTGCGGGAGGCAAGGGCTTATCGACCGACGCGACGGTTCGCTTTCTCGGCCGACCGCTCGACGTGGTCTATTCACCGAACATTTTGGGACGCATTTTTCGTGGCTCGGGCGAGCCGATGGACGGTGGCCCCGATTTGTCAACGGAACCACGCGTCAAAGTTGGTGGCCCGACGGTCAACCCTGTGATGCGTGTGATGCCCACAAAAATGATCGAAACCGGCATACCAATGATTGATCTGTTCAATTGTCTGGTCGAAAGTCAGAAGATCCCAATCTTCTCGATCGCCGGCGAACCACACAGTGAACTTCTTGCTCGCATCGGGTTTCAAGCCAACGCTGACGTCTTGGTCTTCGGTGGTTTAGGACTGATCTTTGACGATTACTACTTCTTTCGCACGGCGTTTGAAGAGCATGGGGTCTTCGCCCGAACGGTGATGTTTGTCAATCAAGCCTCCGACCCGCTTGTCGAGCGACTGTTGGTACCCGACATGGCACTCGCGGTCGCCGAAAAATTTGCAGTGGAAGAGAACAAACGAGTTCTTGTCCTACTAACGGACATGACGGCCTATGCGGATGCGATGAAAGAGATAGGCGTTGCACAGGAGAGGATCCCCGCGGTCCGTGGCTACATGGGCGATCTATACACGCAACTGGCTCAACGTTATGAAAAAGCTTGTGACTTCAAAGGTGCCGGTTCTGTCACCATTCTGACCGTGACGACCATGCCAGGCGACGACGTAACCCATCCGGTTCCCGACAATACCGGCTATATCACCGAAGGACAGTTTTACTTGCATGGCGGTATCATTGATCCCTTTGGTTCGTTGTCACGGCTAAAGCAACATGTCATCGGAAAGGCCACTCGTGAGGATCACTCCCAAATCATGAACGCGATGGTCCGTCTCTATTCCGAGGCAGTCGAAGCGCAGCGAAAGCAGGCGATGGCGTTCGAATTATCGCCGTTCGATCAGAAGCTTCTTCGTTTCGGCACGCTATTCCGCGAGCGATTCATGGACATCCGAATCTCGATGCCGGTGACCGAAGCTCTGGACCTGTGTTGGAAAACCCTGGCGGAATGCTTTGAACCACAGGAGTTGTTGATGAAACAAGCCCTTGTGGAGAAATACTTTCCAAAAGATGTCGGACCTGTGGCAGTCAACGAGGCCCCGATTCATGGCTAAGCTCAGGCTCAGCAAGAATTCGCTTCAGCAGCAACAACAACAGCTGAAGCTCTATCAGAAACTGCTTCCGTCGCTGGATCTGAAACGCCGACAACTGACGGTGGAGGCACAAAAAGCACGTGCCGACTACCAATCTTCTCGTGGGTTCGCCGAGGAACTGGAGACTCACATCGGGCGCGAACTTCCGATGATCGCTGATGAATCGATCGATCTCAGCGGCTTGGTAAGTATGAACGGGTATCGCGTCGGCGAACAAAACGTTGTGGGAACACGGCTTCCGACTCTTGAACACGTCGAGTTTAACGTGGCGGACTACTCGCGACTGGCGACACCAGCGTGGGTGGACATTCTCATCGAAAGACTGAAGGACGCAGCCGAGGCACGCGTTCGGGCGCGTATCGCCGGCGAACGCGTCAAGATTCTTGATCATGCCGTGCGGCGGATTACACAGCGGGTCAACCTGTTCGAAAAAGTCCTAATCCCCGACGCAAAGAAACATATCCAACGGATACGCATCTTCCTCGGCGATGCTGAACGCGCCGCCGTGATCGCATCAAAGCTCTCCAAGGCAAAGCAGTCAAAAGCCGGCGAGGATTGGAGCAGCGAAGAGGGACACGCATGAGCATTGTCACGTTACATCGTGTCTCATTCGCCGGTCTAATCGGCGACAAGGAAATTCTACTTGACGATCTGCATCGGTTTGGAGTTTTGGAAATCATTCCCTCTGGCCAAGTTGCAAAGGGAGCAGCAGGGCATGCTTCCTCCGATCGCTCTCGCGAGGCATTGAAATTCCTTCTCTCGGCACCACAGCGTCGTCGGCAAGTTCAGAACTATGAGACCTTCGATCCACATGTCGTCGAACAAAAGGCCCTGGAGCTGCAGGATCGCATTGCGACCTTGGAGGCCGAGCGTGACGACCTTTTGCAACGTCTGGATGCGGCCAAACCATTTGGCAAATTTCGTTTTGTACCGAAAGAACAAATGGGCGACCTGCGGCTTTGGTTTTACGCGGTACCGCATGCCAACATTGCCCAGGTCGATGCGGCCGTTGCGGAAACGAGTGTTCGAGTTGCGGCGGCATCGGAAATCGTCGCACGAGACCCGCAGTGCTGTTATGTCGTTGTTGTCTCGCCAGTAGAAGTACCGAAAATGCCCGTACCACGGGCGAGGATTGGGTCGACAGGCCCCCACGAAATGTCGCGCAGACTCGACGAAGTTGAGCTGGCGATCGAGGACGCTCAGTCCGACCGAGCGTCGCTCACACGCTGGTGCCTTCTGTTTGCCCGTAACTTAACGGCTCTTCAAGATGCCGCGGCTCGTGCGGACGCCGATCGGCAAACCTTCGACACCGATCCGGTTTTTGCCTTGGAAGCCTGGGTCCCCGAGCTACACGTCGACGAACTGGCGCGCTACGCTCACAAGAATGGGTTCGTCTTTTCCAACCGACCACCGACCCCCGAAGAATCGCCTCCGACATTAATGCGCAATACACCGCGTGTTGAAGCGGGCGAGGACCTTGTGAATTTTTACATGACTCCCGGTTATTGGACTTGGGATCCCTCCGGCATCGTATTCATTTCGTTTGCCATTTTCTTTGCGATGATTTTGGCCGATGCGGGTTATGCAACGGTGCTCGGCCTAATGTTGCTGGTGGTTTGGCGAAAGCTCGGGCGCCCGAACACGACTGACGCCATCTTTGCGAACGCTGCCGACATCGAACAGGGCGAACCGCTTCCCGAGCGAACAACGGGGCAGCGATTCCGGCCTGTCCTGTTGATGATCGTTCTGTCCTCGATGATCTATGGCGTCATGGTCGGCAGTTACTTTGGACTTACACCATCCACTGACTCGGTGCTGGGTTACTTGCACGTGCTGGACATCAACGATTCGCATTTGATGATGGGCGTTGCTGTTTTCGTCGGCGCGTTGCACGTCGTTTTGGCAAACATCATGGATGCCCGTCGCTATCAAGATTGGCGAGACGGCCTGTCATCGTTCGGTTGGGCGGCCGCAGTAGGCGGAGGGTTACTCTTCGCAGCGGGAACCGCGATCCCGCTGGTTGCTGGGCTGAAGCTGATAGGCGTTCTTGTGGGCATAGCGGGACTGTTGCTGGTGTTGCTCTACACGGCGCGTCACGAAAAACCGCTGAAGCGATTGTTGGGCGGTTTACTCGGGCTAACGAAAGTCTCCGCTGCGTTTGGCGACGTCTTAAGTTACTTGCGTCTATTCGCGTTGGGCTTGGCGTCCGCTTCTTTGGCGACGGCGTTCAATGATATGGCATCTGGAATCTACAGCAGCATGCCACGATTCGGTCTGATTGCGGCCTTGTTAGTACTTTTATTTGGACACGCCCTGAATTTACTGCTGGGCGTGTCCAGCGGAGTGATTCATGGTCTTCGACTGAATGTGATTGAATTTTTCAATTGGGGTCTGAAAGACGAAGGGCGACGTTTTACACCCTTTCGGCGAAAAGAAGGTTCTCTATGGAATTAACATTACTCACTTTAGGATGGATCGGTTTATATGCCCCGCTGTCCCTGGGAGCCATCGGCAGCATGATTGGTTGTCTTCGAGGGGGCATGGCTGCTTGCGGCGCGATGCTGGAAGTCGAGAGCGGTTTCGGACGCTTTGTCGGCGTCGCGGCAATGCCATCCTCCCAAACCATCTATGGGATCGTGGTGACGATGGCATTGCCGACTTCGATTTCGCCCGGGAACTCTCCGGGAATGTTTTCTCTCGGCGTGCTCTCGGGCGCCGCCTTGCTTTGCAGCGCTATCGCGCAGGGCACCGCGTGTGCTGCGGCGATCAATGTTTCCAAAAACAAACCCGAGGTGTTTGGTATTTCCCTTGCCCCCGCGGCCTTGATTGAAGGCTTTGCCGTATTCGCTTTCGTCTTCGCGCTTGTATTGGCGGGACGGCTGCCCGAATGAAAGGCGATGAAAAGGCGTGGTTTAAACAGGACTCGACGATTGGTTGAACCGTAATCTCAACGACTGAACGCAATGAAAAGCAACACCAAACCATCCGCCGGTGTTCAAGAACTGATCGAACGGATTCGCGATGAGGGGGTCCAGGCGGCACAGAGCGAAGCGGATCACCTGCTAAGCGATGCCAAGCGGCAGGCAGCAAAGATCATCGCGGATGCGAAAGCCGAAGCCGAAGTGATCCAGGCGAAGGCACGTGACGAAATAGATGCCCACCGGACGGCAACGCTCGATGCGTTGCAATTGGCCGCAAGAGATACGGTACTGGATTTGAAGTCACGTGTGATCTCGCGGTTCGAGGAATTTGTCCAGCGGCTCGTTGTATCAGCGACACGCGACGAGCAACTCGTTCGCAATATTGTGCTGGTACTTGCAGGACGTGCGGCGGACGAGTTTATCCAGGACAAAGACATCAGGGTGCGGATATCAAAGGCCTTACTTGGTGACAACACGTTAAAAGAAGAGGGCAGGCAGGCCATCCTTGCTTTGTCGAGTGATATGTTGCGCGAAGGAATCGAACTCGTTCCCGATCACGAAGTCGACGGCGGGGCACGTGTTCAGCTAGTCGAAGACAGATTGGAAGTCGATCTGTCCGATCGAGCGGTTGCACGACTGATCGCACAACGCATGCTCCCCCGCTTCAGATCGATTTTGGACGGCACGGAATGATGTACTACGACCTAATCGCGAGCCTACCGCGACTCCCTCATTTCGAATCGGCTGAGCGAGTGCCGATCACCCCTCTTCGACTGAATCAACGACTTACTCGATTACACCCCGCGCATGCAGAACAGATCCACAGGGCAAGATCGCAAGTCACATTACGTCCGTCAGGCATTGCAGAACGAAGCGAAGACGCACTGATTCAAGAACATGATCATTTGTTGCAGACCGGCACCGAAAACGCACTGCAAGACTTCCTCGTCTTTCGTATGACGCAGCGGATAGTCGTCGCGGCGCTGCGGCGATTCCGAGCCGGTCTCGAACCGTGGCGAGATCTGCAACTTTGGCAGGCCAGCGGGCTGCTGTTCCAGATTCGAAAAAATTGGGACGTCCCCTTTTTTAAGCTCCAACACCTATATCCTTGGGTAACACAAGTCTCAACATTTTTGAGAGATGGTGATGCGATTGGACTGGAACGACTGCTATCGAATCTCAACTGGCACTGGCTATCTCGCTGCTCCGAACGTTCCATGTTTGGATTCCCGGCCGTCATGGCATTTGTATTTAAGTGGGACATGATTCAAGCATGGCTGGCATGCAGTGATCAGGGGGCCAAAGTTCGGTTCACAAATCTGATTGACGAGGTGACACATGAATCACAACGATAACCAAGAAGTCAATGATCGTTCGGCAGTTGTCGTTCAGGTGCGTGAAAGCCTCGTACTAGTTCAATTTGACGAGCATACTTCGGTCAAAAAGAACGAGGTGGGCTACGTGTGTGTCGGTGATGAACGGCTGAAGGCGGAAGTGCTTCGTATTCGCGGCCGCGTCGCTGATATGCAAGTGTTTGAAGACACCACGGGCGTGCGTGTAGGCGATCGGGTTGAAATGACCGGCGAAATGCTTTCGGCAACCCTGGGCCCGGGATTACTGGGACGCGTCTTTGACGGCTTGCAAAATCCATTGCACGAACTAGCTGATCAGCATGGGTTCTTTCTCCCACGTGGTGTTTCCGCGCCGCCACTGGACCTGCAGAAAGAATGGCAATTCACCCCTTGTGTATCGGTTGGTTCACGGGTTCCACCGGGCGGGGTTTTGGGGACCGTCCCCGAGGGTTCGTTCATCCATAAAATTCTCGTCCCCTTTGGAGAACCCGAGCCAGCCGTGGTGACCTGGATTGGCGAAGGCAACTACACGCTGAACGACCCGGTGGCTCGGATTGAAGTGAAAGGCGTGGAGCGTGAGGTCACCATGGTTCAACCGTGGCCAGTCCGTCGCCCCATCCCCGCGTTATTGCTGCGTCGCCAATACGCGGAACGAATGTACGCTCAGGAACCGTTGACCACCGGAACACGGATCATAGATACCTTTTTCCCTATCGCCGATGGCGGGACGGGGTGCATACCGGGACCGTTTGGAGCTGGTAAGACGGTTTTGCAAAGTACGATCGCCCGCTACGCGACGGTGGACATCGTCATCGCCGTAGCATGCGGGGAGCGTGCCGGTGAAGTCGTTGAAACCATCACGCTCTATCCGGAAACCGAAGACCCGCGGACCGGCGGAACGTTAATGGATCGGACGATCATTATCTGCAACACCTCCTCGATGCCCGTCGCGGCACGCGAAGCTTCGATTTACATGGGGGTCACACTTGCCGAATACTATCGCCAAATGGGATTGAAGGTGCTGCTGATTGCCGACTCCACTTCGCGTTGGGCACAGGCAATGCGAGAGACCTCCGGACGAATGGAAGAGATCCCTGGGGAAGAGGCATTTCCTGCATACTTGGATTCTTCCATCAAAAGTGTTTATGAGCGTGCGGGGACAATTCGCTGCGCGGACGGATCACAAGGAAGCCTCACGATGATCGGTACAGTTTCGCCAGCAGGAGGCAATTTCGAAGAACCGGTCACCCAGTCGACGCTCGGCACGGTAAAGACATTCTTGGGCTTGTCTTATGACCGTGCCTACAAACGATTTTATCCGGCAATTGATCCGCTCGTTTCTTGGTCGCGGTACTTCGATCAACTCTCGCCTTGGCTCAGTAAGAATCTTGCCCCAAACTGGTTGGACGACGTCAGACAGTTGCAGACGCTGCTTCAGAAGGGAGATGCAATCAATCAGATGATGCAAGTGACAGGAGAGGAAGGCATCACACTGGAGGACTATGTCACCTGGCAAAAATCCGTCTTGGTGGACATGGCCTATCTGCAACAGGATGCTTTTGATGAAGTCGATGCGTTCATGCCGCGGGATCGCCAACTGGAAAGCTTGCGACTTTTAAAGAGTATTGTGTATCAAAACTATGATTTTAAAAGTCGTGATGAAGCACGCGACTACTTTACCAAGGTTACCGGTACCTACAAAAATTGGAACTATAGCGCATCGGGAACCCCAGATTACGAAAGACTGAAATCTGAAATTGAAGAACTGAAGTCGAGCATGAGCGTCCGAACGGAGCAGGCGAATCTGACCTGACGCCAATGATCGAGGGACCACGATATGGCCACTTGGCCGCAGACCAAATCCCTCACCTCAAGGCCAGGGCGAGCCACAATGAATTCGATGGAAGAAAATTTAGATCGATCGGTAAAGCCCTTGAGTTACCGATGGGCGACATGAAAATGGGGGACCAGATCTGCGCACTCGAACATTGAAAATGTCCTAACGGACGCATCGACCGCGCTTCGTTAATGTGCGACCTGAAGCCACCCAACTATTCCAACGATGCGTTAGCAATCTCCAGTCACGGCGAACGTAGGCGGTTTCTTTGAGGTAGTCGGACCGAATCATCGCGCCGTTAGGGCTTCAATCCTGTAGAGAACGATTCGAATCGCTGAAGGCGTGATAGAATTGACCCACCTTTGAAAAAGGACAGGGCTCCACCATGAAGTAAATCCTCTTTTCCCCGACGACCGCTTGATTGAGGCGGCGGACGAACCCCCGTGCCGAACGTGGTTTGGCCCTGTTCGATCACTGACCTTCAGAAGTTCTTTTCGCTCCCGACGGAACATTAAGAACCAAACTTTATGAACGAATACGCATTGCATTGATGCAATATTGCCGGCTCCAACCGTACCTGTCAGGCTGAAAGCGTCTTGCCAAGCAGGATTTCACCGGTTGTCGCATTCGACTCACTGATCTGAACGTACTATGACACCGAATGACAGTCCTTCGATTGGTAGTCCAACGCCCGATGATCAGGGTGAGCAACCTCAGCTCAGCGAAACCAGAAGCCTGTGCACAACCTCGGGCGACACTGGATCGAGTTCGCATCGGAACCAAACGGCAGAGAAGTGGATCGGCAAGACATTGGGTAAGTACGAAATCACCGGAGTATTGGGGCAAGGAGGGATGGGGCTTGTGCTTCGGGCCCACGACCCGACGCTCGAACGTGATGTTGCCATCAAGGTCCTATCTGAACACTTGGCGGCCAACCCGACCGCGCTGGCTCGTTTTCAGGCGGAAGCAAAGGCTGCAGGAAAACTCAACCATGCCAACGTGGCGTCGATCCATGAGATTGCTGAAGACAAGCAGTTGCACTATCTGGTTATGGAATTGCTTGCCGGTGGAAGCGTTGCGGCTGAAATCCAGCGACGGAATGCCTACACTTCGCAAGAAGCCACGCGGATTATGATTGATGCCTGCGGTGGTATAGCGGCCGCCCATGCCGCCGGACTTGTCCATCGCGACATCAAGCCGGCAAACCTTGTGCGTTCCGATCTTGGCACTGTCAAAATCACCGATTTTGGTTTGGCGAAACTGACATCGGGAGGCGCGGGTATGCAATTGACACAATCAGGGACGATTATCGGTACGCCCTATTTTATGAGTCCTGAGCAGTGCCAGGGTCAATCTGTCGATTCCCGTACCGACATCTATGCGCTGGGCGCCACGTACTATTGTCTATTGACCGGACGCGAGCCCTATGATGATTCCGACAGCGCCGTTCAGGTTATGTTTGCCCATTGCCACAAGCGTATCCCCAATCCGCGCGATCACGATCCGTCTGTTCCTCCCGATTGCTCAGCGATCATCTCTCGCGCCATGGCAAAAGATCCGTGCGACCGGTACCAGACGGTCGAAGAGATGCTACACGATCTGCAGGCCGTGGATGCGGCCCTGTCCGGTCATCCCTCGGCCGATTTCCAAACCCGGTCCAGTGTTTCTCTCGCTGCAGCACCCCCATCGAATTCGCTTCGATCGGATCGCCGGATGTACGGGAAAATCATGCCCCTTGCCATTGTGCTGGTAGTCGCCTTGGGGATCGCCTGGAGCTTCTTTCCCTCCGCTTCGGTACCCATCGGACCACATGGAGAACCGATCAAGGTCGGTGTCTTACAATCTCTTAGCGGGACGATGTCGCGAAGTGGCACAAGCGTCGTAGACGCTACGCTGTTAGCAATTGAGGAGATCAATCTGGCGGGAGGTTTAATGGGCCGTACAGTGAAAGCCGTCGTCGCCGACGGTCGTTCGGACACGCAAACATATGCCCGAGAAGCCGAGCGTCTGATAAAAGATGACAACGTCTGTGTCGTGTTTGGTTGCTGGACGTCTGCAACTCGTAAGACCGTCAGGCCAATCTTTGAAGAACACAACCACCTATTGATTTATCCTGTGCAGTACGAAGGCATGGAGACTTGCCCCAACATCGTCTACATCGGTGCGGCGCCCAATCAACAGATCCTACCCGCCGTATCGTGGGCGAACGAGCAGGTGCATGTGAAGCGATTCTTTCTCGTAGGCTCTGACTACGTCTTCCCCCGCACAGCCAGTCAGATCATCAAAGACCAAATGAAAGAATTGGATGCCGAAGTCATTGGCGAGAGGTTTGTACCGCTGGGAAGTTTGGAGTTTAGTGAAGTTGTCAAAGAGATCAAACGCCTCAAACCGGACATGATACTGAACACCGTTGTCGGTGACTCTAACGTCGGATTCTTTAATGCACTACGTGATGCAGGGATCGGCCCCAGCGAGATTCCTTGTCTGATGTTCAGCATTGGGGAGCAAGAGCTTCGCAGTTTCAATATTCAAGACGTGGAAGGCGATTACGCTGCCTCGACCTATTTTCAGTCACTTGATAGCCAAGCGAATCAAGAGTTCGTCGAACGCTTTACGAAAAAGTATCCTCAGCATGTCATTTCCGATCCAATGGAAAACGCCTACGTCGGTGTAAAACTGTGGGCGCAAGCCGTACGTGATGCGGAGAGCATCGAGCCAGCCAAGGTCCGGCGTGCCATGCTTAATCAGCGTCTTGCTGCCCCGGAAGGCGATGTTCGCGTGGACCCAGAAACCCAGCATTGCTTCAAAACACCGCGTGTCGGCCAAATTCAAAGTGATGGTCAATTTCGAGTCGTCTGGAGTGCCGAGGCGCCGATCCGTCCTAGCCCATACCCTCTTAGCCGAACCGCGGAAGACTGGAAGGCTTTCCTACATGACCTGTACACCGGCTGGGGGAACAACTGGACCTCTCCAACGTCCCTCTAGCGGTTCAGTGTCGTTCATGAAGTTTAATTCAAACCAACCTTCACCCCAGATATGTACGATGAAGCCAGAGCAAACCGCCGTCAGCCTCGCCAACGAAGACCAAGTCCGAGAAGTGCTTGCCGAATCGGTGCTTGGCTTATGGGATGTCGTCAACAATATCACACGTCTAAAGCCGTCTCGTCGTGAACGCTTTCGTGTGACCGTGTTTGGCTCGGCGCGATTTAAACCTGGCTCGTTTGGCTATGAAGAGACGAAGCGCTGCGCCGCAGAACTGGCGAAACTCGGTTGCGATATCATAACTGGCGGTGGCCCCGGCTTGATGAAAGCGGCAAACGAAGGCGCCGCGAGTGCCCCCGAGCGATCCAAATCAATCGGGGTCCGAGTCGATCTGCCGTTCGAGCAGGAGGTGAACTCGTTTGTTTCACAAACGTTCGAGCACCGCACTTTTTTCACACGATTGCACCAATTCGTCCTGCAATCGGATGCCTTCATTGTCGCGCCCGGCGGTATCGGCACGGTGCTGGAAACAATGATGATCTGGCAATTACTTCAGGTGCGTCACCTCCAAAATACACCACTGATTCTTGTTGGTGAAATGTGGCCTTCGCTCGTCGAGTGGGCGAAAAAATCCATGATCTCCATCGACTCGCCTATGGCCGACGCCGCGGACCTGGACATTCCGCAGTGTGTCGGAAGTGGAGATGAGGCGGTCACCTTGATTCGAAAAGCTCACGCTCAATGGGTCAAAAACCAGGACAAGACTGTGAGCGAACCAAAGTAGTTGCGAGAACTTCCAAGGGAGTTTAGGGCGATTGCGCGGTGACGTTGGCTGACCCTTACCCCGGAAACAGTGACGGCGCTGCCTGCACTGATTTCTACTTAGCCGGTCAGCGATTCGATTTGCTTGGTCAGCAGATGAACTTGACCTTGCAGTCGACCAATTCGTGAAGTCTTTGCACCGGCCCGTGAGCAGCTATGCCACGCCTCTGTTGAGCGACGCAGCCGACCTTGTGGAAGTGGAAAGCGGAAACGCTCGCGATTCGGAGAATTGAGCGACAATGTCGCTCAACTTTCCAAGTTGCTGGCGGACTAATGCGAGTGGTTGATGATGCCGGAACATCGCTTCAAGAACAAGCTATTAGTGCCAAAGCCGGCCCAGTGCAAAACCGGCTCAATAACACAGACCCGCTCAGCAGGACAAGACTACAGGTTGATCTCGTATCCCTTTCGGCTGTCTCTTGCCAAAAACGCGTTGGCTTCGTCGTCGCCAACGATTTCTCGTTTGACCGGATCCCACTGCAACTCGCGTCCCAAGCGGATGGCAATGTTCGCGAGGTGACATGTTTCTAGCATTCGGTTGTGAGTAAACACGTCAGAGATCGGCTGCTCTCGAGATTGCATGGCGGCAATGAAGTTGGCGGTGTGATTTTCACTCACCGGTCCTCCATAAACTTCTTCCACAGCCCCTTCGGGCAGCGGATTGCTTTCGAGATCTTCGACCGGCTTGCCGGACAGACGGCCCCGATTGACGAAGAAGCGGCCCTTGGTCCCTTCGAACAGAATCCCGTTGTCGCCTTCGCTGGTAATGACCAGCGGGATGTCGCCGGGCATGTTTGCATGAATTTCGAACTTTGTTGGCGAGTTGTAACGGTCATCGACCGTGGGATAACCATCTTTGTATTCCACTGGCAGGGAATAGCTTACCGGCGTGATTTTGCTTGGACCGGAGTCATCGGCTCCCAGTGCCCAAGTCGCAATGTCGACGTGGTGGGCGCCCCAATCGTTCATTTGGCCGCCCGAGTATTCGTACCAATTTCGCCATGCGTAATGGCAATTGGTGTAAAGCGGTACGCCGCCGCCGTAGCCTTTGCGCATCTCCGGCAATGCCCGATAAGAGACTTTGGGAGCCGGGCCAAGCCACATGTCCCAGTCAAGACCTTCGGGAACATCGATCGCGGGGATCTCAGGTGATCCCGTCGCACCGTTGATGCCACAGGTCACCTTTCGAATCTTTCCGATTCGGCCGGCGCGGATCAACGCGATGGCCTTCAAGAATCGCTGGCTGTTTTCGGTACGCTGCATCGTTCCGACCTGGAAGACACGGCCGGTCTGCTTCACGATCTTTTCAATCAGCTTGCCTTCGGCGATCGTCAGCGTGAGCGGTTTTTCGCAGTACACGTCCTTTCCGGCTAGCATCGCCTCCACAGAAATCTTGGTGTGCCAGTGGTCCGGCGTGGCGATCATCACCGCGTCGATGTCGTCTCGTTCAAGCACCTTGCGGTAGTCGCTGTAGCCATCGGCCGCTTTACCAGTTTTCTCCTTGAGCTTTCCATTGACGCTGCCAAGGACGTTGGCATCGACATCGGCGAAAGCGGCAAAGTCGGCGAACTTGGTCGACTTGTTGGTGATCGTCCAGCCCTGGTTGCGCAATCCAATGGTTGCAAAGACGGGACGCTCGTTGGGTGAATCCTGAGCCAATGTGAAGTTGCTTGTTCCGGCAAAAACACCGGCACCGGCCAGGGCGGAGGTGGATTGAAGGAAGCGACGACGGTTCAGACGAGACGCATTTGACATAGTGATCCTCTTAGAGCGAGACAGACCTGATGAGTTGAACTGGGCTACTTCAGCCAATGATCCAAGCTTTTTGAAACGTTCTTAGGTTTGGTTCAATGCAGCTGATGAGCACTGCGCTGATGCGCGGTGCAATGAACCTACAGGAAGCCGGCCCAGTGTTGCGCATAGGAAAGGACATGGGGGGGAATATCGAGAAATGGGGTTGCGCGACGCGTCTTGGCAGCAGAGACACGTTGATTGGTCATGGCCGAACGATCCAGTCGAGACGCGAATCTCCTCCGCGTAAAATTATTCAGCACTCAAACAGTTTACATGCTGCGAGCGCTAAAGCGTACCCCGCGATTTCACCTGAAACAGCAATGTCGTCGAGCAAGGTTAGCAGCGACGCGGCTCCATGAGAGAGATCGCTTCCCACTTACGTCAAGACGCCACGTTCACGCCGCCAAGAATCGCTCTAGACGCATTAAAGGCCCCTTGATCTCTAATCGTCAAGCGTGGAACGCCCTTCGCTTCACAGGCGAGCAGGATTGATGGCATGCGCAGTGCTTTTCCGAGTTCGGACGATGAGAATAAAACACGATGGATTGAGCGACACCCTCGTCTCCACGAATGGTTTATGCGTACACATGCAACCTTGGTCCTTCGAGACCTCTGCCGCATGTGAAATATCTCTGCTGCGGTGCAAAATCTCTCATGAAACCCAAGAAGAGGTCACCGCCTGTGAATCAATCCCGGCGTCGGGCGTCATCCAAAACGCTTGCTCCTCCCTCGAAACACCTGAAGGCCAAGTTGTCTCGATGAAAAGAACACTGACACTGATCGCACTCTACCTGCTATTGCCCTGCGTGCTTCAAGTTGTGCAGGCCTCGGCGCAAGACCAAACCAACCCCGAGCGACGTGATCGTCCTCGGGGCAGATTCGGTGGACCAATCGAACTCGGCCCGGATGACAAGCAAATCTATCCGGATCCTCCGAACAGCATTGTCGAGAAACGTGACGACGTACCGCGCGGAAAGCTGGAGATGATTGATTACGAGTCGAAGACGGTTGGTACGACTCGGAAGATGAACGTCTACACTCCACCAGGCTACTCGGACGAAACGAAGTATCCTGTGCTCTACCTATTGCACGGGATCGGTGGCGACGAAACCGAATGGCAGCGATTCGCGACACCCGATGTGTTGCTCGACAACCTGATTGCAGACGGCAAGGCGGTGCCCATGATCGTCGTGATGCCGAACGGGCGTGCCCAAAAGAACGATCGCGCCGAGGGGAACGTGATGGCCAGTGCGCCGGCGTTTGCGGTCTTCGAAAACGACCTTTTGAACGATGTGATCCCCACGATTGAATCTCGTTATTCCGTCGCAGCGGACCGACAGCATCGAGCGCTCGCCGGACTTTCGATGGGCGGCGGTCAATCACTGAATTTCGGTCTCACCCACCTTGACACTTTTGCGTGGGTAGGCGGTTTCTCATCGGCACCGAACACGAAAGCTCCCAAGGAACTGATCCCCGATACCGAGAGCACCAAGAAGCAACTCGAATTGCTTTATTTGTCATGTGGAAACAAGGACGGATTGATCAAAGTTAGCCAACGCGTCCAAAGGTACCTCAAGGAGAACGACATTCCACATCACTGGAACGTTGATTCTTACGGACACGATCCCACTCACTGGCGAAACAATCTGTATCATTTTGTTCAATTGTTATTCAAGGAAACGCCATAGACCTCGGAATCGAAGGCAGCGACAAAGCCCAGTTGAATGAACCGCCTTCGGTGAACCGCCAGCAATGCGCCGCCGCTGAAAACGATTCCCTGAAGGCATCAAGAGGATTCCCAACTCCGCGTCCAACGGCGAAGCCGGAAAGCCTCGCCGCAGCCAGTCCCGAGGTCGAATCAAGTTCCACCTCGCCACGGATAGCATTGTGGGCGTCCTCTTGAATTAGGAAACTCAGTTTTTCAGATCCGAGCGTTGCTCTATTTGACGATGATCGTCGCTATGTCAGGCTGTTGGAATTCCCTCGACAACTGAAGTGATCGGATGCCTTGCAATCCATTTTTCGTTGTCGCAACGATATCGATATCAAACATCACAGGTCGGACTGGGATCGTTGCTTGGCCTTGCTTGTTTGAGAAAAATGGCGGCATCCAACTGCGGCGTTCCCAGCCTCGACGAAGAATCCGTATTTCTGCTTCCGCCGGAGTGCCATCCTCGTTTTGCACCTTTATCTGCAACGGGGCGACCGGGCGAAGCTCGAACGATACTTCAAGATCCTCGTTGCCTTGCTCGATCGTCTGCAACCATTCGCTTTGTTCCAGTGCCGGCGTGTACTCGTCCGGATTCGTCGTTAGCCGATCGTAATGGGTCACGAATCCATAACACCGTCCGCCGATGTAGATGTCCGTCGACTTCGAAGGAATCCTCAGCTCTGCAATTCCCTCTCTGTTAGTTGATGCCATTCCGGGGCTAATTCGAATCCTTCCGTTGCGAGGGGCTCTCCAGCCGACGCCGACGCCTTGCACACCATCTCCGGTTTCGGCGTTGACGACATGAACCGTGACCGTGCGAGCGGACGCCTGATCTGTCCCACCATCGAGTGCAACAGAGTTTGCAGCGGTCCGATCAGCAGTGTTGCGTTGAAGTGGAATTTCAAACGTGGGCTGATAGTACGGATACACCAAACTGGATCGCGGTCGCCCTTCGGCAATCATGCGCCAAGTTGCGAGATCGGTTGATGTCGCAACGCGGATCACGCGAGCGGCGGCAGTCGAACCGACAGGGTCGATACTGACAATCCGATGGCTCGGTAGTCCTCCGATTCGAAAGTTACCTCGGTCGTCCGTCCGAACGACGCAGTTGAGTTCACTGTGCAAAAATGAAACTTCGATCGCAGCATTTTGATAAGGATCGACGATTTCTAAGAGTGAGAGTTCGAGTTGCTCAATCGGATTTCCGTCAGCATCTTTGATTGTCCCATGGATTTCATGTTCCTGATTTAGTCGCAGCGTGACCTGCGTCTCTTGGCTGTCAAAGTACGGATATGTTCGCGCCGCGATGGCATAGCCTGGTGCAAAGACACAAATCTCCCAGCGAAGTGGACTCCCTGATTCAAACCAAGGAGTTGGCTGGTCTTCAAATGCGAATCGACCGTCGCCATCCGTCCAGCCAACGGCAAACACCTCCTTCGTGCGACCATCGGCTCCCAAACGCATGATCGAAGAATTGCTCGGAAGCCGAAGGACGACGAAGGCACCCGGGACGGCATCCTGCTGCTCGTCGATCACAAGCCCTCGAACGGTGATAGGATCGCCTTGAAGTTCGGCCTGTCGGCCTTCAATTCTGTCGATAAAATCGGCGTCAATGAAACGCCAACCGGAAGTTGTATGGATTTGCCGAAGCAGTTCGTTGCGATCTGTCACCGACGAAGAGCTGTTTTGATCGTTCAGCGAATTGGTTTCCGTGTCGATCGTTTGCGTCAATGCGGTATTGGTCAGTCCACAGGCGATGAGGGCAACCGCGACGAAACAAGCGAATGAAGTGCGCCAATGGTTGGATTCGGTCGGGGCGACAAGTTCATCCATTCGTGCGTGTAAGCTCGATCGCCTCGCGGCCATATAAGCGAGCCCCTGAATTCCTGCCGGATGCTGTGCGAGTTTGATCAGTAGTTCGCCATAGGGTTGACGATTTCGTTCGCCAATCACGGCAATCGTCGACGCATCCACGGCAAGTTCGGTTTGAAAGCGGACCTGGCGTTGTATTAGGTACGCTAAGGGATTAAACCAGTGGATTGTCGTGACGAGCCGGCAAAGAGAACAACAAACCCCGTCCCACCGACGAACGTGTTCGATTTCGTGCACGATGATTGTGTGAAGTTGTTCGTCGCTTAGGTCGCGAAGCAACCTTGATGGCAAAAGAATCGTGGGGCGAAACAGGCCGCAGACGGCAGGCCCAACGTTTTGGTCAACGATCACACAGCGAATTTTACGCCGCAGTCTTATTGAATGCTGACGCGAGTCGCAAATTTGAAGCAGCTTCGAATCGGTCAGCGGTCGCCCCCTCGCGACTATTCTTCGGAGCATAAGTTGAGAGCGAGCCCAACACATGGCAGCCCAGCAACATCCGATGAGCCATGCGGTGACCAGGAGTAAAGCCGGCGAAAACCATTGCATTGGCAGAGGTTCGTTCAATCTCGATGTCATGATCGAACCCGAAGATGCTTGTAAGTTCCGCGCTGGCGATTCCTCCGTCATGACGATCGATCTTGAAGGTGAGGTCAGCGCCGCGATAGCGAGATCCGAGTCTGAGCGTTCGGTACGCGTGTGAGACCCTGGATTGAGAACGGTCTGCACTTTGGTGTCCAGGCTTGGATCGATGTGCCCGGATGCGAATAGGTTAAACATGCTAAGAGCACTCGCAGGAACGAGAAACACCAGAAAACGGCAAGCAGGAATGAGCCACAGTCTCGAACGCCATTTCGGCGTGATCCAACGGCGGAGCCCACGAGTAAGGATCAGTACGATCGCGGTCAGCACCGCTGCCTGCCAGGTTGTTCGCCATAGCAGTCCCGCCCAAACGTCAGCTTCGACGGTCGATAGCATCGAAGCTTGCTCTTGCAGATGCGTCATTTGTTTTTGCCTGATTTGCGAGATCGCTCGGCTGTCGTTTTGGTTTCCCGTGATGCCAGTCGCCGACGAAGTTGTTGAACTTCTTCGTCGGTGAGTGATTCGTATTCAACGAAATGAGAAAGCAGAGAATGCACATTGCCGTTGAAGAAGCGTTCTGCAAATGACCGGGCAGCCGACCTGATGCATGCTTCACGAGTCACGGCAGCCGTATAACGGTACTGCGATCCATCGACGCGCACCTTGACCGCCCCTTTTTCGACAAGCCTTGCGAGTAACGTTCGAAGTGTTCGGTGGCTACGTTTTTTGGCCGTCACGCCGGCCAGCACATCACCCGCGGTTTGGTCGTCGGCCCGCCAAACGCCTTCCATCACTCCCCATTCGGCGTCGGTGATGTGGATTTTGCTCTGATCGTTCACATGTGGCCTCCCGTGACTACGCCCGTAGTAATTCGGGGCTCAGTGTTACCATGCTTGTAGTAAGAGTGCAAGAAATTTCTGCAAGATGAAACGGAATGGGAAGACCATCGCGTCGACCAGATGCAGCATCTAAGAGCGTGTCGAGTCAAATTTGGTACGAAACATCACGTGCTGTTGGACGTGAAGTTCTCTTGTCCAATACTTCGCAAGAAGTCTCGCCTAGCGTCTGCCTGCTGCGGTAGCAACGTTTGGCCTCCACACTAGCGACTTGCCGCTTAGGTCGTTGCCAGCGGCTGGCGTTTGATGCATGGGGGGATATCCGGTGGGGGTACCGCTTGCTCGGCTTGTTGGGCATTGTGGTGACCCAAGGCGGACATTGCCGCCCTCGTATTGACTCGCTCGCGACGACGGTCGAATTGGCCTATAGTCGGGACTTTAATGTCGTAGTAGCACCCCGGTTATTACCTCCGACGCACCGGATGGCCCAATCCCGCGCGGCCAGGGTGATGTCCCGTAACGTCTGATGAGTTTCCGTGATTGAATTCTTATCGCAGCGAAGATTCGCCGCACAGATTTGTGTCGTGGTGCTTTCACCGTTGGCGATTGTCCTGATTGGTTTGTCCAGGCACGCGACCGCGGTCGATCCACCAAAGTCGTTGCCCGACGTCACCGAGCTACCGGCCAAAGTCGATGGGTATCAACCTCGAATCGTTCAAGGCTGGGGCTTTCAGATCAGTGAGCGGCTGCTTGACGAAGACCGTCAACAAACCGAGCATGCGGTCATGAAGTTTGCCGACCAGATTGAATTGGTCAAGCGAATCCTACCGCCGGGATCGCTCAAGCAAATTTCACACGTCACCATTTGGCTTTCGCCACCTTACGAAGGATTTGGCGCGACCGGTGAATACCATCCGTCGGCAAGGTGGCTACAAGCCAATGGCCGCGCCCCTGAGCTTCATCGCTGTATTGAATTCACCAACACGGCAAAGATCGATGCGGAGATAAAGCGAATGCCTGCCCTGCTATTGCACGAGTTGGCGCATGCCTATCACGACCAAGTTCTGGGCTTTGAGCATCCGGAAATCGAGCGTGTTTTTCGGCAGGCTCGTGATGCGGGGACCTACGACGCTGTTGCTCGGCATGACGGTAAGATCACAAAATCTTACGCGATGACAAATGCCAAAGAGTACTTCGCTGAACTTTCAGAATCGCTTTTCGCACGGAACGATTTTTTTCCTTTCGACCATGGCGAACTGGTCCGACATGACCCGCAAGGGTATCGCGTATTGACGCGACTTTGGAATCAGTAGCACCACGACGCACCAAACTTTGTTTCGGCCAGGATCATCATCATGAAAATTACGGGATTGAGTGTCTACCAAGTCGACTTACCGCTTCACGAAGGCAACTACAGTTGGTCAGAAGGGAAAAGCGTCGATGTGTTTGACTCCACGGTGGTCCAGGTCGAAACCGATGCGGGCATCAGCGGATTCGGCGAAGTCTGTCCGCTCGGCCCGGTCTATCTGCCGGCCTACGCCGCCGGGGCCCGCGCCGGAATTGAGCAACTCGCACCGGCTATCATCGGCGCGAACCCGACCGAACTGACGGCACTCAATCGGTTGATGGACTACACGATGAAAGGTCACCCTTACGTCAAATCCGCAATCGATATGGCGTGTTGGGATATCCTTGGCAAGGCGGCACAGCTGCCGGTCTGTTCCTTGTTGGGAGGACGCTATGACGACGACGTCTTACTTTATCGGGCGATCTCGCAACGACCGGCGGACGAAATGGCCGCGAACGTCCAAAGCTATCGAGAGGAAGGTTACCGCAGGTTTCAGCTCAAGGTCGGCGGAGACGCCAACGACGACATCGATCGCATTCGCGCGGTCGCCGATGTGCTGCAACCGGGAGACAAGTTAGTCGCCGATGCGAACACCGGATGGCTGATGCACGAAGCGATGCGAGTCGCGGATGCGGTCCGTGATATCGATGTCTATTTTGAACAGCCTTGTGCATCCTACGAGCAATGCCTGAGCATTCGTCGGCACACCAATCTGCCCTTCGTGCTCGACGAAGTCATCGATTCAATCGGCGCGATCTTAAGAGGTGCTGCCGATCAAGCGATGGATGTCGTGAACATCAAAATCAGCAAGTTCGGTGGCCTAACCAAAGCGCGCCAAGCCCGTGACCTGTGTGTCGAACTCGGTATCGCGATGACACTTGAAGACAGTTGGGGAGGTGACATCATCACCGCGGCGATTGCCCACTTGGCGCACAGTACGCCAACGGAGTACCGGTTTACCTCGACAGACTTCAATAGCTATGTCACCAAGTCGATCGCCAGCGGCGCCCCACAACGAGTCGACGGACGCATGTCTGCATCGACCGAGCCCGGCCTTGGGATCATACCCAAGTTCGACGTCTTGGGAGATCCGGTTTGGCGTTGCTAAGAGTCAGCATCATAAGGCCGTGGCAAGAAACGATGCGAACAAACGCCTAAACCTCTCGCGATGATGTGGTGATTCGTCGTGATTCCGGGCAGGGGAACTTGCCGAAAGTTTCAGCTTGCCGCCGTCGGATTGCTGAAAGCCTCGGCGGAATCCACGACGTCGCAAATCTAATTTTGTCTCTAGGGGGCACCCAAAGCGATCGCTACGGCTGCGTCGAAAAGACGATGGCTGTTACCCGCCGACCGGTTGATTGGCCCAACATCTCGATTGTATTGATGGGTTCGTCGCCAGACATGTGTGCGGTGGATTTCCCTTCGAATTCCAGCCGAAGAGGCTCGTTGGGAAGCCCCCGTTGTGCCGGACGCTGATACAATTTTGCGGCTTTACGTTGTTCGGCAATGCTCCGCACAACAAAGCTTCAGGTCTTGTGATCGGAAAACGCCCGATCGAAAGTGATCGATCGAACAAGACGGGGTGTGTTAAGTCCACTGGGGTGCTGGGCAATGAACGATGGATCTGGTCGAAAAAGCGAATCACTTCCCGGTAAAGCGATCGATCGGAGTCAGCGAGAGACCGAGGACCGCTATCACCGGCTTGCCAACCTGATCGATCAGGGCTTTTGCGTCATGGAAGTTTTCTTCGATGACGACGGCGTGGGGGTGGATTATCGATTTTTAGAGGTCAACCCAGTATTCGAGCGACACACCGGCCTGGTCGATGCGGTGGGGAAGACGGCCCGCGAACTGGTCCCGAACCTAGAATCGACTTGGCCCGAACGTTATGGCCGGATCGCGATGACGGGCAAATCGGAACACTTCGTCGATCGCTCCGAAGCGATGGGACGTTGGTTCGAGGTCGATGCGTTTCGAATCGGCGCCCCGGAACAGCGCCGGGTGGCTTTGTTATTCACCGATATCAGCAACCGTAAAGCCGCCGAGGAAGCTCTGCGTGAAAGCGAAGAGCGGTTTCGCGATCTTGCCGATAATATGTCTCAGTTTGCTTGGATGGCCGATCGCGACGGATCGATCGTTTGGTACAACCGGCGGTGGTATGAGTATACCGGGACGACGCTAGAGCAGATGAAGGGGTGGGGATGGCAAGCGGTGCATCATCCCGACCATGTCGGTCGCGTCGTCGAAAAAATCAGCCATTGTTTTCGTACCGGCGAAACCTGGGAAGACACTTTTCCCCTGCGATCGGCTAATGGCGACTATCGTTGGTTTCTTTCGCGAGCGATTCCGATTCGGGATAGCAAGGGGCGCGTTCTCCGGTGGTTTGGCACAAACACCGATATCACGCAACAGCGTCAACTTGAAAGCAAGTTGCAACAAACGGCGATTCAGTTGGCTCAGGCGAATCGACGAAAGGATGAGTTTCTCGCCAATGTTAGCCACGAGATTCGCTCGCCGATGACCGCGATTCTCGGTTACCTCGACCTGATCGAGTTGCACAGCGACGAAGACCGGAGGCATGTCGAAACGATTCGTCGCAACGGCGAATTCTTGCTGACGTTGATCAACGATATCTTGGACCTTTCCAAGATCGAGGCAGGGCAATTTGAAACTGATGCGGTCGCCTTTGACCCAAAGGCATTAATCGGCGAAGTTGTTGACCTGATGACGATTCGTGCTCAAGAAGGCGGAATCACGCTGACAACCAAAGTCACCGAGTCTGTTCCCGAAGCGATCGTGACCGACGCTAAACGAGTCCGCCAGGTGTTGATTAATCTAGTCGGTAACGCCATTAAATTTACCCCGCAAGGGAGCGTGCAAATGGTCACCACGTTCGATCAAGAGTCAGGTGAGATGGTGTTCGATGTCATCGACACCGGCATCGGGATCCCAGCAACAGACGTCGAGCGTTTGTTCCGGCCTTTCGAACAAATGGATGGATCTATCACACGTCGCTTTGGGGGCACGGGGCTTGGCCTTGCCATTTGCCGGCGGCTCGCGACCGTTCTCGGCGGGTCAATCAGCGCGGCCAGCGAGGAGGGGGCAGGGAGTCGATTTCGATTCACGTTGCCCGTGGGAACCCAGTCTACAGATCGAATTGATTGGCGCGGTGAATTCGCAGCGTCGGGAACACATGATGGAACGATCGACACGGTTCCCGTCTTCCGCGAAGGCGATCGACTCGATGCGCGTGTGCTAGTCGTGGACGACCGTCCGGACATTCGATTTCTGCTACAACGCTTGCTTGAACGATTCGGATGTGACGTTGCCACGTGCGAGAATGGCGAGGAGGCCTTGCGATGGTTAGACGACCCGGATTCGGCGACGATTGATGCCGTCATCATGGATATGCAGATGCCTGGAATGGACGGCTTAACCGCCGTCCGGCACATGAGACAAGCGGGGTTCAGTCGTCCCGTCATCGCTTTGACCGCCAACGCGATGGACAGTGATCGGGAGCGATGCCTGAATGCCGGCTACACCGATTACCTGAGTAAGCCGATTGACAAGCATTTGCTGTTTCACAAGCTCAAGCGTCGACTGGCCGAAACGCAACGTTAGTACAAGATTTGCCTCAAGAGGCAACGGACCATGGGAGTGTTTCGCGGGCGAGTGCTCAAATCTATATTTCAGGATGAGCCGTATGGAGTTAGCCACCGTTGAACTTTAACGACGCCCGCTAACCGCCGAACGCCCGTCGCCTGATAGTACACAGGTGTTTTAATGGTCCGACAAGCGTTGCTCAAGCCACGTCAACCTTTACCTCTAGGGTAGCGGAACTCGCCGAGAAATTCGGTCAGTCAATTCGAACCGGCGGATCTCGAATGCGTTTTCACACCAGTCTGATGACTCGGAGCCCAGGGAGCCCACCGGAAGCCAATTCCAATCTTGACGCTTGGGGGCGTCCATCCCTACCCTGACTGTCATTCTGGCGATAGCGGGTTGCCTCATCAACTCCATTGCTTCCATCTACATGACGCGAAAAGGAATTGGTTCATGCAAGAAAAACGCCCCAATAACGACGTGCGATCGAACAAGTCGGTTTCCGATTTGGAAAATAAGATTCTTGATCACTTGACAACCGATCGAAACAAGGACGGCGAAGTCAATCCCGTTTTCCCGACGGACTTTTCTGCGTCGGGTAGCGGTAAAGGCGGCGGCGGAAATGTCGCATCGATCGAGCAGTAAAGGGTCCGGCTTCACGGTACTCAATCCTCACGACGATTCGTTTTGAACGTGACGGCAATCTTGAACTTACCGCCAAGCGTACTAGTTCGTTACGTCTTGGCGGTCTTGGGTGAAGGAACAGGATTACAGAGCAAGGACAAGCATCAATGATCAGCGACAAGACGCTTTTGGAGCAAGCACCTGATTGGATTTGGGAATCCCACCACGTTCTTTCGCTCAAGTATGAGAAAACGATCGCAACGTTGTCTGCGATTCGGAAGGCGCTGCTTCAGCAATCGTCGCGTTCCGATCAGGCTTCCCAATTTTGCGAGCAAGTTGACTGGGCCCTTGGGTTGCCATCCGATGTGGTTGAGTCGACATGGCGAGATCCACAGGCCTACTTTTTTGCTCGCACTGCCTATGACTTGTATCTCGCCGCCTATCTGGAAATTGATCTCCCTTCAGGCACTCGGGCTTACGTCGACGAGCTCAGTCGCACGAATCCAGATTGTCCAAAATCGCTGCCTCAGTTGCTCGATGATCATCTCGAACGCTTCGGTCTTTTCGCCGTTTCGTTCGCCATCGCGGCGCAACAATCAATTTCCATTCGTCCGCTTTCGCTCGATCTTCCCGAGACACTTCCGGGCACGCGTTGGTCGTTCTCTGGTACAGAGTCATTGCAACTTTGTGGGGTCGATCCGGATGGCCATCTAGGGCTGAAGATGAACGATGAAGTAATCAACGTTCCTCTCCCGGATGCAACACTTCAGAAAGAGAACTGGGCGATTCATGTCGCTCCGGTGATTGGGGCGATACGGTTGCAGCCTCCCGCGTTTAATCTTCCCGGCTTAAGAGACATCCGTTCGGTCGTTCCCGCCAGCGTCGATGGGCAAGCGGCATACTGTAGGATTGTCACCGAAACACTAGATCTCATCCGCCTTTGTGATCCTCAGACCGCCGAGCAAATCGATGGCGTGATGCAAGTCTTGGCAATGAAGCCTGCCGGATTTGGAGGCGTGTTCAACACCAGCTGTTCTCGATTGCCCGGTGCTGCGGTTTTCAGTGGCGCCCGTTGTCGAGCAATGTTGGCCGACGACCTCATTCACGAGTTCTACCACAATCGTTTGTTCGCAATCGAAGAACAAGGACCATTCTTTGCCGAATCAACCTCGGATCAACGGTGGGTTCCCGAGACGGTTTATTCGCCATGGCGCGATGACCCAAGACCAATCTATGGCTTGTTTCATGCGGTGTATGTTTTTGAAAGAGTGTTGGGGTTCTGGATTTCGGCGATCCAAGGCGATGCCCTGAATGCTGATGAACTTCAATTTGGTAAGTACCGGGCGTCCAAGTTAATAGGTCAGCTTCAAATCAGTTTGGAGCAACTGATCGCGTGGGGCGAATTCACCGATCGGGGGCAAACGCTGTGTCACTGGTTGCGGCACACCTTGGAACAGAGAGCACAACAATGTGCCGCTTTGGAACTGGGGGGCCATACCACCGTCACATCAATGGATGAGCATGGCAACTCCACCGCCATGATTGACAAGCAGGGTAGATTCGTGACCGTTGCTCAAGAACTGCGGCGACACATTGAAATCTACGACACCAATCGGCGCTGCGAGCAATTGCCGCGACTACGTGAACGCTTCCTTTCGGCAATGGCGTTGCCCTAGCAAATTTCTGCCCAACTAATCAACCGGCTCGTTTTCTGGTTCCCCGCAGCGCCCTCCGATAGATCATTTCGGCGGCGATTTGGGGGGCAGCCCAGATTGGGATCGTGCGGTCAAGACGAAGGGGTGTATCGTCGGTCAATCCGTCCTCGAGTGCTCGCATTGCATCGATGAACCGCTGATTAAAAGCGTCGTGAAGCGATTGACGCGCTTCACCGCCCCCGCCGTAATCGACCGGCAGCATTGGGTTGGTGTTGATTTCCCAAACTTGGAGCATCCCCTCTTTGACACCATAATCGATCCGACCAAAGTCAACGCCGGCTAATTCAAAAATCTGGAGCAGTTGATCATGATGGGGAAAGTCATCGATGTATTGCCGTTCTTCGGCGAGCAAGTCTTCGTCGAGTAGTTCCCATGATTTCACACACCAATGGCGGCTAAAGAATAGGTGGCGTGGTAGGATTCGGTTGCCAATACGAAAAGCAGCGTACTTCCGGTAAACACCATTTTCGTCGCCGATATCACAATGTTCGACCACCAGTTTCCTGTGCGTTCGCCCCCAGCGTTGATCCCAGGTTCGGTAAGCATGATCGAGTTGTTGCTGGGTGTGGATCAGCGTTGAAAGCGGGCCCTTATGATCATCTTCGCCGCGAATGAAAACGGGGAAATGCTTTGGTTGGGGGTGGTCACTCAGTCGATAGGCATCGAATTGATTGATCCCCGTCTGTCGTAATCGTTTCAGCAGCGGAAGTCGCCCCAACGTACGTGCGGGGTGGTTAAGGAGCTGAAAACCGCGGGCGTTTTCGAGTTGGCTGCATAATTTCGCCAAGCGGTCGAGATCGCGTGCCGTCAGACGTTCATGGTCGGCGAAGACATAGGTGCCGCGAGGAAACTGTCGCATCAGAAACAGTTGAGCGTAACACATCGGCCGGACAATCGTTTGCAGCATTCGGCACTCCAAACGCAGGCATTTCCGGATGGTGTAATCGTGGCGTTTGGTGGTTAAAAAAAAGATCATCGCGGTAATCACAGAGAGGCACGGCCGACAGGTCAGCGATACATCAAAACAGGCGTAGCGGGAAAGTCCATTTCAAATCTTCGTGGGTCTGTCGCAGTCGATGCCCCGATCGGGAAGCCTGATGCCGAGACTCTCAAGAATTCTCTTGAAACAGGAACTGATACGACAAGACCACCGTGTCACGCCCCGGGGCGTCGTGGGGAGGCGTTCGTTGGCATTCAGTTTGCTTTGTGCAGTACGAAAAATCCGTTTTTCGTACTTGCGTGAAGGGCCTTCGGTTGGAACTCGACTTTCAGAATATTTTGACGGTATTGATTGCCGGTGGTTTGGGCGCGATCCTTGGTTTGGAACGTGAAATTGCCTCGAAGCCGGCTGGCATTCGAACTCATATCCTGGTGGCTTCGGGGTCGGCGCTGATGATGGTGCTCGGAGAAGACATCATTCGAGAGTACCAGTATGTCGATGAGGAGACGAAACTGCAGTCCGATCCGATTCGGATGTTACAGGCAATCGTCGTCGGCATCAGTTTTCTGGGTGCCGGCACGATCGTCCATGACAAGGAACAAGGGGTCGAAGGCCTCACCACCGCGGCAACCGTCTTTCTGACCGCAGGCATTGGAGTTGCCGTCGCCGTTGATCGAGTTCGATTCGCGGTGATGATCACCGCGGTCGCCATCGTCGTACTACTTGTCGTCGGTTTTTTGGAACGCTTAATCCATCGTTGGCAAACCAAGCGAGAGCAGATCGTGACAGAGCCATCCGCGGTCGCGTCGACATGCGACGAAAGCGATTGATTGGTTTGCTGCCATGCCTGCGGAGCAAACAAGACCACCCCGTTCGGCGATCGACCAGCGAAGGTGAAGGCGACGTGCCGGAGAAATTCCGCCGAAGAAGAAAAGGCTGCGATCGCGTCGCCGCCGTCGCGACTTAGGGATAACGGTATCGTCGCTTCAAGAGGTGAGCCTCACGCGGTTCAATCAGATAGACACGCACTGTGCCTACAGAATCAAAGTGTTTTCTACCAAAGCGGTATGAATGTTGTTCTCCGATAGGGCCTGAGTTCCTTAACGACCTACTGTGATAACGTTTTTATTGATGCCGCATCGTCGTCCACCGACCACCATGATTTGGCCAGGATGCCAACCGTGCCGTCTGCATCATTGCCGTTGGCAATTCCCATCGGGGCCGCAGATTGATCAGCGGTTCGCGAGTGGCCCCAGACAGATTGGCCGACGGGATGCTTGAGTTCACGTCATATCCGATCTGGGGAAACGCCGCGGTCTTCGCCGCTGGGGCGTTGCTGGTATGGACCGCCGGAACAAAGCTCAGCCGCTATGTAGATCTGTTTGCCGATCGGACGGGAACTGGCAAAGCATTCGCCGGTGTGCTGCTCCTCGGTGGCGCGACGAGTTTACCGGAACTCGCGACGACGTTGACGGCGGCGTCCTCCGGCGCTGCGCAGCTGGCCGGTAATAACTTGATCGGAGGCATTGTGATGCAGATTGCCGTTCTGGCATTTGTTGATGCATGCTTGCTTCGCGGTAAGCCGTTGACGTTGTTTTCTCCCAAGGCGAGTTTATTGCTTGTCGGCGTGATGTTAATTCTGTTGGTAGCACTGGCGTCGGCAGCAATCAGCAGCGGCGAACTCGCCTCGCTGGATATTGTTTTTCTGGGGCACGTCGGAATCTGGCCGGTGCTGTTGTTTGTCGCGTATCTGGGGACGCTGTGGTTGATTTACCAGTACGAAGGTGACCCACGTTGGGAACCTCGGGGGGACATTGCCCAACCTCCGGAGACGGCGCGAGACTTGAAAGACGCCCATCACGAAACCTACGCTGAAACGACGACCAAACGATTGGCCGGGTACTTTGCCATCGCTTCGATCTGTGTCTTGATCGGTGGGTTCTTTGTAGCGAAGACTGGCGAAGCGATTGCCGAACAGACGGGAATTGGCGAGGGCTTTATTGGGGCGACGCTGGTTGCTCTGGCGACGAGTTTACCGGAGGTTAGCACGACCTATTCGGCGGTTCGTTTTGGGGCCTACAGTATGGCGGCGGCGAACATCTTGGGGACGAACAGTCTTGAGGTAGCGCTCTTTTTACCAGCCGAGCTGGCTTACCGCGGTGGGCTGATCTTTGACCAGATGAAACCATCGGCCGCATTCCTCGCCGCCCTCGGAATTGTCGTGACTGCGATCTACTTGGGAGGCATTCTCGAACGGCGTGATAAAACGATTGCGGGCATGGGCATCGATTCGTTCGCCGTGTTGTTCGTGTATCTCTGCGGTATGGCAGTGTTCTACTGGTTGTAGTTTCCCATCGGCTGGCTTCGAAAATGGATCACGCTTCTCATTCAACCTTGAATCCTGCGGGTGCGGCCGCGGAACAGATCTCACAACTGTTCTATTGGATGCTGGCCGGTGGGATTGTGATCTGGGGAGTCGTGGTCGGACTTGCCGTTTACGCGATTTTTGTCCGCAAGGAACATCCACTTCGCATGACGCGTGCGTTGGTCATCGGCGGCGGAGCGGTGATACCGACAGTGACTCTTTCGGGACTGATGGCATATTCGCTTTCGATCATGCCTGAGTTACACCGTCCGGCGCCCGACGGCAGTTTGACAATTCGAGTCAGCGGGGTGCGTTGGTGGTGGCGAGTGGAGTATTTAACGGACGATGGCGAAGTTGAGTTTGAGACAGCCAATGAAATCCGGTTGCCGGTCGATCGGCCAGTCGAGTTCAAACTGGTCAGTGAAGATGTCATTCATGCGTTTTGGATTCCGGCACTCGGCGGCAAGATGGATATGATCCCGGGGCGTGAAAATCGATTGCGGCTTGATCCAACTAAAGTCGGCACGTATGGCGGAGTCTGCGCCGAGTATTGCGGAACGGCCCACGCACAAATGATGTTTCGTGTGATCGTGTCCGACGAACAGGAATTCGATGCTTGGCGACGTCAACAACGAAGTGACGCGATCATCGAACCGGCCCCAAATCCATTCGGGCGGCAAGTCTTTTGGCGGCGTGGCTGTCCTGCGTGTCACACCATTCGGGGAACCGAGGCTGACGGTTCTGTTGGTCCTGATCTGACACATTTTGGCTCTCGGATGACTATCGGTGCGGGGATACTGCCCAACGAATCGGACGCACTAAAACGTTGGATTGTGCGAACGCATCGTGTTAAACCTGGCGTCGAAATGCCGGGCTTCGAATCGCTAATCAATGCACCCGAAGAGCTTGATGCGTTGGTGGCATACCTGGAGGCCCTGCGTTGAACGATCGCCGCGAAGAGCAATCTACGTCCGATACGCAATCTTCAAACGATCCGGCCGCCCGGAGACTGTTACAGGCATGGAAGACGCCGACGGGATGGCGCTATTGGTCGGCGGTAAACAATAGTGAAGTTGGCTTGTGGTACACGCTGACCGCGTTTGCATTTTTTCTATTCGGCGGATTGCTGGCTCTGGTCATGCGGATCCAGTTGGCGGTGCCGGAAAACGATTTCATTTCGGCGGACACCTACAATCAGGTATTCACGCTACACGGCAGCGTGATGATGTTTCTCTTTGCGGTGCCGATTCTGGAAGCGATTTCGATCATGTTGCTTCCGGAAATGATGGGTGCACGAGACCTACCGTTTCCTCGTTTGTCGGCGTTTGGATTTTGGTGTTTCGTGATCGGCGGAGTCTTTGTGTGCGGGTCAATCTTTTTTGACGCCGCCCCACGTGGAGGATGGTTCATGTACCCGCCGATGACGACGCAATACCAAGACGGCGTTGGCGTCGACATTTGGTTGTTGGGGCTATCGTTCATCGAGATCGCGTCGATTGCCGCTGCGGTGGAGTTAATCGTCGGGGTGCTCAAATGCCGTCCCCCGGGGATGCGTCTGAATCTGATCCCGCTTTACGCGTGGTACATTTTGGTCGTCGCGGTGATGATCCTATTCGCGTTTCCTCCGCTGATTGCCGGCGACGTATTGATGGAGCTAGAACGCGCGCTTGACTGGCCATTTTTCGATGCCAGTCGTGGTGGTGATCCGCTGTTGTGGCAGCACCTCTTTTGGATTTTCGGGCACCCAGAAGTCTACATCGTTTTCCTGCCATCGATCGCGTTGATCGCGATGATCGTCCCCACGTTTTCACGCACCCCAATGGTCGGCTATAGCTGGGTTGTGCTAGCGGCGGTGGGAACCGGATTTTTAAGCTTCGGCCTGTGGGTCCACCACATGTTCACGACTGGGTTGCCTGGAATCACGATTGGTATCTTTTCGGCGGCAAGCCAAGCGGTTGCGATCCCAACCGGTGTGCAACTGTTTTGCTTTATCGCCACATTGCTGGTCGGACGTGTGGTTCGATCGGTGTCTCTATTGTTCGTCTTGGCAGGACTCGCGACTTTCATCATCGGTGGGTTGACCGGAGTGATGGTCGCGGTGGCTCCGTTCGATTACCAAGCTCATGACACGTACTTCGTTGTCGGGCACTTGCACTACGTCTTGATCGGAGGAACGATTTTCCCGATCGTCGCGGGATTCTACTACTACTATCCGTTCGTGACCGGCAAGCAACTTTCCGAGCGTTTGGGATATTGGATTTTTGGGTTGATGTTCATCGGGTTCAACGTCAACTTTTTCCCGATGCATTTGGCCGGTCTACAAGGCATGGCGAGGCGCATTTATACGTACTCGCCAATGTTGAACGTCGGTTGGTTGAACATGATTTCGACAATCGGCGCATTCGTGTTGGCTTCCGGAATCCTCGTATTCTTGATCGATGTGCTGCGTCCCAAAGGCAAGCAGCCGTTGGTCAAACGGAACGTGTGGAACGCAGGCACTCTGGAGTGGAGCGGTCAAGTTCCCGATCGTCCGTGGGGTATTCGCAGCATTCCGGTGATCGAGTCCCGCTATCCACTTTGGGACCAAGACGACTTCATTGCGAAAGTCGATGCGGGGCAGTTTTACCTGCCTGATGCCGCCGAAGGTTTACGTGAAACGCTGGTGACGACGACTGTTGATGCGCGTCCGATTCAGTGTCTACGGGTTCCCGGCCCTACGTTTTTGACGCTTTGGGCGGCCATTTTCACCGGCGGTGTGTTTATCTTCGGAACGTTTCATTGGTACGTCGCGGCAGGCCTGAGTGGCGTACTCGCGTTTGCAACGATCATCACTTGGCTTTGGACAGGGACGTCGATCATCCCCGAAAAGGACCAAAAAGAAATTGGTTTGGGGGTGACGTTGCCGATTTATGTGTCGGGGCCCAACGCAGTAGGTTGGTGGGCAATGTTCATCACGATGATGGGTGATATGACTGCGTTTGTCTCTTTGATTTTTGGCTATTACTTTTACTGGACCATTCATGAAGACTTCCCGCCGAAGGACATCGCGGGTCCGGGAACGTTTTGGCCGCTCGCCAGTTTAGCCGCCGGGGTCGCAGCGTGGGGATTGACGGTCGTCACCAAGAAACGCAATTCGGCCAACGATGCCCGGGGGTTTTACGCTGCTTCGATCGCCAGTCTCGTGTGTGCGGCGGTTGGAATCGTTGCGCTTTGGATGGGTATTTGGCAACACGACATGGATCCCACCGAACACGTTTACCCCGCGATCGTTTGTGCGATCGCGCTGTGGACAGGGTTGCATTTATTGGTCGGTAGCGTGATGCATTTGTACTGCATCGCACGGCGACTCGCCGGAAGGATGACAAATCGGTTTGATGCCGACATCGTTAACGTGACTCTGTATTGGCACTTCGCGGTGATCACGATTGCGGTTACGGCACTTACCCTTGGCTTGTTCCCTGTTGCGGTGGGGCGATAGAGATGACCACTCCGACGGAGTCTTCGAAAACCTACGAGCGACGATCGATACCCATTTCTTCACGGTTGTGGTGGCTGACGATCGCGCCGACCGTTTGGGCCATTCACTTTCTTGCCTGTTATTTGGCGGCAGCGATTTATTGTGCAAAAGCATCGTCACCCGAGGAGTCGATGCCGATGCTTCGGATCGCAGTTGCCATTCTCACCGGACTCGCGATTGTCATGATCACGTTTGTGGCGTTCATCAGCTTCCGCCAGCATCGTATGGGCGCCGCGCCGCTACCGCATGACTTTGATTCCCAGGACGACCAGCAACGTTTTTTGGGATTCGCTGCCTTCTTGCTTTCGCTGTTAAGCATTATTGCGACGTTGTTTACCGCATCGGTCTTTGTTTTCCTGGGGGCTTGTCATTGATGCGTGCTTTCGCATGGAATCTTGGGTGGTTGCTGTTGGCTTGGGCTTGGTTAGGGCCATTGCCAGACCTGGCCGGATCATCGTTCGCGGCTCATATGACGCTCCATATGCTGGTCGTTGCGATCGCGGCACCGGTCCTCTCGATTTCCATCGCCGGGCTTCGACACGACCCCGTACGAAAGGCCCCTTGGTTATTCGCGGCGGTACCGGCCTCGGTGGCCGAACTGGTAATTGTCTGGGCATGGCACGCGCCGGTACCACACCACTGGGCACGCCATTCGCTTTGGGGATTCGCCGCAGAACAAGCAATGTTTCTCTCCGCGGGAATGTGGGTCTGGCTTTCGGCCTTTGGGGGGGCGCTTCCTCGTGATCGCGGAAGATCAGCCTCGGGTGTCATCGGTCTATTGTTGACGTCGATGCATATGACTTTTTTAGGGGCACTGCTCGCGATGTCAAATCGTCAGTTGTATCAACATCACCATCACGGCGGAGGGTTGGATCCGTTGACCGACCAACACGTCGGCGGCGCGGTAATGTTGGTCGTCGGTGGTATCGCCTACTTGGTCGGTGGGCTATGGCTGATCGGTGATGTTTTGTCGCTATCAAAGCAAAACGCTGACGAACTGCATTGGAAACGAACAAACGAACTTATGGGACGTCTGTAATGTGGAAACGGCGACTAAAGGATCTCGTCGGTCTGGCGGCGATCGCTGGGATCACCGGAGTGATCGTATTGATATCGGGGATCTTTCCGGTACGCGCTAGTGACGGGCATTGGGCGATCACGAAATGGTTTCTAGATTTCGCTAGTAACCGCAGTATCCAAACGCATGCGACGGGAATCGATGTCCCTAACTTGGACGAAACCGGTCTGATTCGCTTGGGGGCAGCTACATTCGATACGAATTGTCGATGGTGTCATGGGGTTCCCGATTTACCGATGCCGTCACCGGCGAGTCAGATGACACCACGTCCGCCAAATTTGAAGCCTGTTGTAACCGGATGGGATGACGACGAGCTGTTTTACATCGTCAAACATGGCATCAAGTTCGCCGGAATGCCAGCCTGGGCATCACCCCAGCGAGACGATGAAGTTTGGCCGGTCGTAGCGTTTCTCAAGCAGTTGCCCAATATGAGTCTCGCTGACTATCGCGAACATGTTCATCCCACGCGATTCGCGATGCAGGATTCGGCAGACCTTTCTGACAAGAAGGGGGCGATCGTGAACATCGTCAGAGAACACTGTGCCGCTTGTCATGGCATCGCTGGGAACGGTCGAGCGGGTGATCGTGTTCCAAAGTTGTCGTCGCAGCGAAAGGAGTATCTTGCAGCGACCCTTGTGGCCTATCGCGACGGACAACGATTCAGTGGCGTGATGCATCCTATCACGGTCAATTTTACAGACGAAGAACTACGATCCTTCGCCACTCATTTTTCTCAACAGCCTCGTAAGCCAATGATCACGACCGCGGTCGAACAAGATAGTGACATCACCGATCACGGACGAAGGCTGGCAACCGATGGAGACCGGGAACACAAACTTGCATCGTGCAACGATTGTCATGCTGTAAACGTCGACGGTGACGAAGGCTCTGGTCCCGATCGAAGTTATCCGCGACTAGCCGGTCAACCCAAGGAGTATCTACGGCGTCAATTACAACTCTTTCGCGAGGCAAATCGCGGCGGCAGTTCCAACGCATCGATCATGATCAAGATCGCCGCAAAACTAAACGATGATCAGATCGAAGCAGTATCGAAGTTCTACGCCAACGAATTGATCGATCCGGAGTAGCTGTTCGCGGTGTCTAACTTTGCCTCGTTCGGACAAGCGAGTTCCGAATTGGTAGCGATTTATCGACTCTGGTCAGCGTTGGCGAACTGACACAGTACCCCAAACGCGCGATCGGTTTGCCAAAGCGTTAACCTAGACGATTGCTAACAGTGCGTCGGCGATGTCCTTGTCTTGATCGCGGGCGATTCGATCGGGATGGCCATGGCTAGCTCCGCTTAGCACTGTCTGTTTCATAGCACCGGGAGGTGCGTAGTCGACGCCGTCTTTATCAAGATGCACTTCGCCGCCACCGTAGGTTGTAAAGTGGAAACAGAAATCTTCCACATAGTCACGACTCTGGCGATAGAGCATGTCGACGGCGACTCGCTGGCCCAGCAGGATGCTTTGCGTGTAATCGCTGCGCCAGTGTACGCCCGCCATGTTTCGTCCGATAGAAATGTTGGCAGCCAGCTTGTCGAGTTCCATACCAACGGTGAGATAGCCGGCATCGGCTGCGTCGTAGTCTTCGAGATGTTGACCGCACGCACTGGAGATTTTGGGAGAACGAATCTGCTCACTTTCCTTGAAGAATGCTTTGAGAATCGTAACGCAGGCGCCGGCGACGGTGGCATGCCCGGCACCGTAGGCGGGGTGCATCGGCGATCCTTCCGGGAACGCCATCGGCAATAGCCCCGTGGGATGGCGTTTCTGATTGGCACGATAAGCCGCACTGGCGGTCACCGTGTCCGCGGCAGCGCCGATCAAATTAGGAACCCGCGAGACAAGCCCGCCGTAGACTTCCGGACGCAATCGAAGGTGAGTCCACTTTTGTCGCCAAACGGCCTTTAACGCTCGCGTCGCCGCCTCGGTCACCAAGCTCAACACATGAGCCCCGCCAAAGGTGCCGAAACCTTCTTGGTTTTGCCCCAGTTTTTGATCGGAAGATCGTGGCTGCGAAGACCCGATACCTGGATACGCCGGACACGCTTGGCCGTAGGGATTACCTTCGCCAAACGGATAACTGTTTTGCAACAGAATCAATGCGGCATTCAAATACGCTTGGTAGAGTTGATCAAAATGAACATAGGTGGCCAAGTCTCGCATCGTCGAGATATACCGCAGGGTTCCGGGCAGAGTATCACCGATCACATTTTCATTGGGTGTGCGAGGTTCACCATTTTGGATTGCTCGCCACTCATCGACATCAACCATGTAGTCACGGTAGGGCTGTCCATAGACGACTCGTTGGTCGACACGCAGAGTTCCATAAGGAATTTCCTGGGTAAGGAACTGAGACAGGTAGGGACCGACGCGTTCACGAAGTGGATCGGGCGCGAACAAGTCGCCGCCGCGGAATAGTGTCGCGACATCGAGCGTTCGGCTAACGTATCCGTTGGTGCCGGTAGGTGGAGCATTGACGTCTTTCGTTGGATCGATGTATAGCTTTTGATCGCTCAGTTCTTCGATCGCCTTATTAGCGTTTTCGTCGGAACCCCAACGGGCAAATGGAATGTCGCGCAGATTTGCCATCCAATAAAGCTCGATCGCTTCGGCGGCGGCTTCTTCGGAAGTCAACGCGGGCGGTGCCGGGATGTGGTGGAAACATGGATCGCTTAGCTCGGTATCCACCGACCACCCCGAAAGTGGATTGACCCATTTGCGATTGTCGGGTTCGAACGCAATACCGACCAAATCGTTCGGATTGCCGGTTTGATTCAGCGTCGCAAGCGACTCGACGAATTTTCCAAAATCAACGTCCGCGACGAGACCATCGGAGTCGTGCTGGAGGCCTTTGTGAAAGAACGCGGCACCGACATGCTTCCCAAGCATCTCACAATCGATGTTATCCAAAATCGCTTGTAGTCGTTGCTGGCTGACCTGACATGGACGCTCGCAATCGTTGGTCGCAGTGGGCGTTGCCGGTTCGGCGGCCGCCGGTTTCTTTTTGGCGTTTTGTCTTCGGGCCGTGTCACTGCTGGTCGTCCGTCTCGCTTTTTTCTTTGCCATCGAACTGCTCTCTTGCTGGGAAGAATGTCCATCGACCTGCGGTTACGCTTGTGGCCCAAAAGAGCGGTTGAACGTACCCCGTCAGGGGAGTGCAGTGTAGTGGCCGCCATTTCAACGCTCAAGCATTTAGCGGAAAGGCGTCAGTTCGGTTGGCGCGGTGGAAATTGCGCAGCGCCGCTGGGGGACAGCGTTACTGGGGGACAATTGCCTTGGCGGTACGGTCATCCACGCGAAAGTACCCCAGGTTTTCATCGTCGGCGTCGCGGATCATCCAGACGGCACCAGGGCGAGTCTGTCGCCGCAAACGTTTTCCCTTTGCGATCGTTTCGTAAGGCACTGGCTTTCCCTGCGGTGACATCCACCACAGCTTCACCGTTTGGTCGGTACGATTCAGGAATACAATGTCGAAACGACTGCCACTGGGATTGGATGCGGGGGCGAGCTCGTCATTGAGGGGTTGCCAAGTCAATTCGGTCAACGCATCAAACGTCGGTTTGGGTGATGGCGCAAAATCAGCCGGGGCCTTCGCCCGCAGCCGATTGCGTAGCGAATCCAGACTCGGATCGGATGCCAGGTTGTTCCACTCGTAAGGGTCGGTGGCGATGTCGTACAGTTCCTCATCGCCGTTGGCATAGTGCACCAGTCGCCAGCGTTTGGAACTCAGTCCAAAACTTCCCGGCCGCTGTAAAAACGTGACCGACACATGATTCCATTGGGCATGGGGATCGTTCAGCAACGGAACCAAGCTTGGCCCGTCGTGAACAGGTTCGGCCGGCAAGCCACAGAGGTCAAGCAAGGTCGGTGCGAGACTTAATAGATTAACGGGCTCGCTGCAGCGACTTGCTGTCGTTCCACGAGGTAGACCGGGGGTGCCTTCGGGAACTTGAATCATGAGCGGAACTCGTGTGCAAGCTCGCCACGCGGTGTATTTTTGCCAGTGCTCTTTTTCGCCTAGGTGCCAGCCATGATCGGACCACAGGACGACGACGGTGTTGTCTGCGTGGGGACTGCGCTGGAGTGCATCGAGGATGTTGCCCAACATCGCGTCGGCATAGTGGATGGAAGCCAAGTATCCCTGGATCGCCTGCTTCCATTGATGCTGTTCGACGATGTGTGCGAAGTATCGATTTCGCGCGAGACTTCTTGCAGGCGTTGGCAAATCTTCCAAGTCGTCCGCTTTGTATCCCGGCGGCAATTGAATCGATTCGATTGGAAAAGGGTCGAAATACTTTTGCGGGACGAACCAAGGTTCGTGGGGACGGTAGATCCCGCACGCTAAAAAGAACGGTTTCCCATCTCGCGGTTGTTGCAGTTGTTCGCCGACCCATTTGGCAACTAAGTAATCACCACCGGCTTGCTCGTCGGAAGCGTCGAGTGGCCCCCAATCGGTTTCAACATACTGCCAGGGACCGCCGCGCGGCAGACTGACCGGCCTCGACTTGGGCATTAACGTGCGAGGAAAAGGATTCTCCGTTTCGGCCGCTGGAAAATATTCGTCCCAGGAGGCCGCATCGATGAAGTAGTGCAACAGTTTACCGGAGCCGGACGCATGGTATCCATGTCGCGAGAAAACCTTTGGTAGCAGTTCCGCTTTGGGTAACACGTCACGCATCTTCTGCAAGTTGCTGTAGACGCCTGTGCGATGAGGCGACTGTCCTGTGAAGATCGCGGTCCGTGATGGGTTACATGCGGGGGCGGTGCAGTGCGCGTTGTCGAACAGGACACTCGAATTGGCAAGTCGATCCAAATTCGGCGTGATCGTCTGGGGATGTCCCCCGAGGACTCCGATCCAGTCGTTCAAGTCATCCATCGCGATGAACAGAACGTTCGGCGGTGATGATGATGTTTGTATCGACGCCTCTTGGCAATGCGCCGAATCGATCAACGCACCGATGCCGACGCACAGTATCAAGAATTGCGAGGAGACTCGCCGGACGATTGTCATCGATCGCTTCCTCTAAAAGCGGGAGGGTGAAAACGCATGAATGTCCAGGTGTGGTTTCTCCTCGGAAACCAATTCGCTGATCAAGCGTCCCGTCGCGGTCGCCAAGCTGACGCCTAGCATGTTGTGCCCCGTTGCAAAGAACACATTGTCCAGTCCCGGTACCCGTCCAATGATGGGCAGGCTGTCCCATGTCATTGGCCGCCATCCGTACCAGGTTTCGCGGATTTCCGGAGTGTGTGGCTGGATCAGATAAGGCTCTGCAGAGCGTTTTAGTTGTTCGATTCGCCGCGGAGGGATCGACGAATCGTAGCCGACAAATTCCATCATCGACCCCAGTCGGTAGCCATCATCAAACGGAGTCACGCCGACTTTGTGTTCGGGGAACAACATCGGATGCGTGGGACATGGATTAGGGCGACTCATCGTAACGGAGTAGCCTTTGCCCGGTTCGATCGGTAGGTGACACCCCAGTGTTTGCGAAAGCTTGGGGCTCCATGCGCCGGTCGCGATGACATAATGATCGGCGGCATAATCACCGTCAGTCGTCATCGCTCCTCGGCCTCGACCACGTTCACGTCGGAGCGAACGCAGCTCACAGCTTTCCACGAATCGTACGCCGCGCTCACGAAGTCGATCCACCCACTGGGAAAGCAACTGATCGGGACGGACACTCGAATCATCGGGGTAATAACACGCGCCGGCGAGTCCACGACGCAATGCGGGATCAAAAGTTGGCAATACATCCCCGGCTAACGTTTTTGCTTCGACACCAAAGTTTTCGCGAATCAGGTCACATGCGTGCTGAAACTTTGCGAACGCGGCGTCGGTTTGAAAAACATACAGTAAGCCGTTATTTTTCCATTGCCCATCAATCACATGTTCGGACACTAACCGGCGGTACTCATGCATCGAAGACTCAAGGATCGCTTGCAAGTGTTTTCCCGCTTCGATCATCGGTCGGTGTCGACAGCGTCGGGCGAACTCCGCCATCCAGCGAAATAATGCTGGTGAAAATCGTGGTTGAATGCGGAACGGCGCATTGCGATTGAACAACGACTTCAAAGCGATGCCGATCGCGCCGGGTTCGGTCAGTGGCAACACATGACTGGGGCAGATGTAACCACAGTTGGCGTGCGAACATCCGCTACCAATTCGACTGCGGTCGATCACGGTGACGCTGTAGCCGGCTTCACTCAAGTAATGGGCACACGATACACCGATGATGCCACCGCCGATGACAAGAACGCTTTGCGATCCGTTGAAAGTCATCCGACGTCCCCCAGAACCGTTGGTTTGGAAAACAAACCGTGTGCGAACGGGTCACCATTTTGCACGACGATCCTACCTTCGTTACAAACAAATGCACGGCCACGGATCGTTGGCACGATCGCGTTTGCGTGAACCGATGCCCTCTCATCGACTAGTTCATACGAAGCGACGAATTGACTACCGATGATGCTTTCTTGAATCCAATCCTGACCGGCAGCCCAACGTCCGTCGGCAGCCAAGCAAGCAAGTTTGGCACTCGTTCCGGTCCCGCAGGGTGATCGGTCATACGCTCCACCCGGACAGAGCACAAAGTTTCGGCTGTGTGCCCCGGCGGTTTGAGTTGGACCGAAGAATTCGACATGATCGATCAACGCACCGCCTTCCCCGGTGATTCCCTGACTCTCTAATGCCGTACGAATTCGCAGCGCGTCATCGGTCAGCCTTGCCAGGTTTTCGGTAATCAATTGGTAACATGGCGATTGGGTCAGGAAAAACCAATTACCACCCCAAGCGATGTCACCGCAGATCTCTCCGATACCGTCGACATCCACGCGTACGTCGTTTTGATATCGGTAGCTGGGGACGTTCTTGATTTCGACTTGAGAATCTGAATGCAGGTTAATCGTTATGCTACCGACGGGAGTTTCGAGCTGATGGATCCCCGGGCGGATCCGCCCCATGTACTCCAGTGCGATCGCGACACCGATGGCTCCGTGACCACACATTCCGAGGTAGCCACAGTTGTTAAAGAAAACGACACCGGCTTCACAGTTCGGGTCCGCTGGTTCGCAAAGCACGGCGCCAACCATGGCTTCGTGTCCGCGAGGTTCTTCGGCGACACGTGAACGAAACCAATCCGCCTGCTGCGACAACCGTTTGACAAGGTCTCGCGGCGGAAGTTCATCTCCGAAGGGGCAACCGGCGATCACGATGCGCGTCGGTTCGCCTTCGGTATGTGTATCGATGTACTCGATCGACCGATCATACTGTCGCATTAGGCGGCTCCCTCCCAGTGACCCCACCACGTTTTAAACTGACTCCACTGATCTTCGAGAAACGCTTGTTGACTCATGGAAAGCTTGTCGGTCGGATTGAAATGGTGTTCGAACTCTACGTGCCCCTCCAAAACCATCAATCGTTTGTAGTACAGAACCAGATCGGGACCTTCATCAAACTTCGAGAGCACGGCGAGGGCCGATTCCAATTCTGTGGCCAAGCGAAGCGAGGCGGCATCGCCACCGGCAGCCTTCTGACTCAGTTCGACCAAACGCAGCACTTGTTTGGGTAACGCATTGCCGACACCGGTGATCGCCCCGACGGCGCCGCAGTTAAAAAAACCGTGCAAGACTTGGGTGTCGACGCCGACCATCAAAGACAAAGTCGGATCGCCGCTGGTAATGTTCTCGGCGGCATACGTGAGTGACTCCGCACCACCAAACTCTTTGAAACCCACCAGATTGGAGAACTCGCGTCGAAGTTCGAAGAACAGATCGGCGCGGGTTTGATAGCCGTAATAGGGACTGTTGTAGATGACGGCCGGCAAGTCGGGGGCAGCGTTCAGGATGGCCGCGAAGTGATGTCGCTGTGCCGCGATCGAGCTGCCTCGGGAAAGGACACGGGGGATGACCATTAAGCCGGCAGCACCGACTTGCTGCGCGTGTGCGGCATGATCGGCGGCTTGGCGTGGACTTTGTGCGCCGGTGCCGACGACGACGGGAACACCGGCGTCGACAAGTGCCTTGACGCCCGTTTGCCGTTGTTGGTCTGTCAGTAGCGGCCAGTCCCCCATCGATCCGCAGTAGACGACCGCGGTCATCCCCTGACCGATCAACCGCTTCCCGTGGGCTACCAAGGCATCCCACAGCGGTTCACCTTGGTCACTGCACGGCGTCATCAACGCCGGAATACAACCTTGAAAGACGTTTCGCTCTCCCGTCACGGCAATCTCCACATTCGAGGCAGCATCAAAGTCTTGCTGCCGGTAAAACAAAGGCTGCCGAAGGGCTCGATGCGGTTCGGCTTGAAGGACAGCCATTGTCGATCAAGAGCTAGGTGATTTCTTTACCCCTAGTGTGCCTACAACTTGAAAATGCGCATAATTTTCGCCGCACAGAGATGATCCCCGACCTATTCAATCGACTCGGCCAGCCGTTTACCGGCGAAGAGCTTTTCGACCACCTGCATGACGTCGTTTTTTTCGTCAAAAACGACGGCGGCCAGTATGTCGTTGTCAACCAAACGCTTGTCAGCCGGTGCGGCAAGAAACATAAATCTGATTTGATCGGCAAGCGACCGACGCAGCTACTGCGTCCACCGCTCGGAGAACGCTATGAAGAACAAGATGACCGGGTGTTAGCCTCGGGACAGACCTTGACCTCACAACTCGAACTCCATGTCTATCCGACTTTAGAAACCGGTTGGTGTTTGACGACCAAGATGCCGCTACGTGAATCCGATGGGACAATCGTCGGGTTGGTCGGCGTCTCTCAAGACGTCAAGATCCCTGACGTTGACACCGATGAATTTCAACATCTTGCCGACGCGATCAACTATGCCAGGATGCACACTGCAAGATCGGTTTCGGTCAGTGACATGGCGACGATCGCCAACATGTCCCGTTATCAACTCGATCGCCGAATGCGACGCGTGTTTGGCCTGACAACGGGACAGTGGATCATTCAACTCAAAATCGACGTCGCCCAACGTCGATTACAACAGACCGACAAATCGATCGCGACGATCGCGCTCGATGTCGGCTATTCAGACCAGAGCGCTTTCACGCGGCAGTTCAAGCAAGCAACGGGTTTGTCCCCGCGCGAGTATCGTGCGACGTACCAAGCGACACGTTCGAGTTAAGGTGTGGTCAAGGTGGAGGCATAAGGAAAACGTGTTGGACGTCTCCTTATGGTGCGTCTTGCCCCTCATCCATCTGCAGCCCCGTCGATAGCACCGACGTGGTCGGAAGTAATCGATTAGCGAACCGGAGGGGCCATCGACTGGGCGTCCTTTTCGACCATTTCTTTGTACGCCGTGACCGCTTCTTCATCGGCGTTCTCGGCGACGTTTGTTGCCCCCGAGCTTCCGCAACCGGCGAAGACCGCCGTGAAGAGCCCGACGATCAATGTGTGTCGCAGGCGTGAAGGAGGGAAGGGATGAGTGACGTATCCCTTTGACATCGATTGAATCCATTGCATGAAAACGGTTCTCCGCATGATTGGTTATTAAAGAGATTTCAGGCGCAGCGAAAATTAACCCGCTGCGCCGTAGCTGAAGAAACTGTCATCGAAAGAATTACAACGCTTGATCGATGACCTCGCGGCCGGCGCGGGTCCCGAGTGCGCCCCACAATCCGTAGGGACTTGGGTTTCCCGGTAAGTAGTTCGCGGTTCCTCCGTCGGCGGCACGACGGACGACGGGGTTGTTCGAATTCCCCGCCTCGATTGAGTCGGTTACGAACTGAACCGAACCATCACAAAGCAGAATGTGAACGCCGCCTTGGTGACGACTTGCTGCCGGGAAGACCTCGGCATTGGCCCAATTGGTCGACGTGCAAAACTCGCGGTTAGGTGGCAGGATGGTATTAAAGGCCGTGAATGGATTCCAAGCTGAGGCCCATCGGGCACCGCGGGTATTCGTGTCCGCTGCTCGCGCCGGAGCCGCGGGGCCCCAGAAACCGGGGCGTTCGGGATCGATGAATCCCAGTTCGCGACAATGGCTGGGGTTTTCGATGGGGTTCGCACCACCGGATGAATTCAGCGGCATCGTTCGCACGTCGTTGTCGCCCAGGTCGGTGAGGATTTCGCCCATACAAATGGTGTTAGAAAGTCCGTCAATGACATCCCGGAACTTTAATTGTCGGTGCAAAACAAATGCGCCGCGATGGGAGGCATTGGATTGTGCGGACTGTTCGGCTTCGGGATGAAGCCAGACCGAAAGGTTGCCGAACTGGAGCTCGAATCCGGCATCGCCAAGGCTGACCGCATAGTTGGTGCGTCCTAGTGCTGGAAGGCCAACACCGGGGTCACTCGGGCATCGCAGCATCGGGATTTCGGTCGACCAAGGTGCGTAGTTGACTTCTTCGTTGGACGGCCCCATTGAAGGGAAGTCGATCACACCGTCTGAATCATAGTCCATCGGATTGGATATCTGATCCCACAATCCTTGCTGTTCGAAGAACGGTGTCAGCCCGACAAAAACGCTCAGCATCTTGCAGTTGTAAGCATCACTCTGTTGGTACCAGTACGAGTTGAACAACGAGTCTGATCCATCGTCAGTTCCGCTGCCGTGCGTCGGCATTGCCTTATAAGCAGAATGGTAGTTGTGAACTGCGAGTCCGATCTGCTTGAAGTTGTTGCTGCAACTCATGCGTCGGGCGGCTTCACGAGCCGCTTGAACGGCCGGCAACAGTAAGCCGACAAGAACGCCAATGATGGCGATTACGACGAGCAATTCAACAAGAGTGAAACCGTGGTTTCGATTTCTGGATTGAGCCATGAGGTGATCCGAAGTGAAAGTTGATCGTTCACATAAAGCCGATCGTTGATCGATCCGACTCGATGATGAAGGTTTACATGAGCTGGGAACTCATGCGTTTCGGTCCGCCTCTACATACGGTGTGATCAGCCTACGATCGGGCACCGCACGTCGACATCATGGGTCGACATTAGGAGACTGTCTTGTCTCATTGCCTTGCGATTCCTTGAATTTGCGCATAAAGATCGGGGCATCGGTCAGTCATCTAAGTGGTTCAAAAACAGCCACTTAGCGGCGACCGAGATTTGGTTTGGCCGACGCTATGTTGAGGTGCCAACAAGCAACGGAAGGCACCTCTCCCTTCGCTCTCAATGGGGCCGAACTCAGACACCTAGGCCAGCCTGGCTTGTGACATGCTCTGCAAGCCTAAGCGAAGCATGAAACGAATTGACGCCTCGTTTGCCACATCCGATCTAGCGGCTTGTACCCATCCGCTACGAAAGTCCATCTCGTTGTCTCGGCGAAAGTGAACACGTGACTGATCAATGAGAAGTTTTTTGTTGACGTCGCCGTCAGTTCCGCCCGGCTGGTTCTTCGCGCTACTGAACCGGTTCTTCGGGATGCTGAACCAGGACCGTTTCTGTTCCGGCGGGTATGCCGGGGTACGACTCAACGGTCCCGTCGGGCCACACGATCTCGACTTCGACTTCGGTTTGGTCAAGTTGACCGAGTCCGACATGAATGGCGGGATCGTTACTGCACTGATACCCGTCACCGGCAAGTCGAAACGCAGTGAAAACGGTTTCACCGGCTTTGATTTTCACAGTCGCGCCGATGGCGTCGCGCGAAGATCGTGTTCCTTTGAGAATCAATCGTACCCAATCATGATCCGATGACCCTTGATTGACGATCAGTGCGGTCGGTTCGGTTTGGTGAGTGACGGCGAAGTCGAGTAAACCGTCTCGGTTAACGTCGATTGTCCAAAGGCCGCGGCCGACATGTGTCTTGGCAAAGTACTGCCCGATCGAGTCGCGAGCGCCGTTGGAATAACGACCGGATTCACCTCTTTGAAAGATCTGCGCCGGTTGATCGTACATCGCTTTCTCGCTCCCCCGAGAAAACAAGTCGACGTGCCCATTCGTGACGACCAATTCGAGGCTCCCGTCGTTTTCCAAGTCGATCGCCTCGGTCCCAAACGCCACCAACGGACGGGTGTCTTCGACAAGTCCGGCCGCGCTGGTTCGGTCTTGCCAAACCCCGCCGGCGGTTTGCATGTGCAACGTGTTCGTTTCTTTAGAAAAGTTGGTCACATACAGATCAAGGTCACCGTCGCGATCGAGGTCGGCAGTCGCGATGCCCATCGACCCCATCGGAATGCCTCGATCGTCACCGCCAAGTCCACGCAGCATCGCAGACTCGCGCAGTGCGAAATCAGATACATCTTCCGTTTTCGATGGAGAAGCTTGAGAAACAGAACTCCAGTAGTGGTTGGCCGTCATGTCATTGGCAATGAACACTTCGTTTCCAGCGCTGCCATCGAGGTCACCGACGACAATACCGAGTCCTCGTCCGGGGTCGTTTGAAGTTGCTTCCCATTGTTCCGTCGCGTTGATAAAGCGTCCCGTACCATCGTTTTGCAAGAAGCGATCTGGCTGGGCTGCGAACATCACCGGAGAGCATGACCGAACCATTTCCGTTCCGTCAACGGAACATGATTTTGTCACCGGATCGAGCGTTGCGCAATAATTGACGACGATAATGTCGGAGATCCCATCGTGATCCAAATCGGCGATCGCCGCGCTGCTGGACCATTCGTCGTTTGGTTCTTGTGGCAATCGATCATTCGCATCAATGAAAGTACCGTCGCCTTGGTTGATTAGCAGACGGTTGGGGCCATAGTTGAGAATGAGAAGGTCGGCAAAACCATCTTCATTGACATCGCCAACGGCGACACCTTGCCCGAAGCCACGATCGTTGCTCAGTGACGTCGTCCCGGCAGGAACAAATTGCCCGTCCAAATTACGAAACAGCTCGTTCGGCTTGCTGTCGGACGCGGGAGGCGTCCCGCCGGCCGTGACAAGGTAAAGGTCGCTGTTCCCGTCAAGATCAAAATCGATCGTTCCGCCACCACAACCAAGCGTTTGGTAAAGCATGATGCCGGGTTGGTCTAGCGTATCGGCGGTTCGTCCCCAAAAGCGAAGCCCACGTTGCTCCGCTTCGTCATCGAGCCGCCAGGGTGAGTCGTGTTGACTGAGGTTGGTATCTGTCTTGTCGTCTGAGCTTGGAACGATTCGCGTTGACTTTGCCGATACCACGCTTTCGATCGCCGGCAACGGACGATTTTGTGCGAGCTGTGACATCGGCGGAAATTCGGATGGCAACTGCCACGGCGTCTCTTGTCGAAGACGCCGGACTAGCGACATGCGATAACCGTCGACATCCACCGATTCATCTTCGGGGAGGGTGGTCGCGATCGATGCCCATGCCTCCGCTTCCCAAAGGCGTCCGAGCTGCTCGAGTGTTTTGGCTAGGTCGATGACAATGGACCGCGAGATACCGCCCGTTCGCGTGAAGCGATCTTTGAGTTGCTGCAATCGGCCAAGCATTTGTGCTCGACGGTTGACCGCTTCGACCACTTCGTCATCGACATCGGAGAGTTCGTTTCGGGCGGCGGCGAGCAGTGTCGCGAGACGTGTCCAGACTTGTACGACATCGGGATCTTGACTGATCGCCGCTTCGGCGAACGCTCGCAGTGCGCCGTCCTGATCGTTGTTGGCCCGTGACCAATCGCCCAAGGCAATCCAGTAACCGGGATAGTCTTCGATGCCTGCGGGCTGAGATGCCGCCCATTGTCGGAGCTCGTTGATTCGGCCAGCCGCGCTAAGCGATTGCCCCAGGAGCGCCTGTGCCGGTAAGTAGTCCGGGTGGGCTGCGGTGATTTCTCGAAGGGTCTTGACGGTTTCTTCGAAGCGACTTTGATCAAAGGCTTGCTTGGCCCCCCCCATCAACGGGCGCTTGTCCTCAGGATTTCGCTCCATCATTTCTGCGAGCGGGGTGGGGTCGAGAAACCGTCGTTCGGTATTGCTGATCGATTGCAACAACTCGACATCAATTTTTCGGTGGCGGACCAGGTAACGGCCATGTTTCAGTGCCGCGACGCGGTCTTCGGCGCCGATATAAAAATCAAACAACCAGCGACGGGTTTCATGTTGATCGGGGTTGGCTTTGACGGCGGCTTCGAGCATCGCCAAGCCTTCATGAAACCGGCCGACACCGATCATCGCAATCATCGCTTGGCGAACGCGCGTGGCACTGCGGTACGATTCGTTCTCGCAGGCTGCCATTAGCCACTGCGTCGAAGTGTCCGATTGCCCGACTTCATGGGCGGCACGGGCCATCAACACGAGAACTTCGGGGGTAAGTTCACCGAGGCCTGTCTGATCGGCTCTTGACTGGTCGGCCAAGTATTCAGCCGCCGCAAAAGCTTCTGTCCAGTTGCGGTTCCGGGAGGCAATTTTGAGACTTCCTTCGGGATTGACATACTTTGGTCCGACACCGGTTTGACCTTGATTTTGCCCCCCGGCATCGGGCCCGTTTTTGTCGCAGCCGGACGGAATCAAGGCGAATGCCACAATCGCAAGAAGCGACAAGACGAATTCACGGCGTTGACGTAAGATAAGAAGAGCTTTGGAGACATTCACGCGTACGAAACCGTCAATTAAATCAAGTTTAGTGACTAAAGAGATCGATCATTTGAGCCTCCCATTCTACCCCAGAGTGCGACGTCGTCTGACGAGTCAACCGATGTTTTGGCGATTCGGTTGGCGGTATTCACCAAGTCTGACCGGCGGAATTGTTTTTTGTGTCTTGACCTTGGGCGGACTGGTCGGTTGCTCCAACTACGCTCGGCAGACGCCCGAAGGCTCGGCGAATGCATTGACAAGTGACAAACTTGAATTGATCAACGCGGTCGGCCCCAAAGTCAAGGCGTTTTGTTCGGACTGCCATGCGATGCCAAGGCCAACCAGTTCTCCGGCGGACGAATGGGAAATGGAGATCATTCAGGGATTCGATCTCTATCGTCAAACGGGGCGCACCGACTTAGACGTGCCTGATCAAATCAACGTTGAACGGTATTTCAAACTGCAAGCCCCGGACAAACTTACTCTTCCGCTTCCGTCGACATTGAACTATCCCCCCGCGACGCTTCCTCACCAACGCTCGGAAGTCTCTCGCGAACGCAGCCGCCCACCGGGGGTCACGCACCTTGGCTGGTTTGATCTGCAACTGCCTTCATCGCCGGGGCACGCGATCTTGTACTGCGATATCGGTTTGGGAACAGTGAATGCCTACTGGCCCAACCGAAGCGATGGTGCCATCAAGCGTTTAGCGACGCTTCTTCAACCGGTGCACATTGATGTCTGTGATTTGGACGGTGATGGAAGACGTGACTTGTTGGTCGCTGACATTGGTGAATTCAACGCCGCTGATAGTGACCTCGGCCGAATGATCTGGCTGCAAGCTCAAGAGGACGAAACGTTCAAAACCCATGTGCTGGTCGAAGGCCTGAGCCGCCCGTCGGACATTCGCGCCGGTGACTTTGATAATGACGGCGACATGGATGTGCTATGCGCTACATTTGGTTGGCGAAATAGCGGTCATGTTTTCTTGCTGGTCAACCAAGGTAACGATGTAAACGGGGTGCCTACGTTTGAGTCCAAGGAGGTCGATCCTCGACACGGAACGGTCCATCTGCCACCGATTGATTTTGATAGCGACGGTGATCTCGACTTTATTGCGTTGATCAGTCAAGAGCATGAACGTGTTGAATTGTTTCGCAACGACGGTCAAGGCAACTTCGCTAACGAATTGATCTGGGCGGCTCCCGATCCAGCTTATGGTTCTAGCGGAATCGAGATCGTCGACATGGATGGTGATCAAGACTTCGACATTCTGTATACCAACGGAGATTCCTTCGATCGTGGTGCCAAGCCGTTCCACTCCGTTCAGTGGCTTGAAAACGAAGGCCGGCTTCCGATGAAACGCCACGAGATCGGTTTAATGCCCGGGGTGCTCAATGCAACCGCAGGTGACTTTGATTCCGACGGTGACATGGATGTGGTCGCCGTCGCATTGCTTCCCCGAGACGTCTCGGTTGGCTGGGTCAAGCAAGGTTCTTCACCGCTGGTGCTGTATACCTGTAACGATGACGGAAGTTATACGCCCTCTCGCTTGGAAGGTCAGTTTCACGACCACCTGTCTGTCATCAAAGGTGATTTCAACGGCGACGGAAAGCTCGATTTCGCAACTGGAAGTTTCTTTCGCGTGATCGGGCAATTCTCCCCAAAGGAACTGGAACAACCGGAACTGCTGATCTGGCAATCGCAGTGAAATCCCCGACATTCCTCGCTTCCGTTGCATCCCGGACAAGCGATCGACCGATCAATCCACTAGTCAATCTTGGAGTTTGATGGAATAGATCTCGAGCGCCCCGATTGGTGTTCGTGAAATCGTTGCGAGAAGGGATTCTGCGCGAGCCGCAAACCCGAATTGTCCCTTCGGTAGTTCGGTTGATATTCACATGACGTTTGGCCGATGACGTCGACTGTTCCACAGTCACCGGGACTGACGGATCATGCCCGACGTTCTTAATTGTGGCGAAACACGCGATTCGGAATTGGGGTCGGGCCGAAGCGAAAGTCGCCGGGGCCTTCGGCCATTCAAGAAGACAGCCCGCGACACACGGCGATTCAGGCTATCCGACCGACCTGTAGACCGTTCGACCTCGATAGAATGCGATGGCACCACCGATTCAGAACCAGACGCTCGTACGCCTGCTGGCAGTCACGTTGGTCGTCGGCTGCTTTCCTATGCAAGCGGTGCCGTGTCATCACAGCGCGCATTGTTTCGCGCGATCGTCCAACTGTAGAACGCTCGGCCATAGCGATCATGGCAGTGTGGCACATCGGTGCACTTCAAAGTCAATGCGTCTAATGCGTTTGTCGAATGCTGATACGAAATCGTTGCGTGGATCGTATTGTTCGCATGGGCATGATGAAGGTCACTGCAACGGGAGATGCCCTCGTTGTTTGTCTTCGCCAGCCACCCCGGCTCAGCCCGCGGTTACGTTTCAACTCACATGTTCTTCTGTCGCGACCCATTCCGTCGCGAACGGTGCCCTTCGGAGCATTGTCTTGCCAGCGGTCGGTTCAAGAAGAAATCCACACCCACCGCCTCTTCGACTTCGCCTTTCCTGTTCGAGCCCTTTGGTGTTGCAGGTTTAGCCGTCCAGCAAGTGCCTATCTTGGACGAGGACCTTTTCAATTCAAAGATGATTCACGGATGAATTCGAATGAAACGCAACGTTACGAAACTGATGGCCGGTGGGTTGGTTTGCCTTTGCTCTGGCTGCGGCATGATGCCCACGGGCCGAACTTCTTCGGTCGTGTCGCCAACGACCGACGTGCGGACTAACCTAGCACAAGCCAACGCAATACGCGGCTTCCATTCACCGGACACGGGCGGAGTGCCGAGCGCAGCGAAGGTTACCGGCGAGACCACCGATGAGGATGTCGCCAAGATTCGATTGACAAATTACTCCGACGAAAAAGAATCACCGTTTTCCGATCTACTTGCTCAACAGGCCACGCCGTCGAATCACTCGGTGATGGATGGTGTCAGTGATCCCCAGCCGATTGAATTCGACGAAGCGAACGTTGCAACGTTCGATCAAAGCGTCGCCTCGTTAGATGAGTTGATCGCGGTCGCGTTCAGACGTAATCCCGCGATTGCCGAACTGGCGGCCACCACACAGAAGGCGGCAGGATATCGCACGCAGGTCTCGCTTTATGCCAACCCGATCGTCGGTTACCAAGGGCAACAACTTGCCGATAAGGGTACGGACCAGCACTTGATCTTCATCGATCAAGAAATCGTCACCGGCAACAAGCTGCAACTCAATCGCGCCGTACTGAACGAAGCCCTGCGGGCACAACTGCAAGAGCTCGAAGCGCAAAAGATGCGGGTCACCACCGATCTGAAAACGTTGTTTTACGACAGCGTCCAATTGCAACAACAGCTCGAATTGATCACCGCATTCGCAAGACAGCTCGAACGTGGGGTCGAGCTTGCCGAAAAACGCTATGAAGTCGGCGAAGGCACACGAATCGACGTGCTTCAAACGCGAGTTCAGCTAAAACAACTTGAACTCGACCGTCAGCAAAAATCGGCGACGTTGCGAGCCACGCTACGTCAGATCGCCGCCGTCTGTGGGACTCCTAATCGAGTGTTAACGGGGGTCACCCAAGACAACTTACCGGCGGAACCTGAGATGCTTGATTGGGTATCGCTGGCCGATACGATTGTCGCTTCAAGCCCAGAGTATTCCGCCGCTCACGCTCGTATCCGTCAAGCCTCGTTGGCCGTCCGTCGACACGAAGCCCAGCCACTGCCAAACTTGATGTTCCAGGTCGGCACCGGTGTCGACTACGCCACCGGTGGTCATGGCTTAATCAATGTTCAGGCGGGTGCGCCGATTCCTGTGTTCAACAAAAACCAGGGAAACATCGCCGCGGCCAAGGCAGAGTATTGTCGTGCAATTCAGGAAGCCGAACGGGTTGATCACGCGATCCGGTCGCGATTGGCCGAAGCGGCTGGCGAATACGAAAGAGCTGCCGAAGCGGTAAAGATGTACTCGGGGGAACTACTTCCCGCCGCGCAGCAATCTGTCGATCTTGCCGAAGAAGCTTACCGTGCCGGAGAGCAAGATTTCATTCAATTGCTCGTCACTCGCCGAACGTATTTCGATACGAATTTATCCTACGTCCAATCTCGTGGTGATTTGGCGATTGCCAAGGCAAAGATCGACGGCTATCTATTGACCGGCGCACTGAACGCGGTGATCGATGGTAGCGGAGACGATTCGCTACGCGGATTGACCTTCAGCCAGCAATAAGAATTGCAGTCACTGGATAGCGTTCGACCTGTCCCATCATCTACATTTTCATCGGCGGTGTCCCCGCCAGCGATGATTTCCAAAAATTCGATGATGATTTAAGAACTGACCCGATACGGATGCACCCGAGTACGCGAGCCGACGACGACGGCGCTAATCGTGGGGCGGCATATCCGACTGATGGTTTTCGGGGAGGTTTATCGCGGAGACAGCAGTGGACCTGTGGACAATTTTGCAAGACGTAGTGGTGCTTCTCGGAGCGTCATTGCTGATCGGTGGGGCGTTCTCTCGCTTTGGGCAAAGCCCGATCGTTGGTTATTTGCTCGCAGGCATGCTGCTTGGCGGACCGGGAAGCATTCACGCCGTTGGATCGGAGCATGAGATCGAAGCGATCGCCGAGCTGGGGGTTGCGCTTCTGCTGTTCAGCTTAGGTCTGGAATTCTCCGTCACCCGTCTGAAAAAACTTGGCACGAAACCGATACTTGGGGGGGGCGCCCAAGTCGTACTCACGATTTTTTTGGGATTCGCGGGGGCAAAACTCTTTGGCATGTCGGTCCGTGAGGCGATCGCGTTCGGGACCATGATTGCCTTGAGCAGTACGGCGGTTGTGCTGCGTATTTTGATGGAACGCAGCGAAATTGAGATGCCCCATGGAAACAATAGCTTGGGGGTTTTGCTGACCCAGGACATGGCTGTCGTTCCACTCGCGCTATTGATGACGATCCTTGGAGGCGAAGGTGATTCGGGCGAGATCGCTTGGAACGTTATCAAGTTAATCTTGATGGCAGCCGGTCTAATCCTAGGCTTGTTTGCATTGAACAAAGTCGCGGTGATCGCGTTGGGCACGCTGACATTGCATCGCAATCGTGAACTGACCGCGATCTTTGCCGTCGTCACCGGGCTAGGGGCCGCCTGGGCGTCCCATGCCGTTGGGATCTCGCCGGCGTTGGGAGCTTTCGTCGCCGGAATGCTCTTGGGAAGTTCGGCATTCGCGACTCAAGTACGCGCCGACGTCGCCCCCCTGCAAGTGGTTTTGCTGACGCTGTTTTTTAGTTCGGCCGGCATGGTCGCGGATCCGATTTGGATTGTGACCCACGCGCACTGGGTCGCGTTGGTCGTGGCATTGATCATCGTTGGCAAGTTGGCGGTGATCTGGGTGATCTTTGTGCTGCTCGGTCAAACCACCCGCGTCGCCGCCGCGACTGGTTTATGTTTAGCCCAAATCGGCGAGTTCGCATTCGTTCTCGGGGCGATCGGCAGGTCTGGTGGAGTGGTTTCGGAATCGACGTATGGGATGGTCGTCTCCGCGGCGATCGTTTCGTTCTTTCTGAGTGCGATGTTGGTGCCTGTCGCACCCCAGTTTGGCAACTGGATCGCTCAGCGATTTGGGACGTCGGGAACTCCGTTGGCCGGAACAAATCAACGGCCAGATCCTCCGGACGTTGCGATCATCGGTTTTGGTCCGGCCGGTCAAATCGCCTCTCAAGGATTGATCGATCGGGATATCAAGGTACTGGTACTGGACCTCAATCAGGCTGGGGTGAGAAAGGCAAAGCAACTCGGATTCCACGCCGAGATCGGTGATGCGACACAAACCGAGGTCATCGAGCATGCTCGACTGGCGGAGTGTCAGGTGGTTGTGATCACGATCCCACATCACAAGTCGGCGTTGTTGATACTTAATACCATCCGCTGCCGCGCTCCCCACGTCCACATCATCGTCCGAACGCGTTACGAAGCTTATCGCGATGATTTTAAAACGGCCGGTGCCGATGTCGTGACCGGGGACGAAATGCAAGTCGGCGAAAGCTTGTTTAGTTATGTGCAGCGTTGGTTGATGAATTCACCCGAACATCGCGATGGTCCGGTCATATAGCCGGGTTGGCGTCTACGGTCTGGCCATTCTGGTCTTGGGTGCACCTATTCTTTTTGTAGAGCCGTCGCGATCGGTACCGTTGCCGCTTGAACTGCGGGGGCGAAACCAGCGATCGCGCCGACGAAGACTGAGACGACGATACTTTGAACCATCAGTTCCGCCGAGGGACGAAATGCGATCGTCGCACCTTCGGCACCGATCGCCAATCCTGCGGTTGCCAGCGTAAGCATCGCGATCACGGTCCCGATCGATCCGCCCGCAAAACACAACAGGATACTTTCCGCCAATACGAGCCGCATCGTTCGTAGCGGCCGGACACCGATCGTTTGTAAAACCGCGTATTCCTGAATTCGATCTTGGACACTCATCACGGTTGTTGTCGCAACCAACGAAAGCACCAAACCGATGCAGGCATAGCCGAGGTAGTGGGCAAATCCTATCAGGTCGACCAAGTCCGACAACGTGCTGGCTTGGAACGCGCCTTTGCGCCGGGTTTTCGTCGCAACTGGGCCGGCGCGAAGGCGAAGATCGATTTCGGAAGCGACCACATCGGGATCGGCAGTGTCGGCGAGAGAAACTTCGAGCTGTGTCACCAATCCCGCCGCGTCGACTCCGCGTGTGTACTGCAAAAACTCCAGACCGGTGTAAATCAGGTTTTCTTCGGACGGAACCTCCGAGGAAAAGATTCCCGCAACATGCACCGAAAGATCACCGATCGAAAATTGATCGCCAACATCGAGCCCGCGGCGTTTGGCCACGTTCTTTCCAACGATTGCCGCGTCGCGACGAGAATAGAATACCTGCCATGATCCGTCCTGTAACTTCAAGGGCCGCGTCGCTCGAACCTGTTCGGGAGACGCCCCGTTGAAAACGACAATGTCCAGGCTGGCACGGCAATTGTTTGTCCATACTTGAATGGGCATGACTTCATTGACACCGTCGATCTTTTTAATTTGCCGCGCATAGTCTTCCGGCAGTCGACTGCTCGTGGGGCAGAATCGATTCTCTTGAAAAACAATTAAGTTTCGATCCGCTTCGGCGCCACTTGTCAATCGATCCAATCCGTGCTGGACGGCACCGACGAAGCAGAACACGAACATCGCCACCATCGAACCAGAAACGGTCAATAGCGTCCGACTTCGGTGTCGCCACAACGTCTTAAGAACATACTTCCACATCGCATTCACTTTTTGAAGTGACGCACTCGAGTGAGGTGGGCACTAATCGAGTTGCGTCAGGATTCGCGTTTGAGAACCATTCAGTGTCTTGCAAATTGGTGAAGCACAACGCCTCGTATTTCGCAACCCAGTGACACGAGGTTTAGCCGAATGGTTTGAGCCGCCGATTTTGGGTAACAGCGGTTTCGTTCCAGTATCCGTGGCTAACGCCTTCGGTTGACAAGCGAACCGAAAGCTTTGGTTTTGACGAAGCACTCCTTTCAAAACTTTCCCGGGCTAAGTCATCGTCACGGCTTCGAGGAACTTGCCACGATCCAGTGTCAATTGTCTTGTCGCGATCCTCGCAACTTCTGAGTCGTGGGTAACCATCAGCAAGGTAATCCCCAGTTCTTGATTGAGGCGTTGCAGCAATTGTTGAACTTGGGCACTCGTTGTTCCGTCAAGACTGCCGGTCGGTTCATCAGCGACGACGACTTTCGGGTGGGCTACGATTGCCCTCGCGATTCCAACCCGTTGTTCTTGTCCACCGGAGAGTTGTCGCGGATAATGATCCGCCCGATCAGAAAGCCCGACGGCTTCGAGAGCTAATTCGACACGTTGACGACGTTCAGATGCAGAGAGCTTTAGCAGCAGCGTGGGCAGTTCGACGTTCTCATATGCGGTTAAAACCGGGATCAAATTGTGTGTTTGAAAGATGTAACCCAAATTGGTCGCACGCCAATCGGCTAACCGGCTTCTCGACAAATTGGTGATCTCTGTTCCGGCAACTTCGATCTCACCGGCGTCCGGTCGATCGATCCCGCTGACCAAATTGAGCAGCGTGCTCTTTCCCGTCCCGCTGGGGCCCATCAGAGAAACAAACTCACCTTCCTGAATCGAAAGCGAAACATCGTCCAAAGGTACGATGGTCTCGTCCCCTTTGGTGAATCGTTTACTTACCCGACGTAGTTCGACTAATGGCATTGCTACTCGACTCCTAATTGTAGGTCTTCACCGCGAAGCGTCACGTAGGCCCCGTCGCGAATCGTCTCGACGTGCGAGCTGATCAGCTTGTCGGTCACCATCAACCCCGACGTCACCAAGATCAAACCGTCGTCACCAGACGCTCCGGTTTCGACCACGCGGCGGATCGCTTTGTTTTCGCTATCGACGATCCAAACAAAGTCCCCCTCGTCGCCAGATCGAACCAAGGATTTTGGGACAAAGATCTGTCGCGCGTCGGCGAGTGGTTCCGTACGGTTAACTAACTCAGGTGCCAGAAAAGTCGCCGTCACCAACATTTCCGGCCGTAGCGTTTCTGGCGGGGCGAGAATCTCGACTTTGACTTCCAGCGTATTCTTTTGAATGTTTGCCGAACT